>NZ_JBICXU010000043.1:0-49739 GCF_043200435.1 Streptomyces sp. NPDC048416
CGCGCCGTCTCCTCCGGAGACATGACGCGCCGTCACTACGCGACGGACAGTTGTAACGTCGCTCCGCGACTCAAGAGCGCTGGCTAGGTGGAGGGGGTGGCGCTCCGGGGCGCCGTTACATCTTTCGGGAGCGCTGAGTCAGCGTCTGCGGTGCCAGCCGCGTACTGCGAGCTCGCCCTATCGGTCATCCCTGGGGGCCCAGTAGTGGCCCATGTAGACGTGAGCCGGGTAGCCCTGGCCGGTGCGCTCCACGTGGCCCGTGTAGGTGTCTGATCCGCACTTGCACATCGTGTCGGGCTCCCGGTGTCGGCGTCTTGTGTACCTGATTATGTCACGTCGTTGCGTACCGCGCAAGTTTTGTAACGGTGACTTTTCGTTACAGTCCCTCTCTCCAAGAGATCTAGACCTCTTGGTAATTCTAGCAATTGGAACAACGGGCTATTGGGGGTGGGCGTTGATTATGTACCTGGGTTTGCGAATGGCGTTACATTCTCACGCTGTTGCCGGGGGGATATGTTATGTACCGGCCTTCTCTGCCGCCTGAATTCTCATCCCGGAACGTGGAGAATTGCTAGGTCTGTCTTTCGCGCTTTCCGGTGGTGAGGTCTTTCTGCAGTGCGAGGCAGAGCGTGAGGAGGGCGCCGGGGGTGGGGAAGGGATTTGCGGGCCGGCCAATTGGAGGCGGCCGGGCCGGCCGGGCCGGCCGGGCCGGCCGGTCAGGCGCCGAGGCCGATGTGGGAGACGTAGGTGTAGGCGCCCCAGTCGGAGTCGAGCTCGCCGATGATGTCGTCCCAGATCTCTTCGAGCCCGGCGACGTCGCCGGCGACGAAGGCGTCGACCGCGTCATCCCAGATGTAACGGACTTGGAAGCGGCGTACGCGCAGGTTGCTGCGGCGCCGCGGTGCCTCGACGACGTCCTGGTTGACGGGGTGGATCTCCAGTTCGGTGCCGTGGCCGCCGCGGTTGAGGTGCTGTTTCAGGGCGCCGGGGTTGTTGAGGATGTTGGTGGCGCGCAGGTTCCAGTAGGCGGTGTCGATCGCTTCCTGGTTCTCGGGGCGGGGGTGTCGGGTGCCTCTGGTCCAAGCGCGGATGGTGGGGCGGGTGGCGGTGATGCCGGCTTCGGCCATGGCCTGGGCGCCGCCGCCGGTGGTGGTGAGGTAGTTCATGCGGGCCATGAGGCCGCGGCGGGTGCTGGCGGGGGACCTGATGCCGCCATGGATGATCATGCGTTCCAGGGTGTCTTCGAGGGCGCGGCCGAGGGCGTATTTGCCGTGGATGTTTCCGGGGTCGCGGTTGGCGCCGTATTTTCCGAAGTTCTTCCATCCGTCGGTGGACATCAGGCGGTGGTCTTCCTCGGCAGGGTGTACTGGTTCTTGAGTTTCATTTCGGCGGGGCTGCGGCCTTCGGTGAATACGGTACGCCAGTCTCCGCCGGTGACGTGGAGTTCGTCCGTGCCGCGGACGCGGACGACGGTGAGGCTTTCTCTGTGGGCGCGGTGGGCTTTGTACCAGAGGTTGGCGAATGCTTGGGAGCGGATGATGTGCATCCACTCGGGTCGGCGGATTTCGAGGTTGGCGTTTGATTCGCCGAGGGTGGAGGTGAATTTCGAGTACATAGCCTTGACGTATTCGACCGTCACGGTTCCGTCGGCGTATCCGGCGGCTTCGCGTTTAAGGGCGGTGTGGCGGGCTTCGGTGAGGACGCGGCGGAATTTCTCCAGCAGGCCTTCGCTGGCGCCGCTGGTCCAGCTCTCGGCGATCACCGGCTGGTCGCACAGGTCGTAGCGGGCGCAGCGGATGAGGAGGCGGATGGTGGCGTCGGTGAGGACGACGGGGCCCGTCTCGCGGCGGTTGCCGATGGGGTCGGGGAGGTGGGGGTGGTGCCAGGTGGAGCGCTGGGTGAGGAGGTGGACGCCGGAGAGTTTGGGGTCGAAGCCGCCGTGGGGGTCGTGCCTGAGGGCGCCGATGGGCAGATGGGTCTTGAAGGCGGCCAGATAGGAGGCGTTGGTGTCGAGGGCGTCGACGGTGACGGGGTCCAGGGCGCCGGTGTTGAGTTGGTCGGTGAGGTGGGTGTTGGTCCAGTTGTGGCGTCCTTCCCAGATTTCGTCTGAGCCGTCCTTGGTTTTTTTGCGGAGAATTTCAAGGAGTTCCGGATAGACGGTGTGGTCGTAATTCGAGCCGACGCGGGTTTCTTTGAATAGGGCCATGGCGTCGGGCACGGCCTTTTTCACCAGGGCAGCGGTGGCGGCTTCGACGTCGCCGCCGTGCTCCTGGAGGGCCTGGTCGACCGCGCGGGTGATCTGGCCGGTGTAGTGGGAGTAGTCGCGGCCGGCGTAGGTGCCGCTGCTGGCGGTGGTGCGTGGCGGCTGGGTGTGGTGCGGCGCGGGGTCGCTGGTGGTGGTCGCGGGGGCTGGAGTGGGTTCTGGCGCGGGTGTGTGCGGGGTGCTGGTCGGCTCGCTGGTTGCGGGGGGTGTGGAGCGGCCGGGGACTGCTACGGGCGGCCAGGCGGAGGCTCCGGGCGCGGCGGGGGCCTGGGGGGTGGGCTCGGGGTCGGTCTGCTCGAGGGGTTCGGGGTTGTGGGCGTAGGGGTCGAAGTCGGTGGGGTCGGTGAGGCGGGCGTGGGCTCGGTCGGCGTGGAGGGTGAGGGTGGTCTGGAGGCCGAGGTCGCGTTCGGTGATGGCGAGTTGGACGCGGTGGTGGGGGTGGTCGGGGTCGGGGGTGAGGTGCAGGACGGTGTCGAGGCCGAGGGTGTTGATCAGGTCGGGGTGGTCGGTGTCGAGGGCGGCGAGGACCGGGAGGTGGTGGGTGCGGGCGAGGTGGGCGAGGGTCTGGGCGGCGTCGGTCAGGCGGGGGCCGGACAGGGGTAGGTGGGGGTCGTCGGCGGCCTGGAGGCGGTCGACGACGAGGAGGGCAGTGCCGGTGAGGTCGGCGATGGTCTCGGCGATGGCGGCTGCAGTGAGGTCGGTGCCGTCGTCGATGTAGAGGGGAGCGGCGGCCAGGTCGTGGTGGAGGGCGGCGACGTCGGCCTGTTCGGTGTCGGTGAGCTGGCCGGCGCGCAGGCGGCGGTAGTCGACGGCGAGGTGGGCGGCGACGATCCGGGCGGCGACGGTGGCGCGGGTGAGGCCGGAGGCGGCGTAGAGGACGGGCTGGTGGTGGTCGAGGGCGGTGGTGCGGGCTGCGGTGGTGGTGAGGAGGCTGCCGCCGGTGCCGGGGGCGGCGGCGACGAGGTAGAAGCGGCCGGGCTGGAGGCCGCCGAGGGCGTGGTCGAGGCTGGGAATGCCGGTCGGTAGGCCACACACGGCAGCGGGGGCGTCGGCGGGCAGGGTAGTGGGAGTCAGGAGAGCATCGAAGGCCTTGTGGAGAGGGGCAAGACGACGTGACACGTGCGGCGCGACGGGGCTGTTGGCAGCGACCGCGGTCTCGTCGATGCCGGTGGTGGGGGCGGTCCCGGCAGGCGGGGTTGTAGCGCCCGGGTGCGCAAGCTGCACGGCCGGGACCGGCTCGCTCGCCGCAGTGGCCGCCGGGGCGGGGCCAGCAGGCAGGGCGGCGGGGCCCGGGTACGCAGGCTGCGCCACCGTGGCTGGCGCAGTACCGGGAGCGGCGGGGGCGGTGGTGGAACCTGCCGGCTCCGGTACGAGCGTGGGCGCGGCGACCGGGGCTGGCGTGGTGGCGGGGAGCAGCACGGCGACGGGGGTGGTGTGACGGCGCAGGATCTGGGGGTGGCCGTGGGCGGCTTCGTGGATGAGGTCGCCGAGTTTCTTGCGGGCCTCGGCGATCCCGTGGACGGGGGCGTGGGTGAGGTCCCAGCCGCGTGCGGTGGCGGCATGGGGGGTGGTCAGGAGAGCGTGGTCGGTGTCTCGGGCCGTCAGGGGGGTGGGGGTGCCGTTGGTGGCGGCGCGGATCAACTCGGGCAGTTTGGCGCGGGCCTGATGGAGTGTGGCTGGGGCAGCGGCGGGCACAGGCGGGACAGGCGCCGACGGGATCGGGGCGGACGTGGTAGTCGCAGGTTGGTTGGAATCGTCGGCGCCCATCCCGCCGGGCGCCGACGTGACGGGCTCGGTCGGGGCGGGTGTCTCCGCAGCGCTGCCAGGGGACGTGCCGCTATCTGAAACCAGAGCGGACCCGGCAGCAGTCGTGCCCGGGATGGTGACTGATGGCACGGCGGCAGGGACGTCCGGCTCGGCTGTGGCCGTGGAAGCGGCGGCCAGGGTGGGGCCCAGGTACTCGTCGGCCACCTGCTGCAGCACCTCGTACGCCCGCTCGGCGCGGTCGCTGATGGGGCCGCCGAACGCAGAGCGGGGGGCGGTGAGCAGCACGTGCCAGTGCGCGCCGGTGGGACGCATCTTGGCGGCGGCACTCAGCGCCAGGCGTAGTGGGCGGCCGGACTTCTCCGCCAGTCCGCCGCGCGGCGGATTCACCAGGCGGTGGGCGTGTCCGGACAGGTTCTGGCGCAGTGCGAGGGGCACACCGGTCCAGACCGGGTTCTCGGCAGGGGGCAGAACGAGGCCTTGGGCCGCACCGGTCTTGGCTGCGGACGAGGAACGCGAGGAGGACACGGACAACTCCAGCAGCAGAAGAGGTGGTTGGGCAGCGGTCGGTCACGTACCGCAGCAAGGTGTAACGCCTGAGAGTAAGTCTACCCCTCCGGTACATAACTAGGGGACGACTTTATGTAACGCGCGGGAGTGGATGGGGTAGGCGTCGGGTTGGCGCGGTACAAAGTCAGCCGGACGGCGGGAAGCATGTCGGGCACGGGCGGGGAGGTGGTGCTGTCCGGGGCGGGGTGCGCCCTGACGGTGGCCTGTTCGCGGTGCGGCCGCGCGGGGCCCTCATCCCGCGCGCGGTTGCATCCTGGAAACAGCGCCAGCGCCCGATTACGCCTCGGCGTCCGGATCTTCGCCAGCGAGGCGGCCGGACAGCTCAGACCGCAGTTCGGGCACCGGAATCTGTGCACCCAGCAAGCCCGTGAACTCCCCCAGTCCCCAGGTGATGAGCTGCCCGCTGCGGGTGAGGTAGAAGCCGACCCGCTCCAGACGGTAGAGATCCTCGAAGTCCAGCAACGCGTATCCGGCCAACTGATATGCCGCCGCAGGCGGGAGACGGGCTGGATCCTTCAGCGCTTTGAAGTCCAGCAGTAGTCGGCCGGCGATCAGGTCCGCGTCCGCGCCGCCCACCGCGCGTGAGCCGGCGAAGATGGGCCCCGAGTAGCACTCCTCGGCCTCGGTGCCGGCTCGCAACTCACTGAGAGCGTTCTGCGCGAGCCGTACCTGCGCCGTGAGGTCGTCTATGACGTAGTCGGGGACCTGGGCGAGCAATGCGGGCAACGTCAGCTCGGCGGCCAGGCACGCAATAGCTGACCCCGGGTACAGGGCGCCGGAGCGGTAGACCTCCTCGAACCACACCATCGCCACGCACAGACGGGCCAGCCGCTCCTCAGCCGCGGCGGCCAGCAGTATCGGCCGCCCCCGGCCGTCAGGCCGCTCCTGCTCAAGCAGGAAACGCAGTTCATTCTCCAGGTCACGGCCGGTTGCCAGAATCGCGTCGGCAACGTCGGCGCGCCGCAAACTCATGCACCGGGCGGCCGCGCTCGCAACACCTTCGCGGACCGCACCGTCGATCACCTGCCGGCAAGTGAAGGCATAGCGCAGTCGGTGGTCGATCGCCGCGCCGAGCGTGCCCCATGCCGGCCGTACCCCAGGGGGTGGCAATGGCAAGGACACGGGCCGCTGCGCGGCACGGGCTGCAGCCCGGTATGTGTCCATCGCCGTACGCGGGCGCGGCAGGTGTAACGCGGTGAATCGAGTGAACGGACTGTCAGGCGAGTCGATCTGGGACGTCAAGGACAACGCATCGTTCCTTTCTCCAGGCGCGAACCGGCCGTAGGACAGCCACGCGCATCAAGCTCATCGTCTCGGTCCTGCAGGGCAGACACGGCAGCTTTGCCAAGTCACGGCCTGCACATGAAGACGAGCGTCACCTGGGGTGTTGTGCTACATGACGCAGAGAGTTGGAATAACGTCTCCTCAGCTGGTCGGCCGGCTGGCGCTGCCCGTGTAGGACTGGCTGGTCCCGGGCGAGCGGGAGTTGGTACGAGGCGTGCTTCCATTCGCCTCCTGCCGTATTCCTGCGGTTCCTGCGCGGCAAGGCCAAGAGAAGCGGGCTGCGTCTCAACGGGCGAGCAGCGGCCGGAAGCGTGTGGGCGCGCGCCGGCTCTCCCCCGGAGGCGTCCGGGGTTGGCTGAACCGGCCGGGGAGACCGTCGCCGTGCCGGGCGGAAGGCGCCGGTACGGGCCCCGCAGGTGTTCGGTGATCGAAACGCATCTCCGTGATCGGGCCTGGTGGCAGCGAAACCCGGGAGGCGGCGGGTGCCTCGTTGCCACCCCTGGAGCCGCGTGGGTAGTCTGTCGGTAGCCATGCGGATCCCGGGCTGAAGTGCCGGGTCTGACAGCGACTCACCTCTGATCATGCGGACGAGCCTGTAGCCCGTGCGACACCTCGGTTGGCAGGGTTCCCTCATTCTTCTGCGGCCCAGGCGCGTGTTCGCGTGCCGGGGATCGCTTCTGAAATGTGATGTGAGACAGAAAAATGGTTCATTCGTTCATCGCGCATACGAGTCCCGGGCGAAGCAGGGTGTTCGCCCTTGTGAGGAGGCCTGGGGACGAGCTGGAGGCGGTGACCACGCTGGGAACCGGCGATCTCCACCTGACCGGGGAACTGGTCAGCGCGCTCAACGGCTTCCTGTACGACCGCGACGAGAGCGCCCTCGGGAAGGTGCTGGATCGGGTCCCCAAGCCTGTGCGCTTGGCCGCGGAGCAATTCCTCAAAGACAAGTGTCCGCCGGTGGTCGGGGCTTACACGGAGTACGGGCCGGTTGAGGTCGTTCGTGAGGCTGTCTACTTCGGCGGGATCGACGATGAGATTGAGGAGTACCTCGAGGGTGCGTACGCGATCGGGCTCGGCATCCGCATGTCGAACGAGCGGAAGCGCCATGGCGGCGTGGGGTGGGTCATCCAGCTGCTCAGTGACGAGGTTTCCGTGCCGGCGAGCGCCGAGCCGCGAACGTGGGCTGTCCCCGCAGGGGCGAAGCTCGCGCGGACGTGGACGAGTAAGCAGCGGGCCAGCGGTGTCGGTCCTGTTCGCGGTGCACTCCAGGTGGCGGAGGAAGCAGCGGATCAGGGGCGGTGGGTGAGGATCCATACGCTGCTGCACAGCCGCTACGACGTCGACTTCGAGGGCAGCGGAACCTCGGAGTGCGTCGTCGATGTCTTCGATGCCCCGATTCCGCTGGAGCACTCTGACGAGTAGGCGGGGGCCGCCGGCGGGCCTCGCCGACCGCCCAACCGAGCGCGAGAGGGGCTGCGTAAGCCGTTGCCGCCACGGAGGTGGACGGGGCGGCAACGGCCGGCCGGTGGTAAGCACCAGGAGGCCGGGATGGAGGGTCTTCATGGTGAACGACCGCTAAGAGGTTGGACCTGGGGCTGGTGCCAGACCGCAATCAATGGGGCACATTGCGACAGGTTCTGCCGCGGCAGGTCACAGGATCTTCTTGATAATCGCGGCGAGGCATTCGACGGACTTCTCATCGTGTCCTCGGGCCACCATGAACGAGAGGATGATGTCCCGGTCTACGCCGTCGGCGATCAGTTCCCGCAGCAGATGCGCGGCGTTGGCGGCGCCGAACCCGCTGCTCCACCCGTTGTTGCCGCAACTGGGGAGGTCTTCCAGCAGGGTTCGCAGGCCGGGTTCCATGTCTCAAGAGTTGTCTGGCCCGTCGACGAGGTTCACGGCGTGCATTTCCATCGCCCACACGATCAGTGGATCGGACCTCAGCTCGACGACGGCGAGTGCACCGTACTGGCTGGGGCAGGATCTCGGGACCCGTCCTAGGGCCTGTCGTCAAATGATGATCTTGCGTGGTGGATCATGGTCGGGTGATACGTCGTCATGAACTGTCCGATGCGGAGTGGGAGGTTGTCCGGCCGTTGCTGCCCGCGTCCCTGCGGGGTCGGGAGCGGCTGGACGACCGAAAGGTGCTCAACGGGATCGTGTGGAAGTTCCGTACCGGGGTGGCCTGGCGGGATGTGCCCGAGCGGTACGGGTCGTGGCCACGCTGCACACCCGTTTCCGCCGGTGGGCCAGGGACGGCACGTTCGAGCGGATGCTCCGGGCCGCGCAGGCCCGGGCGGACGCGTCCGGTGACCTCGACTGGCTGGTGTCGGTCGACTCCACCGTCGTGCGCGCCCACCAGCACGCGGCAGGGGCTCGAAAAGGGGGCTCCGCAGCCCGGCGCTCGGACGTTCGCGGGGCGGCCTGACCAGCAAGATTTTCGTGGTCACGGGCGGGAACACCAACGACTGCACGCAGTTCACCACCGTGATGGAGGCGATCCGGGTGCCCCGGATCGGTGTCGGGCGTCCCCGGTACGTCCCGCCCATGTGCTGGGCGACATGGGCTACAGCTCGAAGGCGATACGGACCTGGCTGCAACACCGAGGCATCCCGCACACCATCCCCGAGCGGACCGACCAGGTCCGCAACCGGACCCGGCGCGGCAGCAGGGGCGGGCGCCCGCCGGCCTTCGACCAGCAGCTCTACAAGCGTCGCAACGTGGTGGAACGGTGCTTCAACCGTCTCAAGCAGTGGCGCGGCATCGCCACCCGCTACGACAAGACCGCCGAGTCCTACCAGGCAGCCGTCACCCTCGCATCCCTCCTGATGCGGGCGTGACATTTGACGACAACTCCTAGCGGCCAAGCTGACGCAACTACCGTGGCCCCATGAAGTCTGCAGTCGCCGACGCCACCGCAGCCTGCAACTGCCATGCGAAAGAGAATATTTGCCCTAGCTGTAAGGGTGAAGGGTGAAGGGTGGACAACGCCATTGCCCGAAGACGGGCGACATCGAGACCGCACCGGCCGCTGCGCGGCATGCGGCGGCCTCGGCGGTCACCACTTGCCTCACTCATCGACCTGCCCCGTGATGAAGGAGCACCCTGGCCTTCCGTACTATGCACCGCAGCTCATCAGCGATGACGGCAAGATCACCTTCTACAGCACCGGTGACGCTCTCGCTAACCCTGACAAGCGGCGACGTCTTGCAGAGCTTTTCTTCGGACCGCACCCCCACTGACCCGGGTACGGTCAAGATCTCTCGGCATCAGTGGACAACCGTCCCGCCGCAGGTATCCGCTCACAGGGGGTACAGGTGGCCGATGCCGCGTACATCGCGGACCGGGTCCGGGTGAGGGAGCGCAGGACGGTTTCGAGGTGGTCTCCGTGCCCGGAGCTGGCAACAGAGGGTGCTACCTGTCTCCGGTTCCCGACCTCAGCTCTGTGTTGAAGTAGCCGCGGCCTCGAGGCTGGAAGATAAACGAAGTGGACTCGCCGGGCCTCAGGTCAAAAGGCGGAGTGGGGGTTGTCTCGGCTGTGGCTTGCCCGAAGACCCGGATCCACATCTTGTGCCACGGCTCGCGCTTGGCGGGCCTTACTTCACAAGCGGTAAGGAAGGCGTTGAACTGCTCAAAGGAACTGGGCAGTGCCTGCCTGGTGATGATGCGGTGGGCTGTGCTGTGAGGAAGACGCCCCATGCCGCCGGCCTGCTTCTCCATGGTCTGCATCGATGGCGCTCCGGCCAGCTCGTACAGCTCTATGAGCACTGCCGACACATCGGCTTCGTCCCGGACCAGGGCTAGGACGGGGGGTTCGGAACGCGGGGGAAGGATCTTTTGCCGGTGCTCGTAGCGGGCCTTGCGCCACTGTGACTTGGCGTTCTCCAGAGCCCTCTGGGTGTCCATCGTCTCCCAGGGTTCTGGTTGGTCACCAGCGGTGGCGAGGATGAACGCCTCGACGACGGGCCACGGAGGTACGGACGGCCCGCCCGCTGCGGCTCGCTGCAGGGTCTGTCGGCTGTAGGCGCACCGTCCGGCCAGTTCGTTGTAGGAGCGTCCGCTGTTGGCGCGACGTTGGCGCAGGAAGAGCCCGAGCAGGGCGTTGTATCTCGGGCTGCGCTCGAGGGGCCTTTCTTTCCGGACCATGGCTCCTCCCCCCTACTGGATCGCGCCGAAGACGGTCCGGATCACCATGCGCAGGCGCTGGGAGGAGCGGATATGCAGCGCCGTGATGATGACCGCGGAGATGAGCCCTGCACCCAGCAGCAGTTGGAGAACTGCCAGCATCGGCATGCCGGCGCTGACCAAGGCGGCTGCGGTGACGACGAGGGCGATGATGACGGCCGCCTCGGCGCCGCCGAGATGCCAGGCCGGCGCCCAAGTCTGCTGGGGCTGCTGCGGTGAGGGTGGTACGACATCGGGTATGCGGGGGTTGTTCGCCATGGTAGTTCCCTTCCGTGGCCGTCCGGCGGGTGATGTGTCCGCCGGACGGCTTGCTACTGGCTCCAATTCAGCGGAAACCAAAGGCGGTTGGCGGCGCCTGGGCTTGGTTCCCCTCCTTGCTGCAGACCAGCATCTCAGGTCGAACGGCCTTCCTATGCCCGGCGGGTGAAGGTCCCGGTGTTTCGGTCCATTCGCATCCCCGGGGGGACGCGGGAGAACATCACTGTCACCAACCTCTGCGGTAGGCAATAAAGTTGCAGGAAACATGCAGGTCACAGATGTGCGATCGAGTAGAGTCGGAGAGATTTCCCTCGGTTGCGATGGCCGATGCTCACTGACATCCCATCTGTGTTTGCGCGTACGCCCCATCCCTTGCGATGCTCCTCGTGCGAGCGCTCCTCCCAGTGGAATGGGGCCTCGCGTCCCTGATTGCTACTGGCTCCAAACCGCAGCTGACCAGGGCACCGGCAGATCTATGTTGGCGCATGACCTGCACGGAACGGCCGGCCCCGCCAGTGCGGGGCCGGCCTTCTGCATACAACGGGCTCAGAGCTCCGGTCGCGGCTATCGGCAGCTCGGCCTTCCTGGATCTTCCTCGCATCTCGCCTGCCACCGCGTGCGCGGCACAGGCAGTCAACACAAAGCGGCAACGGTCCTGGCGAAGGCCAGCACCCTTTGGACACCGGCTTCACCCACAGCATCGGCCCGGCTCGGCTCCCCGGTTCAGAGGCGAGTAGGTCAGGAACTGTCAAAGCACGGTGCGACTTCGACGACAGAGCATCCAGGTCAGCGGGCGCGGCAGGAATGCATCACTGGACCGCCGAAGTTGCGGGGTTATGGCTGATCAGCGTTCTTCTCATCGATTGGTCCCTGGTCCGTGAGAGTAGCTCCCCGGTATTCGGAGTGGTTCCGATCGACGCATCCGGCGACGTGAAGGGGGGCGGGGTGACGGGTTCGGGAGTCCCAGACCAGGGACTGGTGGCACAGGGCGGCAGCGAGGGCGGCGAGTTTCTCGGCTGGGTACGGTCCAGGCTCTGGGACAGTGATCTGGATGGCGGTGAAGCTGCTCCAGTCCTTGGCCAGGAGCGCAGTGCGCTGGTGCTCGGGGATGGTGAACCGCGTGTGCTGGGACCCGTTGACGGAGGTCTGCCCGAACCCGCTGTAGGTCCGGGAGGCCTGGGCCAGGTACCAGCTGGTGACGCCGGTGGTGGTCGTGCGTTGGTGCAGCCACTCGTCCGGTGTTGCGGGGCGATGTGGGTCTCGGCGCCGGCCGTCAGCGCGGTCGACCGGGGTAGGGACTTCGCTGTAGGAGGTGTTGACGCAGACGGTGGCGGCGATTCGCCCCTCCTCCTGGAGGGTGTCGCTCGGCAGGGCGCCCTCGCCGAGACGGGCGTGTTGGAGTCCCGGCCAGATCGTGCGGCAAGCCTCGGCATCGACGAAGATAACCGCAGGGGTGGTGCCGGGGAGGATTCTGAGAGCGGCGCGGATCTCCTCGCGCACGAGCTGGGCCCCGTCCTGGTGGCGGGCGTGCCCGTCGATGCCGATCGGTCCTGAGCCGAAGGCCGCTTCCGCGTCGGGGACGGGCAGCCATGCGTGGTGTCGGCGGCTGTACATCTCCAGGCGCCACGGTACGTCGGGGTCGGGGTGGGTGTGGACGGCGGTGAGGACTTCGACCATCTGGGTCTTGTCGGCGGAGCCGAGCGTGCGGGTGCTGCTGCGTTGCTGGCGCAGGTGCAGTCCCACGAGGACGGCGGGGTGGTCCAGGCCGACGGCGTGGGCCATGCGCCGGTCAATGGCGCCGAGGCGCAGCAGGAGGTCACTCAGCCCGTTGATGGCAGGGTAGTCCAGGCGCGGCCGCGCGCGGGAGGCCTTGGCCGGCTCTGCTTGGTCGAGGCCTGCGTCGAGGGCGGTGTCAGTGCTGTCGGTGTGGGGACTGTCCTCGATGGTCTCGCCCTTGGGCGTGGGGCGCTCCTTCTGCGCGATGAACTGGGAGACCATGCCACGTTGGTGGAAGTGTCGGCGCAAGTCGCGCTTGGGGTCGTAGTCAGCGGCATGGTCGCGACGGGTGGTCTTCTTCTTGGGGTTCCAGAGGGTTTCGACCCAGACACCGCTTAGGCCCACGGGGGGAAGGTCGTCGAGGAAGGCCAGTTCGCGGTCCCAGTCGGGGCGGGTGGTGGCGGTGAGCGCGGGCAGCCGGCGCAGCCGAACGCTGACCCTTCCGGTCAGGGGACAGTCCTGTTCGTCCTGCCAGTGTTCGATGGCGTCGGGAGTGTCCGCGTAGGGGGCGAGGGCTGCGGTCATCCGGTCGCGGGTGTACTCGTGGTCGTAGAGGGCGAGGATGCGCACGTGCTGGTGTCCGGTGCCGGCGAGCGCCTGGTCGAGATGTTCGCGCAGGACGGGACCTTTGGTCGTGCGGGTGACTTGGTAGCCGGTTCGGGTGTAGGTGACCTGCTCAAGGCCGTACTTGGTACCGAGGGCGGCGTGGATGTGCCGAGCGAGGGCGAGGTTGAAACGGGTTCCGGTGCCCTTGCCGAGCGGATGGTCGGTGGGTGCGGGGACGAGTGCGCGGACGGGGCCGCCGATGGCGGCGAGTTCTGCGTTGCTGCACAGGGTGATGCCTTCGAGTTCGCAGGCGTCGACGACCTGGGCAGTGTAGCCGCGGATGTAGGGCTGCCATCCGTCTTCGGTGCGGCGGTGGCCGACGGGCAGCCGGAGCACAGTGTTCTTGCCTCGGGAGACGAAGGCGGTGCGGGTGCTGGCCCAGTGGGTGGCCAGGCGGCTGGAGGTGGGCAGGATGTGGACGGCGATGCGGGACTCGCCGGGCAGGGTGACGACGCGGAAGTCGAGTTTGTGCATGGCGGCGCCAGTGGTCTGGCGGCGCCCGGCGGTGTTGGTCAGGACGTGGTTCCAGGCCAGGAGGCTGCCGTTGGTGTCCATGAGCCACTCCAGGTGCGGCCCAGGCGGTGGAGGGGTGTCCGGCTGCGGGGCCTCGCCGGTTGCCGGTGGTGTGGCGGCACCGGGTTCCTCCTCCAGTTCTGCTGGTTCGCTGGTGGCGCAGGTCTTCGGCCGGGGCGGCGGGGGCGGGGGAAGGTGGAAGCGGTGCTTGGCGAGGGCCGCGGCCAGGTTCCAGGCTGCGACGCGGAAGAACCATTGGGGGGCCAGGGGGCGGCCGGTGGCGGCGTCGGTGATGAAGTCGGCGAGGTTCCTTCGGGCTTCTTGGCATTGTCCGAGCAGCGGGGCGAGGGTGTTGGCGTCGTCTCCGCCGCGGATGTGCCGCTCCCAGGCGCGGACCGCGCGGTGGAGCAGACGGCGGTCGATGGGCTTGGTCGTGGCGAGCATGGTCGGCTCGGCGGTTTCGGCGTCGGGCTGCCCGAGCGTGTCCGGCATGATCACCACGGGCTGGTTGGTGACTGCGGACAGGGCCGTCGCGAGTGCTGCGTAGGCAGGGCGGACGGGCCTGGCGCCATCGTGGTCGCGGTAGCTGGGGAGGTGGCTCCAGGCGAGGGCGAAGTCCTCGCTGAGGGAGTACAGCGCGACCTTTCCCAGGCGCTTGGGATCCAGGGTGTAGGTGAGAGTCGTCAGCATGCGGTGTCCAGGTCTGCGCGGTGGATGGCGTGTTGGTCGGCGAAGGCGAAAAACGCGTCGGTCGACGCCTTGTTGGTTGCTACGACGGTGTCGAGTTCACCGCTGCGCCTCCACGCCGCCCGCAGCTCGCGCAGGAGGGTCGGCAGGTCGGAATTTCCCTTGCCGTCGACGAACGCGGCATCGACGAGGCGCAGGCGTCCTGGGGTTCCTCCCCGTCGGGCACGGCCGACCAGTTGGATGATGGAGGCGACGAGTTCTGCGGTAATGGCGAGCTTGGCGCGTTTCGGCAACGCCTTGAAGTAGCGCTCCCCTGCCAGGAGTTCGTCGAAGTACGCGCTGGCGGTCGCTTTGGCCTCGGCGAGGACGGTCCAGGGCCGATGGTGGGCCCTGCGGTCGTCGAGGGCGCGCGCGCCGACATGGGCGAGCAGTTCGTCGGGTTCGTCGACGATGGACATCGGGCGTACTGCGAGCCAGATCGATCCGATGCGGGAGCGGTGTTCGCCGGGGGCGAGAATGTTCAGGCTGCGTTCTGCTCGCTGGATCGGCGCGATGAGAATGCGAGCCTGTGGCATGCTCCCGAAATCCTCCAGTTGGTCCGCTGAGATCTCGGTCCAGTGGCGGTGGCGGACTGTTGTGGCGATGTTCGGGTCGGGGTCAGGGCGAACGGCTACGGCAAGGAGGCCCGGGGGTGCTCCTGCGTCGGTCAGGCCATCAGCGAGGTCATGGCAGCTGACGTAGGAGGTGGTGGCGAGCAGGATGGTGTCCTGGATGCCTTTAGGGTTCGTGGCCTGGAGTTGGTCGAGTTCGTGTTTGAGTTCGCTCCAGAGACGTTTGCCGAGTTCGTAGGTGGCCTGGCGTCGTTTCTTCCCGGAGAGGCCGGAGATCCGCAGGAGTTCGGCGGTGTTCTCACCGGGGATCGCCCTGAGGTCGATGACGACTTCGCTGCCCTCGTCGGGGACGACGAAGGAAGGCTTGGTGTGGACGTGGTGGCGGTGCGCGCCGGGCACGTAGGCGGTGGCGGACAGGCCGAGCACGATGCGGCGGTGTCCGGCGTGTGCCAGTGCGGTGGTCTGCCCGATGTCGGTGATGTAGCGGTGGGGGTCGCCGCCAAATGCGACGGCGGACAGGCGGGTGTTCTGCGGGGCTTCGGTGTTGACGTCCTCGGTGAAGGCGAAGACGAGTCGGCCCAGTGGGCCGTGCGGGACGGCGCGCCAGGCTTCGTATCCGCCGAGGGCGGAGGCGATCTCTTCCGCTGCGCTCACTCCGGCGAGTTTGAGCTGAGGGGCGTCGTAAACGAATCGGTAGAGCATGTCCCTCAGCGGGATCAGGAACATGCGGCGGACCAACCGGTCGATGGCGTCGAGGCGGGTTTTCGCTGCGGGGATCCAGATCCGCAGGAGGTCGTCGAGGCGCTGGCGTGCGTTGTCGAGGGCGCCGGCTTCGTCCTGGTGGCCGAGGATGGCGCGGGCGGCCGTGGCGAAGTCGCGGAGGTGTTCGGGCAGCAGGTGGGTGTCGGTCTTCCCCCACACCGCTTCGAGGAGAACGGTGTGGCTGCTCGTGCCAGCGGGTGGCGGGGTGGACCCGATCTGTGCGGGGTCGTTGTCGAGGAGGGGGGCAAGCGTCGCGGCCAGCCAGGAGTCCCACCGCTGCGGCACGATCCACCGGCGGCCGGCATCGCGTCGCAGGCGGCGGCTGGGTCGCGCGGCGGGCTCGTCCGGAACGTGGTCGCTGCGGCCGAGGTCACCTCTGGCCAAGTGCATGGAGTAGGTCTCGGCCAGTCTGCGGCACCCGGAAACGTTCAGCCGGGCGCGTTCCTCCAGCGCTCCGGGCAGGCGGTGAAACGCGGCGACCAACTGCCCGTCCATGTCGATGAGCGGACGGTCGTGCGAGCGGTCCCCCCAGGCGAGGGTCAGGCCCCGGCCCGCATGCGCGAGGACGGTCGACTGGAACGCGTCCAGTTCGTCGATCACCACGATCTGGCAGCGGCGCAGGATGAATTCCTCGACCGAGACGCGTTCGCTGACTGTTCCGTCGGCGAGTTCCAAAGGGATGTGCATTCGCCCTTGGTGGAGGTTCGCGTGGGTGGTGACGATGATGCGGGCAGTAGTCGCCATGCGGGCGAGACGGAACTTGCTGCAGTCCTGCCGGAAGGGGCACACCTTCGGCTGCGGCATGGTGCGGTAGTCGTCCTGCCGGGGCGGGCGCACCGGGGTGAGGTTTCGGCAGGGTTCGCTGCCGGGTGACCAGGTGTCCACCTCTTCGTCCACGGCTGCCAATGCGGGCAGTTGGCAGGAGTAGCCGATCCGGGTGAACACCCAGTCGACGTAGTCGCGGTCCTTGGAGTTGCGGACTGTACGCTCCAGTTCGCGGGCAAGGCTGTTGGGCGACATGAGCGGAACGACGGCGTCACCGGGCTCGAGACCGAGTTTGGTGAGGACACCGGATGCCTGGAGGTCTTCCTGGATCTGTCGTGCGGTCTTGAGGGCGGCCGAGTTGGTGTCGACGACGATAGCGAGCGTGAGTCCCGATTCCAGCGCCCATGTAGCGGCGCTTCGCATCATGACGCTCTTGCCGGAGCCGGTGGGAGCGCTCAGCACCTGGGTGGGGCCGGCCTGCAGTTCGAGCTTTCCCTCCAGACGCCGGCCGTTACCGTCTCGCATGCGCTCGAAGAACGCCTTGAGGGTCTGCTCCCGGAACGCGGTGCGGGACTTGTCGTCCAGGCGGCTGCTGAGGCTGAGGAACTCGGAGACGTCCAGGACGACTTCGGGCAGGTCCTCGGCGGTGGCGAGGAGCAGGGCGGGCGGCCGGTGTTCCGGGATGTGCTCGTCGTCGAAGGTGTAGGAGGCCAGGAGCGGGGCTCTGAGGCCCGGAGCCATCTGGACGTTCAAGGTGTTGGTGTGCTCGCCGGCCCGGACGATGGGTTGCGGACGCATTCCTTCGGCCGCGATGGTGTCCATCTCGTCGAGGAGCCGGTCGGCGAACGCGCGGGGCGCGATGCCATGGTGGAAGCGGACGTGTTCGCGGTCCTCAAGGAGCCGGACCCCGGGTACTTTGTCCTGCTCGAGCTGCTCGGCGGCGTGGGAGCGGAAGGAACTGTCGTTCGCGACGTCGTTGTCCCGGTGGCGCAGCATCCTGGCAAGGCGCCGCTGGTCGTCCGTCTTCAGGGCGCTGTAGCCACTCCAGGCGTCGTACTTTCCCGTGAGCAGGTAGTGAGCGGCTGTGAGAGTCGCGGCATCGGGTGCACGGAAGTGGGCCTGGGCGCAGGCGAGTGCACAGGCAAGGAGTCGGGGAAGGAGCTGTTCCTGGCGTTTCGTCTGCTGGGGTGCGGTGGTGGTCACTTGGGCTTCTTCCGCGCTCGTGCCAGTTGCTTGGCGACTTCCCTGTTGACGTCTTCGACGAGCCACACGGTGTAGTCGGGCAGGAGGTCCTGCAGTTCGATCTTCTGGCCGTGGCCGCGGTGGTCGGGGATCACGATGGTCTTGGCCGCCAGGGGCTTGTCTTTGATCTTGTCGGCCAGGGCGCTCGCGCTGGCCACGTCCTTGAGGTCGACCGCCAGCGACCAGCCGGTGCAGGCGATGGTGAATTCGACGTCGTAGAGGTCGCGGCTGGGCCACAGTGCGACTTCCAGCGGTTCTTTGCCATGCCATTTGAGGTAGAGGCGGAGCTCCTCCACGCCGGGGACGACGATGAACCGCCAGACCGCGTGCTCGACGCACACGGTCCGCTGTGGCCCTTGAAGGCGGCGTTCGCGTGCGGCGGGGGTCCGCGGTACGCGCGGGTCCCGGCGCTGGAGCCTGGGCCGACCGTCGGCGGTCGTGCCGGTGCCGATGCTGTAGTGCGCCTGGTGGTACTGGTAGGTGCAGCGGACCTGGGAGCCATTGACGCGCATCGGCCACTTGCACACGGGGCACGGCCACCACCAGCGGCCGTCGTGAACGCGGTCTGCGGGCAGCGGGGTGTACGGGACGGGCATGTCGATACCGGCTTCCATACACAGGTCGGCGATCTCCCCCACTCCCCCGACCGGGTGCTCGACAACGAACCGGCGGCGGGCTACATACAAGCGGTCGTCGGCTCCGGTCTTGATCGCGAGGAAGGCCTCGTTCTGCACAGCCTCCTGCCGGGTCCAGGTCCAGCTCGGCAGCCAGCCGCGTCCCTGGTCGCCCTTGTGCAGCAGCTCCATGATGGCGGTGCAGCCGTCGGACCAAACGTCATCGCTGAGCTCGTCCCACTCCAGAACGGTCAGGCTCCCCAGCGGATCGTTCTCGAAGACATCCGGCGCCAGCCGGATCATCGGCCGGCTCAGACTGTCGACGAACTCCGCTGGGGTCAGCACCCGCTGCTGCGGACACAGGGAGTTGACCACTCCCGTCATACTCATGATTTCGCGCCAGGCCCGGGGTTCCTCGTGCCGGACCGTCCACGCGTGAGCCGCGCGAATAGCCGCCGTCAAGATCTTCGTCCTGCGCCGGCTCAGGGCAGTATCGAGCACCGCTACATCTCCTCCATCACACTTTACTGAGTGTTCTTGACAGAGCGCACTAAGTGACGAAGGAGATCATGCGTGACGGGCGCGACACACAAGCACGCTCAGCCCCCGGGCGTGTCGCATCGAGGAGACCGACAGGAGCGCTGAGCTGCAGTGTTTCCACGAGGGAGACCCAAGCGGACACCTGGACCAAACACACCATCGGGTGAATGCGCCAACAGCACGGTCGACACTTCGCCGGAACCAAAAAGCGAGCCTCGCGCTCTGCATGCCCCCTCCCCCGCCTCGCGGTTCACGTATGCACCCACATCACGTCCAGGGCTTCCAGCTCTGCGATCAGCAGCGCCGGGTGGCTGAGCACCTGTCCACCCAGGGCGTCAGGTGCCGATGGCGGCCAGGACTGCGATGCCCGCGGCATATATGGCGAGGACGGCGAGACTGCCGATGCCCATGCGCAGGTACTGGCGCTGCAACCGGAAGACCAGACCGGCAGCGTAGACGGCGGTCAGGACGATGCCGCGTGAGGTAGATGTCGGTGTGGTGCGCCGCAGGCAGGACAGATTCGCCGGAAATGAGGGCGGCCAGCAGAAACAGGACAGGCAGGAACGCGTTGCCGCCGAAGATGTCACTGATGGCGAGTTGGTAGGCGCCGAGTTTCGTCGACGTCAGGCCGTTGCTTACTTCGGGCAGCAAGGTCGCTGCAGCCAGTACCATGGCGCCGAAGAGGATGCCGGACAGGCCCTGCCGCGCGAAGAACTCCTCACCGGACCGCTCGATGGCCACGCCCGCCACCAGCGTGGCCAGCGCCGCGGCCCCGAACACGACCGCCGCGCGCGGCGGAATCTCCTTGCCATTCGATCTCTGGAGAGTCTGCGCAAACCACGGCTTCGGCATCGGCCTCAACGATTTGCGCCTGATGAGGGAGAAACTCGGCCAGGTCGCGGTCGGAGTAGGAACGCCGATGTCCTGGCCGAGCGCGGTCACGAGCCGCCCTCCTCGCGCCAGGGGCCCTGCGCACAACACTGGGCGGATCGTTCATACCTCCACGATGATCGGCTGGCCGAACCCCCACCTGCCGGGATGCCGCAGCAAACCCTGACGTGGGACAACGAAAGCCAACTGCCCTGGCCTGCACTGTTATTGACAAGCGGTCATTGGAGCGCCAGCGTTACGGTGCAGTCGTCCGGCGGGCGGGCCACGCTGCGCACAGGCACGGTCGGGCCCGGCGCGCAGCTACGGGCCGCCTGCGGGCTTCAGCTCCGTTTAAACGGGGCTTCGCGATGACCGCATGCCCCGTAGCCACGCCTTGAGCTCCCGCCGCACAGCGGTGAAATCTCCAGCCCTGACCCGCACTTCGTTACGGGTTTACCCCAGTCCGCCCCCTGCTCTGGGCTGACGCACTCAGCGTCGGTGACCGGTGGCCGCAGATCGCCGGGGCTTTGCCGGGCGCCGTTGTCGTGACAGGCCGAGGGGGCTCCACGCGGCAATATCGCGTGGCGCCCCCTCATGTCGCGGGTCAGCCGCCTACGTACCAGTGGAAGCCACCGTTGGAGGCGGCCACGATCAGCAGCACCACGAAGAGCAGCACGTCGAAGATGCCGAGCGCGAGAGCGGCCTTCGCCATGCCTCCGCTTCCCTTGACCCCGGACTGACGTAAGGCGACCGCGCCAAAGATGATGGCCAGCGGGCCGAGCACAATATTCAGGAGGAAGATCCCGATGATGCCGCACACGAGACCGGCGACGGCAAGGCCGTTGGTGCGTGATGTGTTGCCGGCTGCAGGGTTGTTGAACTCTGTCATCGCTCTCTCCCACCCTCAAGGTTCGTGTTCTGTGTGCTTCGGATGCCCAGGTTCTTCGGGAGCAGCCAACTTTGCGCTCAGAGACTTCAGTTGAGGGACCCGCTTCCACTTTCAACCGATGCCGCGACCACCAGACCGATGCCCTCCGTACCGGCATAGCGCAGCGCAAGGCGGGCCGACGGAGAGACGGCGAGCTGTCACACCTCACTGGTACAGCGCCCAGCCGGTGGGACGCTGAGCTCTTCTGAACCCGGGGGGTCTGGTGGCCACCTCGTGGCGTTGATGCGGCAGAACTCGATCGTTGTGCAGCCGACTTGGCCGGCGTACCGTCGACGCACTCGGCCATGGGGTGGGCAGTACCAGAAGCGCCCTCGACGTGACCCATGCCGTGCGCACCCTCGCTCTCGAAGACCACCCGCTACAGTCCATTTTGGGGCGCGCCCATGAACTGCTCACGCCCCTGGCGCCAGGGCTGATGGCCACGGCACTCCTTGCCCGCATCAACCCCACGAGCGGTGTGCTGCAACTGGCCAACGGAAGCCGCCCGCCGGCTCTTCTCCTCCAAGCAGATGGTCAAGCCCGCTATCTGCAAGTGCCTGGAAGAGGCGTCGGCTTCCCTCTGCCCGGCAGCGAGCGCCTGCTGCAGACCCGTCTCAACCCCGGTGACCTGCTCATCCTCTACACCGATGGGCTGACCAAGAGTCGGAGAAACCCGTGCGAGGGCGAAGAACGTCTCATCGAGGCCGCACGCCGCCATGCAGGAAAGCCCCTGTCGGACATCCCCAGCGCCATCGCCGCCGAGATGCACACGATCGTCCTCCACCCGGACGACCCCCTGGCACTGGCCATCCGCATACCGCAGGCGCCGAGGCTGCAGCAACGACTCTGAGGAAGCCGACGCAGCAAGCGAGGGGAGACGGCCACCGTCGTCTTCCTGCGACCGGCTGAAAGGCAAACGCCTGAACCATCACGCCCCTGCCCGTCCGGCGTTCAGCAAGCCTAATTGCGACAACTCCGTGCCCCGACGACTGCTGCGCCCGTTTTCAACACCGCAGGCGGCCTCTGCGCCTCCCACAGCTCCCCCTGCCGATCCCCTGCCGCACGGCCCGGCGTCTATGCCTGACATCCTTGCCTTGTCCGAGCGTGAGATCTCCTTGGTACACGCTGGTCTGGCGGCGATCCAATCTCAGGCATCAGAGGTGACGGTGTACTTGGTGAGCATCTCCGTCGACCGGTCGGTGCACATTGCGAAGTCGGCGCAGAGGTCATCACGCATCTGCTGCATGGCACGCAGCAGCTCCCATGGGGTGGGGTCCTGGGACGGCGCGGACACGGCACTTTTCAACACGGTGGCCCCACGCCGCCAAGCAACTACGGCAGCTTGGTGGCGCGCCGAATTGTCGGCCGAACGCTCGTGCCGATCAGGGGGGTCCGCTCAACCCATGGGGTAGCAGATGTTGAGGTTGGCGTAGCCGGTGCCGGTGGCCAGCTGGGTGCCGGCGGCCTGCGAGATGTTGGAGAAGGTGACTGCGCCGGTCGCCGAGTTGAGGTTGACGCTCACCAGTGCGCTCACCGTGCCCAGGGAGCCTGTTGGCAGCACGACGAAAGTGGCTGGTGAAATTGTGGATCTCGCCGTTACGGGACACATCAACGCCCCCGACCTGCGGCTTGATCCACCGAAAGCAGTCGTATGGCAAAGGCACGTTCGGGGGACGGGCGCGACGCGTCGCGGGGGCTTCGCAAATTCGCCGTTGTCCTGTCTCCCGCTACGGCTGGTGCAGTCAGCTGCGCTGCGGAGTGTGGCGGGTGGTGGGATCGAGGCGGCTGAGTACACAGGGGATGAGGTCTTTGTTAAGAGTGAGGTCGGGGTTCTCCTCGAGTGCGTCGTGAAGGAGGAGGGTGATCCTTGCCCAGTTGCGCCCACACCTCGTCCGACACCGCATACCCCTGCCGGACCGGCGCCTCCACCTGCCCGGTCGTCTTGGCCTGCTCCAGCCAGCGCCAGACCGTCCGCTCCGAAACACCCACCGTCTCAACCACCGCACGCACATGCCGCGTGGCCAGCTCCTCCGCCTGCTGCCGCTCCAGCAGACGACGCACCACCAACCCCCTCGGCAGCACAGCCCCACGGCCGGCCCTTACCTCTTCCACCCCACCATCACACCCGCCCGGCCCAAAAGCTCAAGAGCACGCTCAAGGCACGCGGTCTGCCCGAACCGAACCAGCGCGGCCCCCAGGACCCGCAGCCGGGCCAGATCTGGCGCGCAGTATGGGGCGACCTCTTCGCCATGCTCCGCGACGGCACCTTCTACCAACCACCAACCCCGATCACCCCTTGACCAAAGTCATAGGGGCACCCCCCGATGGGTGGGCGCACCGCCCGTGGGAAGCGGGGCGGGAGGGCCCCTTCCCGTACGGGGAGAGAGCAGGGGGCCCTCGATCAGATGCCCGCACCGCGCCGACCAATGATGCTTGCCCTGCCCGTACAATAATCACACGGCGTACCGGTGGCGTTTGAAAGTGACGTTTTCCGGCGGGAGATGTTCGGTGCCAAAGACTTCTTTTGCGTCGTGGATGCGGACAGCAAGCCCGGGCACGCCCCCGAGCGGCGCGAGATCCACTGGCTGGAATCCAGCCCAGATCGTCAGGGCCGTCAGGTTCGGGAACTTGGCGTGCACGAGTGCGAGGTTGTCGTCACGACTCCACTTGCCGAGCCAGAGTTCAGTGACCTGAGGCACCTGCGGCAGCTGTTCCAGCATGAAGAGGCCCGCATTGCCGAGGAGGACAAGGTTCTTGAGTGCGCCCAGTTCGGTGATCCGGGCAAAATCGTCGGGCGGACCGGAGAGGTCCAGCCTGGTGAGGTTGGGCCAGCGGACGATGCCCTCCAGGGAGAGCTTTCGACAGACTTTCAGGCCAAGGATCAGCTGTGTCAGGTCGGCATCGACAGGCAGCGCACCGATCCTGCGTTCCGGCAGCTCCATATCGAGACTCAGCATGTCGAGCCCGGTCAGGTGTTTGAGGTCCTCGGTGCGCGTCGATCCGCACCTGTGGATCTCCAGCGTCCGCAGGGGCACCTCACTCAGGGGCATCAAGTCGCTGACATTCGGGCATGTGAAGAGCCCGAGGCGCGTCAGATTCGGATACGGGTGCAGGAAGTCCAGCTCTCGTACCGTGTCGTTCCGGTCGATGTTCAGCACCCGGAGGTCCTCTTTTGCAAAGGGGGCCGTCATCTCCGCGCCTGAGAAGTCACCCATGAAGGCGGCCTGACCAAGGGGCTGCAGTCGGTGCAGTTCCCTTAGCTCCTCCTGGGTTCTGATGGTCACGCTCGAGAGATCGGGGACATGGGCAAGTACCTCGCGGGCGTATTCGCGGGTTTCGAAGCTCTTCCATGCGTTGGAAAGGGCCCATTGTGCCGAATTGCGCGTGCGGAACTTCTTCAGCAGGGCCAATGCCGCCGGTCCGCCGATGAGCTCGGCTGTATGGATGACGGCCGCCGCCTCGTCGTCGTCCAGGCCGTCGGGTCCCGGCAGGACGTGGAGGATGACCGGCCCGGCGAGGGCGAGGAGCGCCGCCTCGTCCTCGCTGCGTGGGGGCACCAGCGCTGCGGCGCACTGTTCGACTTCCCCGCGTACGCCGGGGTCGAGCTCGGTGGCGTACTCAAGACATGCCGCGGCGAGCACATGCAGGCGGGTTCGGTGTGAGACCGCGCGGTCTCCCCGGGCTATCAGCCGGCGCAGCAGGGTGACCCGCTCCTGGGGACGTGCGTGGGCGACCGCCATGCGCACGACGTCTTCCCACTGATCGTCGTGGGCGTTGCGTATCAGGAGGGGGATGTCTCGGGCGTCGAGGGCGGCTTTGGCGCCGAGGAAGTCCTGGAAGGTGCGGTGGACGAAGTCGATGGTGTCCGCAGCGGGGTTGCGCAGGAGGCCGGAGCGGGCCAGCAGGTGGGTGAGGACGCCGGCGGAGTCGCTCTGCTGAGCGAGCTGCGGCATGGCGGGCAGTGCGTCCTCGATGAGGTCGATCGCCGTGCGCTGCTCCATCTCGGTCTGGCCGTTGCGGATGAGCCAGTACGCGAGGCGTTGCAGCAGTTGGACACTTTGGTGCTCGGTGAGGACGAGGTTCTCGGGAGCGTCGATGTCGCGCTCGCGGTCCCGGCGCATCAGCAGCATGGACAGGGCTGCTTCGTAGAGTTCCATGCGGCCGTGCGGGAGGTGACCGCGCCGGTCGCGGTTGAGCGCGCAGACCAGGGCGCACAGCAACGGGGTGGTGGCAAGTTGGGTGAGATCCGGCTGGGATCGCACGGTGTCCCGCAGCGTCTCCTCCAGCGAGGTGAGGTAGGAGTGCTCCTCTGCGGTGCTCGTGCCGACGGCCGCGGCAGTGTGCCAGCGGGCGATGAACACGGACACGTCACCGGCGCTCATCGGGCGGACGGACAACTCGGCGAATTCGTACTCTGCCAGCCACCCTTCCGGCACTGCGGTCGGACGGGTGGTCACGAGGTACGCCGCCCGGGGGTAGGCGGCCAGCAACTCGAGTAACCACTGCCGGGTGCGCGCCCGCTGTTCCTGGGGAATCTCATCCAGGCCGTCGATGAGAAGCAGGGCGCGTCCGTTGGCCAGCGCCCGGTCCGTCCAGCCGATCGGCTGCGCTGCATGCAGTGGGCAGCCGACGGCGGCCAGATACTCCTGCGGTCCGGGCAGATCTCCTCGGCGGACCAGAGTGCGCAATGGCAGCACGAAGGGCACACAGCCCTCCAGATGCGCCAGCTCATCCGGCAGGTCCTGACGGGCGGTCGTGACGGCGAGCCACTGCAGCAAGGTGCTCTTGCCGCCTCCCGCCAGCCCGCGGATCACGGCGCGTCGTCGCCCTGCCAAGGCTTGCTCGGCCCGCTCTGCCCGCGCCTCCGCGAGGTTGAACTTCCATACCGGTTCGGAGGGCTTGCTCCGCACTCCCGGCCCGGGGGCCGGGCGGAGTGCGAGTTCGAGACTGAGGTAGGAGGTGTCCAATGGCCATGACGCGCGATCCGGCTGGGAAAGCGCCAGGCCGATGACGGACAGCTGCCCGTGCCGGTTCTCCACGTACTGCCGGTACCGCTCTTCGAATCGCGCGTCCGCGTCGTCGACCACCGCCTCGCCGACAGGCATGCGGCTCGGGACGGGCACCTGTGGCAGCGCCCGGCGGCGCAGTGCCAGCAGCGGCCCGGCGTCGGTACCTAACGCGCGGGCCAGAGCGACGACGGTGGCTTCACTTGGCACGGTGGAGCCGTTCATCGCCCGGCTTGCGGTCGTGTGCCCCAGCCCTGCCCGAAGTTCCAGTCCGGACATCGACAAGCGGCGCTCTGCCCGCAACTGCCGCAGGTGCGCCTTCAGCTCGACGAGCTCGTCCCGCCTGCCCCCGCTCACTCGGTCTCCCCCTCCAGCCAGCCCTGGCCCCCTTGGTACCTATCCGTTCATCTTCGTCCAATCGCACGTTGCCGCACGTGCGTCTCGCCATTTTCGTTGCGACAAAATCTCCCGCTACGGAACGGAAGAGAACCGTGCCTGTATCGCAAACCACCATGACGCTGCTGGCTCTTGTGCTGCTCGTCGCCACGCTTCTCGCACTCCTGGCGGCCGTCGGCGCCGGTCTGCTGGCCCGCATGGACGGCGCCACGCTGCCCGCCGCCCTGCTGCGTGCCGGCGTCGCCTTCGGCGGCACCCTGACCCTCATCACGGCGCTGCTCGCCATGGGGATCAGAGCTCTGGGGTGACCCCGTACGAGAGCCCCGTCGGCGCTTCCGGTCCGCGCGGGCGGCCGAGGCTGGCCCGGACATGACGAAGGACACAGCCGGGATCGCCCGCCGGGGGCGGGGCGTCGAGACACATCACCTGAGGGGCTTTCACTAGGGCGGCTTTCCGTCTAGTCGCCCCAGGTCAGGGCCCTGGCAGCAGGCAACGAAGTACCCGGGCCGGCCGTATCGCACTGATCGTGAAGATCAAGGAAGGCCCGGCCCGGTGACAGGAGACTGATGAACAGGAACAGGGACGCTGTGCGCCTGGCCGAGTTCCGCGGCTTCGCCGACGTGGCGGCCTTGCGGAAGATCCGGGGGGCGCACGAACCCGATGTGGAGACCTTCCACGCCACCGGTCTTCGGCTGATCACCGAGGCTGAACAGTCCGGACGGGCAGGCACGCCCGTTCCGGCCGCAGACCGGCCTCTCTGTAAGGTCCTTGGCCTCACTACGGACCCATGCCGCTTGATCTGCTGAGTCGTTGGTCACCTCGCTGAGAAACCTCACGGCATCGCACTAACCGTTATCGTGGCATCAACTACCCAGCCAGCCAGGCAAATGCCAGGCAGTAGAGCCCGCGCGAGCGGGAGTGATCCTCCGTCCCGGCGGTAGAGCCTGCCAGCCACCGCGTAGAACTCTCGCCAGCGGAAGTGACCCGCCCTCATGTGCGATTCCTGCGCGAGGGGATGCGTAGCGCACACGGGAGTGGCCCGTCCTCGCCGGCATCGCGCGGGAAGGGGTCGATGTGGGGCCCGCGCAAGCGGGAGTGACGCGGCGTACGACGGAACCGAGATAGACCGGTTGTAGACCGCCACGGGTCCGCGCCCGGCACCCGGGGCGGCGAAGAGATGCTTGCTTGCCAGGTATGTGGCCCGACCGTCCGTTTCCTCCAGGCGAACGCCTTCGAGGGGAGCCCGCGCAAGCGGGGGTGACCCGGTCTCCTGGACGGTGTTGAGGGCGACGAGGCTGCAACGAGCCGGGCTGCGGTCCGCTTTCTGCTCGCGATTGCTCTGCTGCCGGCCCGAGTCCCGGCTGTCGCTGCAGGGAGCGGGAGTGACCCGATCTGGCGGACGTCGTGCGGATTGCGGTGGACCTGGAGCCTGCGCGAGCGGGAGTGACCAGTGCGCCGGCCACTGCACAGCGAGCCGGACCGTGGGCTCGCGAAAGGGGGAAGGACCCGACGGCCGTGAACGCCGTCTGAACGAGGACCTAGGAGAGACTGCGCGAGAGCGGGGGGGACCCGCTGCTGCGACCGTGGTGATGGTCTGGCCTCATGTAGAGCCCGCGCGAGAGGGGGGCAGGCGGACCCCTTGAGAGCCTACAGCCGGCCTGCCTCGCTCCCGTCATACGGCGTTCACCCGCGCACAAGGCTGCAGATCAAAGCCGTATTGCGATTCTTGCTTCGACGAACAGGCACTTCTCATGAATGTGCCACGGCGATTCTCACCAAGCGCCCTACACGGTTGCACCCCTACCTTTGCCACCCACGGGATCCCCAACCCATCCATCGAGACATCGAACTGAGAAGCAGTCCGGGCGACGGCGTGAGAGTCAGCAACCTCACCCAGCACACACCCGGCACACTCCCCCGCCACGCCTCCTACCTCCACCAGCGCACCGCCGGCCGCATCGGAAGCCTCTCCCGCCTCATCCGCCAAGCAGCCATCACCGCCATCTGCGACGGCACTGAACGCATCACCAAAAAGGCGCTCGAAGCCATCCAGCTCGACCACCTCGCCGAAGAAGCAAGCCGCCCCCGAACCCGCCAACCCGCCAGAACGGCATGATGCGGACATGAAGACGACCGCCGAGACGCCAGGCGGCGACGAGTTCGCTGCCCTCTGCCGGCAGGCCTGGGACACCCTGATCCCCGCCCGCGCCGGCTACCTCGCCAATGTCTCACCCCACTACGACGAGGTCCTCCACGACGTCGCGCAGCGCACCGAGCACACCGGCAACCTCGGCAAGACGGACATCGCAGCCCTCGTCGTCTGGAAACAGCTCTCCGCGCAAACCCGCTGGGTGACAGACTCATGTCATGTCCCTGCCCGACACCCACGTACGAGCCGCCACCGAGCGAGCCGTCACCGCCGTCCGCGACACCACCCTCACCCGCAGCGAAGCCGCCCGCACCGGACGCGGCATCATCGCCGAACTGCCCGGCTTCCGCACCGGCGACGCCCTCGCCTCAGCCGTCCTGACCGCAGCAGCACCCCAGCGGATGGCCGTCTACGACCGCCGCGTCCAACACGCCCTCGACACCCTCCGCCTCCCCCTCACCCCCACAACGGGACGCTACGGCCGCTACCTCCAGCTCCTCGACGACCTCCTCCACCACGGCGGAGCACGCGCCGACGGCTGGACCGCGCGCGACATCGGCACCGCCCTGTACTGGACCCGCAGACCCGCCCCGACGCCAAGCCGCTGACCAGCACATACCCGCGTCAGCCCTTTAGAGGGCATCTGATCAGCGTTCAGGCCGTGTTGACCGATTCGTCGGATTCGATTCGCCAGGTTGGGGTGGATTCTCCCGTGAGCTCGCGGCTCATTTTGTTAGCCATCGCCCAGTGGATCATCGCTCGGGACCGTTGAGGCAGAGTTTCGTAGTCCCGCGCGAGGCGCCGATGCTGCATCAGCCACCCGAAGGTCCGCTCGATCACCCACCTCTTCGGCAGCGGCTGGAAGCCTTTGGAGGTCGGCCGTTTGACGACCTCGACGTCGATGCCCAGGCCGGCACCGTGCTGGAACACGGCCGTCTGGTAACCGCCGTCGGCCCAGACCTTCGTCACGCTGGGATGCGTGACCGCCAGCTCGTCGAGCAGTCGCTTCCCGCCGGTGGAGTCGTGGACTGAGGCGGCCGTGACGATGACGGCGAGGACGAGGCCGAGGGTGTCAGTGACTAGGTGGCGCTTGCGCCCTTTGATCTTCTTGCCCGCGTCGATGCCCTGGCTGGTCTCGGCCACGTTTGCCGAGGTCTTCACGCTCTGGGCATCCACCACGGCGGCCGACGGTTCCGCGGCATGACCGTGGGCGCGGCGTGTCTTGTCCCGCAGCAGGTCATGGACCCGCCCCGTGGTGCCGTCCACCTCCCACTTCGCGTAGTAGTCGTAGACGGTCTTGTGCGGTGGGAAGTCGTGGGGCAGGTACTCCCACGGGATGCCGGTGCGGTTGACATAGAGGATCGCGTTCACGATCTCCCGCAGGTCATGCACCCGCGCCGCCACACCGGGCCCAGTCCGCCCGGACCGCCACTCCGTGAACACCGGCTCGATCAAAGTCCACCGGGCATCGGACACATCACTGCGATACGGCGACGAGTGCTCACGCACTGTTCAACGACCCACCATCGCCAGCAGTCACAAGAACATCCCAAATCACCAACTACCTAGATCAGATGCCCTCTTAGTCCGTTTCCTTCGGATCATCTGATCGTTGGTTGATGTGTGTCGTTGACTGATGCCCAGTGGGCGCGGATCGAGCCGTTGCTGCCGGACCAGACGCCGAGGCGGGGCGGGGCGGTGGCGTGATCACCGGCGTGTGATCGACGCGATCGCGTTCAAGTACCGCACCGGGACGCCGTGGATGGATCTGCCCGGGCACTTCGGGCCGTGGAGGGGCGCCCACAACCGGCTGCGGAGGTGGGCTTTCGGCGGCACCTGGGAGAAGGTCTTCACCGCCCTGCTCGCCCAGGCCGACACCGAGGGCGACCTGGACTGGGCCGTCGCGGTCGACTCCACCCTCGTCCGAGCCCACCAGCACGCCGCCGGGCCCGTCAAAAGGGGCTGCGGCCGGCGAGCCGGAGCATCATGCCCTGGGACGGTCCCGCGGCGGTCCGACCACCACGGTCCACCTCGCCGCAGACAGCAACTGCCGCCCGCTCGCGTTCGTCCTCACGCCTGGCCAGGCAGGTGACGCACCAGCGTTGGCCCAGATCATGGCCCGCCTACGGGTGCCTCAGCCACTCGGTCGGCCTCGGACCACACCAGACGTGATCCTCGCCGACAAGGCCTATTCGTCCCGCGCGATCCGCACGCATCTCCGCCGGCGCGGGATCCGCGCCCTGATCCCGCACCCCGCCGACCAGGCCGCCACCCGCAAACGCCGCGGCAGCCACGGTGGCCGCCCACCAGCCTTCGACCGCGAGGCCTACAAACAGCGGAACACGGCCGAGCGGTGCATCAACACACTCAAACAATGGCGCCGCCTGGCCACCCCCCACGACAAGACTGCCACCATCCACCTCGCCGGACTCCACCTCGCTGCCATCTTCATCCGGTCGGCGAGATGATCCAAAAGAAACGGCCCAGCCCTACCCCTGAAGGGCGCTTCTGACGATCATGAAATGGCTCCCACCTCACTGCCTGGCACTTCGTCAAGAACTCGACCGGATGGAGTGCCTTGGCATGCCCTCTTCGGCCACATCACCTCCCCGCAGCGTTCGAACAGCGGCCTTCTTCGACGCTGCTCAAACTCGTGAACATCTGCTGTCCTATCTCGGGCTCTGGCACAACTTCTGTGAACCGACGTTGTTCCGATTCGCGTGCCTTGGCTCAAGCTGATGACCTGCCGATTCACCAGCAACGTCGGCCCCGGTCGCCCGAAGTCGATTCGGCTGCACGGTGTCCTTGGACAACGAAGCCAGTCGTCCACCGGGCGCTGCCCTGCGGCGACCGGCTTGGTTGGCAAGGGCACTGGGGCCTTGGGATGGCCGCCTACCGCGTGTTGCCCGCTGCCGACGGCAGCAGCGCCCCGTTCGTCGCCGGCCTGCGCCGACGCCAGTACGCGTACGTCAGGATGCCGAGCATCGGGCCCCACAGGACCAGAGGGGCGTAAGAGGCGTAGAAGTAGACGGTCTTCCAGCCACCGGCCCTGCCCGGGAAGTCGGCCGGCAGTGGATCGCCGTTGGCCTTGGACTGGGTGACCGTGGCAACGATCGCGATGACCGTGAAGACCAGGGTCAGGACCGTCGCCCCGATCGTGGCCGGGACGACGGCGGCGGCCGTCGGCACCCGCCGCCCGCGCAGCCACGGCATCCAGTGGGGGAACACCTCACCCCAGCGGGCGACGAGCCCAAGGGCCGTGAAGGCGAGGACCTCGGAGATGAGAGTAAGGAAGACAAGGTAGCCGTCCATCGCCCAGTCTGCGATCGACCCGCCACGCTTGTCCGGGGCGAACAGCAATCCCAGGCGCCAGACCCCGGACGGGAGCACCACCAGTGGCACTGCGTAGGCGACCCGGCGGGCCCAGCGCGGCACCCCTGCGGCGGGCTCGTGCGCCGTGCGCCACGCCCGCCGCAGGCGGCCTTCGTGGCGTAACGCGTCTGTCGGTTCGTCAGTTGTCGTCAGCCTGGCCCGGAACATCCACACTCCTCACGTCCACGGCCGGAACGGCCCCTGCGCTTCGAGACTCGCAGCCGAAGAGGCCGGTCAGGATCGCTCCGCGGACCGAACAGCCTCCGCCGGGCGGCCGACTATGAATCCAGGTGCTCCACCTCAAGGATGACGGGCCCGTCCGCGCCGTCATCACCTCCCCCTCCCACGCCCTCCCCCTCTACCCGGACCTGTCGGTGATGCGGTTCCTCAAGATCCGCCGCCAGGGCGGGGGCCCCGCCCCGCCGATTTCGAGGCGGACTTCGCCGCACTGATCGCCCGCACCCCGCAGGACCTCACACCCGACGAACGCCATGCCCTGCGCTCGGTCAACCTGCTGGACGCCTTCGACGTCACGCTCGCCACCTGCACCGCAGGCCCGACCCGCGAAACACCGGCACTGCGCTGGTCGAGCGTCCCTACGTCCAGCAGGACCCGTTCGCCCTGGGGCCCTTCCACCTGCACGGTGTGGTCGCCTCCACCATCCGTACCGCCGACAATCCCACCGACGACCGCTGCAGCCTCACCGACTGGCAGCACGCCGCCCAGCGCGCCCTGACCGCGCTCGGCGAACAATGGACAACCACAGCCGGCCCCCGGCCCGGCAGGAAGCTGCTGGCGGGCTGCCTGCACCAGGGCCTGCGGCTGGCCCGCGAACACCGCCTGGAGCTGGACTGGCTCACAGAGGCCGGGCGTTGTCGAGCGGCTGGCAGCGGTCGAGGAGTTGGCGATGTACCGCCGGGATGGCGCTGACGCGCAGGATGTAGCCCTGACCGCGTCGTACGGTCACGCCCTGGTCCACGTCCTCAGCGCCCTCGGCCGCCGCCAACACAACACCGCGAGACCACCGTGGCCCCTCTCACCACCGTCCTGGACACTGCCCTGCTGCCCTGCTGCCCGTTGAACTGCACGACATGGCCCTGTACTACCGGGCCAAAGCCCACCGCGACCTCGGCCGCTCCACCGCATCGCGGACCCGCATCCAGCAGGGCGGCGACGGCGACGGCCAGGTCCGCCAGCAGTTCGACGGGCGTCAGGGACGGCGCGGCGCGCACCCCCCCATCTCGCCCAGGACGGCGCGGCACGAACGTCGCCGAACACCTCGGCTGGGAGGGCCGGCAAAACCGCGGCCTGGGCGACCTCCACCGGCCTCACAGCGCCATGGACCGCGCAGCCGCCGCCTACACGGCCGCCCGCAACGACGCCGACCAGCACGGCATCAGCGGCGAACGCGCCACCGCCCAGGCACAACTGGCCTTCGTGTCACCGCGTTCACCAACCCCCAGACCGGCAACGCCGAACTCCACCTTGCCGAGCAGACCTGACGGGACTGAACCTTCGCGCCACCCGCATCACCCTCCAGATCACCGCCCTCATCCGCGACGCCGGAACCAGCAACGGCGACCTGGGAGACCGTACTCGGCTGCTGCGCGCCGACATCGCGGTCGTAGGCCTCGACACCGCGCAGGCCACCCCTCGAACTCGCGATGTGCTCCCACCACGCCGTGCGCGGCACCGCCGACTGCGCCGCCGCCTCACTCGCGCACCTGCACGACCCCACCCGGGACGGTGACTACGCGTACTACGTCGACATCGCCCACTTCAGGGCCGGGCTCCCCCACCGGCCTTGCTCCACGGTCCGCTGGCCGCAAGGCGAGGCTGGCAGACCACCGAAGGCCTGCCAGTCATAGCGGAACGGTCCTGTCCGTGACGTCGCTCGTGTGAATATGCAGCTACTTTGTATTTCGCATTCGTATGGCCACAACGATGAAAGCGACAGCCACAACGATGACCACGATGGTCGAAAAGACATTGTTATCAAATGGCCCGCCTCCGGGGAAAATTACGGCCATATTCTTGATGTTCTCGTCCATTGGCCCTCTCCCTGCAGCCGGTATACCTGCGGTTTACGCCGGGATACCGGCCAAATGTCTGCTTTTGTTTTGTCCGGTTACGTCGTCGCGTCGTCGAATGCTTCGCTCGCTTTGTTCCCAACAAAATCCCCCGCAACAGCGCAGGCTGGGGCAAGCGACCCTCCACTCACATAATCACAGCCGGCATTGAAGGCGATTTCAGACCCGAACCCCCACTGCGGTGGATGCGGCCCCACGATAATCGCCTGGCACCCAACTGGCTCCCGATTGAGTAGACATTCACTGCTGCGCCCGCCACATCAAGCCTTTTCGTGGCCTTCGAAGCGCACGAGGTCAATGCATTGAGCCCGTTCGGGTCGATGCGGTTGGCGGGGTCGCCTTCGGCGTAGAGGTCGGGGTTCTTCTCCTGGCTGGAGGGGTCGGGCCGGGTGAAGCGGCCGATGGTGGGATCGTAGTAGCCGGCGCCGAAGCGGTAGAGCCTGGTGGGGTCCTGGTGGCCACCGACGAATCGATACGGCTGCGCGACCTTCTCGGTGGTGGTGCGGGACACCCCGCGCGGGCTGTACGTGTACGTGTTGACCTTGGTGCCGCTCTCGTCTGCGAGGCCGATCACCGAACCGAGTGCGTCGGTCAGGAAGCAGTAGGCCCTGCCCCCGGTCGTCATGGAGTTCAGGGTGCCCCCGGGCTCCCGGTTGAATCCGGAGTCGACGCCGCCGGTGGTCTCCGCAGAGAAGCCCAACGGGCCGTTGTGGAAGGTGGTTTGGCCCAGCTGCGGGCGCTCGGACTGGTCGGTCGACGGGTACTGCCCGGCGTAGGTGGTCCCGCCCACGGCGAGCGAGGTCAGCTGGGAGTAGTCGGACCCCTTCTCCGCGGTGCGGGTGCCTTCGGGTGTGGAGGCTCCTGCGGTGTCGTTGCCGGCCTTGTCGTAGGACCAGTTGGGGGTGGGGCCGTTCTTGCCGGTGATCTGCTGCGCGTCGTTCACCGTATAGGTGGTGCCGCGCGGGCATCCGGGCTCGGTACCCTGGGAGGTGAGGTTGCCCCACGAGGTCGTCGCAGTACTGCCAGGCCGAGTTGAGGGTGCTCCCCTTCTCCTCCTTGGCGGAGGAGAAGCGGCCTGCCACGTCATAGGTGTACGACGTCTTCAGCCCGGCCAGCACATCGGTCGCGGTGCGGATCTTCGTACCGTCGGTCGCTCCCTTGGTCCCATAGCCGTACGTGTGGGTGAGGCTGGTCAGGGTGCCCTCGGGTGAGGTGGTCTTGATGGTGGTGGGCCGCCCGAACTTGTCGACGTCCACACTCTGCACCGTGTTGCACGGGTAGGTGGTGCTGGTGCGGGTGTCGTTGTAGCCGTACGTCGTCCTGCGGCCCGCTTGGTCCTTGAGCTCGGTGAGCCGATTGGCCTTGTCCCTGGTGTAGCCGATGACGCCCGAGGGGTCGGTGTAGGTGTCGACGTTGCCGCTGGCCGTGTAGGCCAGCACCGTCTGCGAGCCGTCCTGGAGCGTGCGGATGGTCTCTCGCGACAGCGGTTCGAACTGGTAGGTCTGCGTGCCGGTGCGGTCGGTGCGCGAAGCCAGGTTGCCGTCACCGTCGTAGACGTAAGTAACGGTGTCGTAGCTTCCGGTGTCGACCTTCTTGATCCGGTCCCGGTCGTCCTAGGTGTAGAGCGTGGTGACGCCGCGGCCGTCCTTGGAGTCGGTGACCCGGCCCAGCGCATCGTAGTGGTAGGTCAGTTGCCGGTCCGAGTGGGCGGGATGACCGAGTCCATGTTGCCCTTGGTGTCGTAGTGGTACGACACTCCCGCTGTTTGCGGCACCTGCGGCTTTCCGCCGAGCCGGGCTTTCTCTCGGGCTTCTCGGGCTTCTCGGGCTTCTCGGGCTTCCCAGTGATGCTGGGCCGAGCCCGACGACCTCGATGCGGCGCGGCGGACGTCATCTGCGCCGTCACCTCCGTCGGCATGGGCGCGGGGCCGGTCCTGCGCGGCGGATGCCTGCAGCCAAACGTCCACATCAACGCCATCGGTGCCGACGTGATCGGCATGTTCGAGGTGCCGAAGGCCGTCCTGGAGTCGGCGTTCGTAACGGCGGATCATCGGGCCCAGGTGGGTCCCTTGCGAGGGCGAATGCCAGCAGCTGGAGCTCGGCGACCTCGGACCGATCTGATGGACCTGTGTGCGCAGCCGGCAGCCGCGGCCCGCTACCAGGACCGTACGACCGTTTTCGACTCGACCGGCTTCGCGCTTGAGGACCACATCGCTCTCGACATGCTTCTCGAACTCGCCGAGGAAGCCGGCATCGGGGACCGGATGCAGCTCAAGCACCTTCCCGACGATGCGCTGAATCCGTATTCGTTTCAGTGACTCCTCGGCTGACCGCTGACATCGGGCGGTTGAGCGCTCCGCCCGGCGGGCCCCGCGCGGGGCCCGCCGGGCGGGGCGCTTCGCTGCGCCAGGGCCTTACGACTCCACGTAGCGCAGCACAGCCAGGATTCTGCGGTTGTACCCGGTGGTCTGGGCGAGTTCGAGCTTGTCGAAGATCACGTTGAGGTTCTTCTCGACCGTGCTCATGGAGACATGCAGCTTCTGCGAGATGGCCGCGTTGGTGTGTCCCTGGACCAGTTCTTCAAGGACACTGCGCTCGCGTGGTGACAGCCGGGCGAGCGGGTCGCTGTGCGTGGTGCGGAACACTAACTGCCGTACGACCTCCGAGTCAATGGCGAGGCCACCCGCATGGATGCGCTCCAGAGCATCGAGGAACTCTTCGACCTGCGCGACACGGTCCTTGAGTAGATAGCCCACCCGCTCTGCGTTCGCGGCCAGCAGCTGGGCCGCGTAGTTGCGCTCGATGTGCTGGGACAGCACCAGCACGCCGATGTCGGGCCACCGCTTGCGGATCTCGATCGCCGCGCGCAGCCCCTCGTCCGTATGGGTCGGTGGCATCCGGATGTCCACCACGACGATGTCCGGGGGCAGCGCCTCGACCTCGCGCAGCAGGGCGTCCGCGTCCCCCACTGCGGCCAGAACGTTATGACCCTCTTCGGTGAGCAGACGGACGAGTCCTTCTCTCAGAAGAGTCGAGTCCTCAGCCAGCATTACGCGCACGGCAGCTCCGCGATGATTGTGGTGGGGCCCCCTGTGGGGCTGTGAACATGCAGTCGGCCGTCGAGTGCGCCGACGCGGCTGACCAGTCCGGTCAGACCGTTGCCCGCCGGGTCCGCGCCACCGCCGCCGTTGTCCTCGATGCGTACGACGAGAACATCTCCTTGGTGTCGCACACTCACCGAAATCGCCGTTGCCGCCGAATGCTTCGCGGCGTTGGTCACGGCCTCGGATACGACGAAATACGCAGCGGTCTCCACCGATGACGGCAGTGGCCCGCGCAACCCGACATCCATCCGGATGGGAATGCTGCACCTCTCGGAGACCCCGCCAAGGGCCTCCTGGAGTCCGAGGTTGTCCAGCGCGGTCGGATAGACCCGCCAGGCCACCTCCCGCAGCTCGGTCAGCACTTCCTGCGACTCCTTGTGTGCCTGCAGCAGGAGCGCGTCGGCCTGCTCGGGCGTCCGATTCCTGCGGGCTCGGCCGAGCAGCATGGCCAAGGCCACCAGGCGCTGTTGAACACCGTCGTGCAGATCACGCTCGATGCGGCGGCGCTCGGCGTCGACCGCTTGCAGAACTGCGGCCCGGCTGGTGGCCAGTTGGCTGATGCGCTGCTCAAGCAGCTCTCGTTCCGAGGGGCCGAAACACTCTCGTGCCAGCCGTGAGTCGAACGCCTCCAGGGAGAGCAACCCCTGCACGTCGAGGAAGAGCAGCACTCCTCCGAGCAGCACCTGGGTGAGCAGTTCCTGCCAGTCCATCGTGCCGCGCATGACTCCGCCGAGGAGCAGGCCGGCCAGGACGACACCGAAGACGAGCAGTCCGGCCACGATTGTGGTGAGCACGCCGACGTACGTGCGGATGGCGAGATAGCGCAGTATCCGCTGGTCGGCCGCGTGGCGGACGGGGAAGCGGTCCCCGAACCAGGCCGAACGGCGCCGCCGTTCCCACGCGGTGAGCCACCGGGCCCCGGCGGTCAGCAGGGCGAGGGCCTTCTTACGGGTGCGGGGCCACAGCAGGAGCGGGCCGAGGATCGCTCCGACCACCATGAAGTAGAGGAGCCCGATCAGTGCCGTGCAGCAGCCGACGAACAGGCCAACAGCCCTGCGCGGCCATGCGGGAGGAGGAGAGGTGGCTTCTGCCTCCCCCAAGAACACAGGTCCAAGCATGTTCGGGAGGTGCTGCCCTGTGATGTCGACTGATTCCCCCTGCACGGATACCGAGCCTAGTCGGGCAGCGCAACCAGGACAATATTGCTCGGCGGGCGACGCAAGGAACGGCACAGCGGTGCTTACGAGGAACGGCCGTGCCGCGCCGAGGAGTTACGTGAGCGCACCCGAACCACCAGATAGAACACCAGGGCCGCGACGACCAGGATCAGCACCACCTTGCTGATGATCCCGACGTAGGTATCTACGGTGTCCCACTGGTCGCCCAGCCAGTAGCCCGCCAGCACGAGCACCGAGTTCCACACCAGGCTCCCCAGGGTGGTCAGGAGCAGGAACACCGGCATGGACATGCGCTCCAACCCGGCAGGCACAGAGATGAGGCTGCGGAAGATGGGGACCATGCGCCCGAAGAACACCGCCTTCGTGCCGTGTTTGGCGAACCACGCCTCCGTCCGCTCCAGATCGGACGCCTTGACCAGCGGAAGCCTGCCCCACAGCGCGTGCATGCGCTCGCGGCCGAACAGGGCGCCGATCCAGTAGAGCACCGCAGCGCCCACAACCGAGCCGAGCGTGGTCCAGAACAGTGCGGACACCAGGCTGATGACGCCCTGCCCCGCCGCGAAACCGGTCAGCGGGAGGATCACTTCGCTGGGCAGCGGCGGGAACAGGTTCTCCAGGGCGATGGCAAGGCCGGCACCCGGGCCGCCCAGGGTGTCGACAAGATCGGCTGCCCATCCCGCGATGCCGTCGGCGGGCTCCTGGGGCAGGGCCAGGGGGATGAGATGCATGCGATTCTCCAGGCTGGTGGTGGCGCGGGCGGAGTGCCGTTACGTGTCACCACGGTAGAAAGCGCCGGTCAGCACCGGTATGAGGATTGCCATCGAACTTCCAGGGTTTTCCGCACCCTGCGACCTGAGGAAAACCGCAGGGCACCCAACGTCTTCGGCGCGCGGGTGCGGCGTGGCTTGTTCCAGGAGCCCTGTCGACTGACGCTCTTTCCTTGCGGCCCGGATCGATGCCGTCGCGTAGCCTCCGGCGCGTTTCGGCTCCGGTCCGGGCGGGCTTGGAACTCCACCGGACATCGGCATGGCGGTTCTTCTTGGTGATACTTCCTCCGTAATCAAGGGCCGGGTTATCCGCAAGAATTCACCGTATGGGAGCGAGGGGGTGGGTAGCCCTGAGGCAGAATTCTTGTCGCGCTGGCAGCAAGGTGCCAGCACTCGGTTTTCGTGGACTCCGAAATGCGAGAAGGGCTAACGTCGCCCCGTCGGCGATCACATACTGAAATAAGTCCAGCGATCGGAAGGGGGCGAACCCGATGCTCTGCCCCAACGCGGCGGACTTGCGCCGAGCTTCTTGCCGGTAGGACTCGGACACACTCGGACACACTCTCCCGGGCCACACGCCGGCACGGGCACGCTCCCAGGGCCTGACGGCGCGCGGCCGAGGAAATGGTCCTACATCTCGCCCTCGACGACGCTCCCGCCCATCTGGAAGCCGAAGACAGCGCGCACGCGGCGCTGCCCGCGAGCCGTGACGACTACGACTTCGACACCTGCTCTGATTTCTTCTTCCAGGACCATGACATGCTGTGGCTGTACGACAACAAGTACAACTCCCCTGACGCAGACCGCGCCGGGGCCTCTCCCGTCCCGCCCGTGCTGCATCCGGACAACTGGTTCGAGGGGTTCCTCAACGTCCCTGCGCGCTCTGCCGAGCGCGGGCACCGCCGTCGAGCCGCGTCGCCCCGGCCCGGTCCGTGAGCCGATCCCGTCCTCCTTGCATGCGCCTCGCGCATCTGCCCAACCATCGCGAGCCGTCACCCGGAGCTGCAGCAGAGAGCACCTGGTATCAACGTGAGTACGCAGCCCGTGGGCTCAAGGAAGGATCGCAGGCAACAAGGTCCGCCAACTACTGCTCGGCAGCACCTTGAAGGTCACCGACCAGGGGTGATTCGGGGACGGACACCGGTCGCCGACGAGACGCGCTGCCACGCGGTGCTGCCGTCCGCGACGACCAAGGCGGGCGATGTGGTGCCGCTCATCGCCCGACAAACCGGATCAAGAGGTGGAGGCTCCTGCGGGCTTGAGCCGGTTGTGACTGTGATTGAGGTTTGAGTTGGCGGATGAGGATGTGGGTGGGCGGGGCGGCGCTCAGGACTGGCCTGGTTGCTCGACAAGCTGTTTGATCCGGTAGCGGAATCGCACGAGGACTGCCGAAGGGAGCTGGTCGAGGACCGGCTGTGAGAGGCCCTGCTGGTGCGCGGCCGCGGTGACCGTGCCGTCCGTGCCGTCCGTGCCTGGAAGATCCTGGTCTGGCGGACTAACTGCTCCCCCGGCAGCACGGCTCAGTTCCGGCTCCGGCTCCGGCTCCGGCTCGGGTTCAGCGCTCAGCGTTGCTCCGGGAGACGGCGGATGAAGTCCAGTAGCAGGGTGCAGAACGCGGAGGGCTGTTCCAGCGGCGCGAGGTGCCCTGCGGCGGGGATGACCACGGTCCGGCCCGCGTCGAGGTCGCGGGCCAGAGCGTCGCCACCCTCGAAGAAGTCGGGCATGTCGTGTTCGCCGACGCCGACCAGGGCGGGAGCGGTCAGGGTGCGCAGCGCTGCCGTTCCTTCGCCGAGCGGGTCCGCCGCCAGTGGCGGCTCGCCGTGGGCGAGTTGTCCGGTGAGCCGGCCGCGGAGCATATGGGCCGCGTGAGCACGTACTTCGTCGGTCGCGCTGGCCGAGGTCCACGCCTGGACGCCGGCGGTCACCGCTGCGTCCAGGTCGCCGGCGGCGAGCGCCGTCCTTTCGGCGTCCCAGGCAGCTTGCAGGCGGGGGGAGGCCGGCTGGTCGTGGGGCCGGTATCCGACGAGCACCAGGCCTTCGACCCGCTCGGGTGCGGTGACGGCGGCCTGGAGCGCCACCAGGGCGCCGAGGGAGTTCCCGGCCAGGACGAAGCGGTCGGCCCCGAGGTGGTCGAGGGTGTCGAGTACATCCGTCCAGGGGGCCACCTCTCGGTTTTCGGGCACGACCGCGTCACCGTGGCCGGGCAGGTCCAGGGCGATGGCCCGCACTCCCCCGTCGGCGAGCAGCGGGAGGTGGGCGTCCCACATGGTGCGGTCGGTGGGGCGGGCGTGCAGCAGGACTACGGGGCGGCCTCGGCCCATCTCATCGGAGGGCAGCAGCATGGCAAGCATCTTTCTTCGGTGGGAACAGTCGGTGGGGACAAGGTCGGGGACAGGGGCGGGGAGGCGAAACGGGAAGACAGCCGGCTCACGGTGTGCCGGCGCGGGAGACTCCCCTTTCCTGGGGCGGCTGTCACGCCGCGGCGGTCAGTTCGCCGGTTTCCGCGTCGCTCAGCCGCAGGGTCGCCGCCGCCAGGTTCTCCTCCAGGTACGTGACCTTGGGGTTGCCGGGAAGGGGCAGGACGACCCCGGAGCGGGCCGGCAGCCAGGCCGGCGCCACCTGCGACGGGCCGGTGTGGCGGGCAGCCGCGATCCGGTCGATCGGGCCGCCGGGGCGGGCCGGCTCACCCGCGGCCGCCGGCGTCCAGGGGATGAAGCCGATGCGGTGACGGGTGCAGTACTCCAGGACGCCGACGCAGCCGCGGTCGGTGAGGTGGTGGCGGTTATGGACGGTGGTGATCTCCACGACCGCGCGAGCCCGCTCGATCTGGGCGACGGTGACCTGGGACAGACCGACCGCGACGATCTTGCCCTCGTCCTGGAGCCTCTTCGGCTCGCCGGCCTGGTCCTCCAGGGGGACCTTCGGATCGACGCGGTCCAACTGGAACAGGCCGATGTGATCCGCCCCGAGCCGGCGCAGACTCATCAGGGTCTGCTGCCGCAGATGCTCCGGGCGCCCGGCCGGCGGTCACGCCGCCGGGCCCAGGAGCACCGGTTGCCCGTCGCTCCGGAGCACGTCGGGTCCGGTCCGTTGCGGGTCAGTCCGGCCTTGGTCGCGAGCAGCACGTCGTCGCGGAAGGGGCGGTAGGGGCGGTAGGGGCGGTAGGGGCGGTTGGGATGGATTGCCTCACAGATGATCTCCCCGCTCACCTACGGTCCGCAGGAGACCGCAGTGTCGATGAGCTGCACGCCGAGTTCGACGGCGCGGCGCAGCACGCGGACGCACTCCTGACGGTCGTCGGGTTCACCCACACCCCCATACCGGTCAGGCGCATGGCGCCTAAACCGGGACGGCCGACTTTCTTGCCGGCTGTCTCGAAGGTGCTGGCGGCGTCGGCCAGTGACGCCGTCATGAGCGGGATTCTCCTTCTTCCGCGGGATCGGTCCGGTCCGTCGAAGCCGCTCCCTGCTCGACCGGCCGGCCGAGCAGGACCAGTGCGTCGGCGCTGGCGCTGCCGGGTTCCGCGCTGTAGACGGACAGGTGCTGTCCGGGGGCGCTGGTGACGGCGAGCGCCTCGAAGTGCAGACGTATCTCCCCCGCCCGCGGGTGCCGGAAGTGCTTGTCCTCGTGGGTACGTGGACGGATTTCGTAGCGCGCCCACAGGCCCGTGAAGGCGGGACTGCGCACGCTCAGCTCGCCGACGACCCGCTCGATCCGCTGGTCCTGCGGGAACTGCGAGGAGGACGCCCGCAGGTTGCCCACCGCGGTCCTCGCCGCGTGGTCCCAGTCGGCGTAGAACTCACGCGCGAAGGGATCGAGGAAGATCATCCGCAGCAGATTGTCGTACCGGGCGAAACCGCAGTACAACTCACGCGCCATCGCGTTGGCCGCCAGGACATCCTGCGCCGCTCCGACCACGAAGGCCGGCGCATCACGGATGCCGTCCATCAGCCGCAGCAACTCCGGGGCGACGGTCGCCGGGGCAGCCACCGGCCCGACAACGGACAGGGCCAGCCGGAAGAGATGGGCGGTCGCCGCGTCGTCCAGCCGCAGCGTCCCGGCGATCGCCCGCAGCACCTGCTCGGACGGATGACGCTCGCGGCCCTGCTCCAGCCGGATGTAGTAGTCGGTACTCATCCCGGCCAGCAGTGCCACTTCCTCACGCCGCAGTCCCGGCACTCGCCGAGGCCCGTCGTCGGGCAGGCCGGCATCCGCCGGAGCGAGCGCAGCACGACGGGCGCGCAGGTAGTCACCGAGTTCGTTCTCACGTTCCATGGCAGTCACGCTAATCGCGGACGGCCGCCGGGGCGTGGGTGCGCTGCACCCACCCGGGAAAGGCAGCTTCGATGCGGGCCGGGCTTCCGGACCTGCTGGCCGACGTCTGCCACCACCACAGCGCGAGGGGCGGACCATGCCGGCCGTACCCCTCATCGGGGCCCTGTCGCCGGGCAGGTCGTAGTGGGCGGCGGTCCTGGACACGTCTGGCCGGGGAGCTGACCGCATCGTTGTTCAGCCGTGTGGCGGCCCGCTACGGTCTCCCGACCGCCGGGGTCCTGCGGCTGTGGACATGCCGCAACTCCCCCGCCCGGCACGGCGGTGGCGGTGCGCGGGCAGACGCTGAGGTCGTCCTCAACGGGCCGGGTGGCGGGTACTTGCCGAGCTGTGCAGGGTGGAGCCCACGGTACTGGCGTGTGCTTTGCCTGCCTTCGCCCTGGACGACCCCAAGATCAGCACCGGCCGGGAGGCCGGGGTGGCGCAGGCACGGTGGCGGGCGGCGGGCACGGCGGCGGACGGTCGGCGGCGGGTCCGGACGCGTCCGGCTGCTGGCTGGCAGCTACCGGCTGTGCACCGTGCGGCGCACCGGACAGGCACTGCGAGCGGTGCGCTACCTGCCACGCCAGCAACGGGTCTACGTGAGGCACGGACGCGGGCTGCTGGACGCGGACGCCGACCAGCCGCTGGAACATCTCGATGTGCGCGGCGCGGCTCAGGTGGTGGCCCGCGCAGCGGCGGTGGCTGGGCAGGGCGGTGGCCGGGCGTAGCACGGCGTGCGGTGCGCGCCGGAGTGGAGCCGGAGCAGGCGTCCACCCTGGTGCATGCGAGGGCGGCCCGCTGGTGGGAGCAGGCCCTGTACCCGGAGCAGAAGGAGATCTGCCCGCGCCGTCCGTTCCTGCCCGGCGGGCGGCAACGCGCGGTCACAGTATGCGTGGTGACGGATCGTAGGGCCTGGACGCGGCGATCTTCCCGGAGGTGGTGGCCGTGGCGCAGGCGCTGCTGGAGCCGGCCATGGCCGAGGTGGCCTGGCCGGCCAGCGGCGGGATGAAGCCTCAGGTGCGGGGCGCCGACGATGCGTTCTGTCACCGGCTGCGCGAACGGGTGGACCGCACCTGGCCGGGCGCCGAACTCGCGGCTGGCCACGGCAGCCCGCTGAACGGCTGGAAGGGCGCGGCAGGGCGCGATCGTGCGCGCCCGCCGCCACGAGACGGGACGGCCGGGCTGGCAGGAGGATCCGTGGCACCCGAAGCGGGAACAGCGGCCCGCCACAATGGCCGGCCAGGTGCGCGTCAGGGCGGCAGAAACCCAGTCGGGCGGAACGGGAACCCGCTGGCAGGCCACCGCTTCCCCCGAACAACGGTTCCGCATCGCGTAGGCGCGTGGACAGCTGATGGAGCCGGCGGCGTGCACAGCGGCACCAGCGCCGAAGTGGCCCGCCCTGCTGGGCCACCTCAGCCACAGCGCCGATCTGAACGACCGGCCCTCGTGCATACCGCCGCAGCAGCCGTCGCCTCCGGAGTGACACCTGGGGAGGCAACCCAGTCCAACCCGCCCCGGCGGCGCCGCGCCAGTCCTGGGCTCCGTTGCCGACCTCCGCCGCAAGGGTGGTTTTGGGAAGGACCCGGAGCGGGCGGAGGAACGCGCGAAGGAACTGGCTGCGATCGGCCCCACATTGCGCACCCGGCGTGCGTTCGACGGGGACGACATCGGCACCTGGGGATGGCGGCAAGAAGTCCGAGCCCACGTGCCGGCGCCGGTGCGGGGGGTACGGTTTGCCGGCGGGCAACGGTTCACCCGCATAGGGGGAGTTGCTCGTACTCGACGAGTGTGGCGATCGTCGCGGTGCTGCTCCTCGCGCAGCGGATGGCCCGCGAGGAAGCAGCAGCGCCGTGTCTGGTCCGATTTCTACGGAGGATGGGCAGGAGCCGGGAACGTCGGCCTGGGTCCGTACGATTCCGAGGAAAGCAGGTCGGGGACCGCGCCACAGGGCAGCGCACAGTTCAGTACGTTCCTCGGCACTACCGCTCTACGGTGCTTCTCTGCCGTTCTTCTCGAACGTTCTTCGAGGACCGGTCATCCCCCGGGGCGAGGGCAGCCCATGGGGTGGCACGGACAGTCAGCGGAACAGGCGGAAGAACCCGCGCACCTGCTCGACCAGCGACTCCGGCTGCTCCAACGCGGCGAAGTGGCCGCCACGCGGCAGCTCCTCGAACCAGCGCAGGTCGGTGAACCGCAACTCGGCCTCCCGCCTGGAGGGGCGGCTTATGTCACGCGGGTAGACCGACAGCCCGGATGGCGCGGTCACCCTGTCCCGGAAGTGGGCGAAGCTCTCCCAGTACAGGCGCGCCGACGACGCGGCCGAGGCGGTGAACCAGTAGACCGAGATCTCGTCGAGGATCGTCTGCCGCGACAACGCGTCCTCAACATGGCCGTCGTTGTCCGTCCACGCCCAGAACTTCTCGGCGATCCAGGCGGCCTGCCCCGCCGGGGAATCGGTGAGACCGTAGCCGAGCGTCTGCGGGCGGGTCGCCTGGATCGCCGAGTAACCCCGGCCGGTGCGCTGCATCTCCTTCTCGGCTTCGAGATTCGCCAGCTCCGCGGGCGTCGGGTCCTCGAACGTGCCCGCCGCCACGGATCCAAGGTTCAGGTGCACGCCGGCGACCCGCTCGGGCGCCACCTCGCCCAGCACCGCGGACACCGCCGAACCCCAGTCACCGCCCTGCGCGCCGTACCGCTCGTAACCCAGCGAGACCATCAGCGTGTCCCAGGCGCGCGCGGTACGAGTGGTCCCCCACCCGGTCGTCGACGGCTTGTCACTCCAGCCGTATCCGGGCAACGACGGCGCGACCACGTGGAACGCGTCCGCCGGGTCACCGCCGTGTCCGCGCGGGTCGGTCAGCGGGCCGAGGACCTCCAGGAACTCAAGCACCGAACCCGGCCACCCGTGCGTGAGCACGAGCGGGAACGCGTCCGGCTCCGGCGAGCGGACGTGCAGGAAGTGGATGCCCAGCCCGTCGATCGTGTCGCGGTACTGCGGGAACACGTTCACCCGCTCGGCGAACCCGAAGTCGTAGTCCTGGGCCCAGCTGCGGCACAGCTCCTGCGCATACGCCAGCGGCAAACCCTGTGACCAGTCGTCCACCGGCTCACGCTCGGGCCACCGTGTCCGTCGCAACCGTTCACGCAGGTCCGCGATCTCGGCTTCGGTGATGCTCACCTCGAATGGCTCGGCGGCCATGACAAGGCTCCTTCCTGGTAAAGGCGTTGTCGGATCGGATACGGGCGGAAGTCCAGCGCAGACGGCCGCCACGACACAGGCCGGACCGCCGCCCGCAGCACCTGGCGGTCGGCGAGCGGACGCAACACCGCTCGCCTCCCCCGACCCCGCCGCCGCGGTCGAGGACCGAGACGGCCGAGGCGACCGAGGCGACCGAGGCGACCGAGGCGGCTGAGGCGGCTGAGGCGGCTGACCGGCAGCGCAGCGACGCGAACAAGCCGGTGCGCCTTCACCGCTGCCGCTTCCGTCAGGGTGGCGGAACGTCGGAGACTTGCCTGCGGCGGTTCAGGAGTGCTGCTCGTCTACGGGATCGTGCGAGGACGGTTTCTTGTAGCGCTGACGCAGCCAGATCATGACCCCTGCCACCAGAGGCGGGCCGAGGACAACTGCTTTGACCGCCGCCTTCGAAGCGAGCCATGCGATGCCCCAGTAGCGCCATCCGAAAAAGTGCCAGGCGGCTGCCCAGACGAGTCCGGCGATACTGATGGCCAGGACGGCAGCCAGGACGGTTTTGCTGCGGGTGCGTAAGGATGCTGGTGCGATGGGCTCATCGGTCATGTGTCTGAGCATAGGAAACGCGGTCAAGTCCAAGCCGTCGGCCTGCTCTTGCAGCCGGCCCCCGGGCCGGCCGCCGTGCGTCACGCGAGCACACCCGCTGGCCTGCCGTGGTGGACCGGGCCCGGTAGATCGTGGAGAACCACGAGGGCGGCGTCGGCGTCACGCTGCGCCAGGTCATTTACCGCCCGGTCCCCGAAGGGGCGCTGCCGCACACTGCGCCGAAGTAACCGGCTGCTGTCCGCGCACCGGCCAACGCCCGCCGCGAGGGCCGCTTCCCCGACCTGAACAACACCGTCCGGGACGTCCACGCCCCGCCGGCCTGGCCGGGCGTGGAGGCGTCCGTACGGGAATGCCCGACCGGCCCGGCCAGGAGCACGCGATGTCCGGCGCCGCCGAAAAAACACCCACCGGCGGAAACTGACCGGCTGGCGCGCCCCGGGCAGGCACCCCGTCCTGGCGGCCGGCAGCTCCGGCTCCGGCTCCGGCTCCGGCTCCGGCTCCCAGGCGTACGCCGACGCCGTCCACGACCTCGTCCAGGCCGTGCCCGACAAGCGCCCGTGCGAACGGCAGCCGAACCGGCGGCCCCGACGCGAGACCCAGCGGGTGCTCACCGCTGCCCATGCCGTCCTGGACCTCTGCGCCGGCGACCTGCCGGTCCTCTCCTCTCCGACAGCCCTCCGCCACCCGCTCCTGACAAGTCCCGGCCTCAGCCGGTACGCCGCGCAGCGATGCCCAGGACAAGTCTCTCCAGAGCGTCCTGGGCCCGGCCGAATATCGCCACCCAGGTCTCGACAAGATGGACCTCACCTTCCTCATCGCGATACCCAAGGGCTGTCCCGTAACTGCTGGTCACGAATGAGATGATCTTGATGTGGCTGGTGTGATCACGGCGTCGGAGCCGTCCTGGACAGCCCCGTTCAGCGGGCCGAGCCCGCGCTGCTTCGGGAAGTGGGTGACCGCGCTGCGCCGTGAGGGGGCAGACGCGATCGGCCGGGGCCAGCCGTGGAGTCTGCTGTGGGAGGACCGAGTACTTCTGGTCGCGGCGTACTGGCGCACCAACGTGACGACGCGCCGGCTCGCCCCACTCTCTCTTCGAGGTCTCGAAGCCCGCGGCCGACCGGATCATCGACCAGCCCCGGTCCACTCCTGGCCCTGCAGCCCAGGCGCCGCTCGCGAACACACCGTACTCATCGTGGACGGCACACCGGTGCCCACCCGAGACCACACGATCGCCGAACAGTCCAAGAACTACCGGTACTCCACCAGCCGCCAGGCTGTCATCGACGCCGACACCCGCCCGGTCGTAGTGGCCGGCCGGCCCCTGCCGGGCCCGCCGCGACTGCAAGGCATGGGAGGAATCCGGTGCCATGTCCGCCGTCGGCAACACCATGACGATCGCCGACGGCGGCTATCGGCGCACCGGACTTGCGATGCTCCACCGCCGCCAGGCCGACGAGGAATTCTGAATGGAAGCAGGAGCACAACCGCTCGCACACACAGGTCCAGGCCCGCATCGAGCACACCTTCGCCCGCATGAAGTGCTGGAAAACCCGCCGCGACTGCCGCCTGAAAGGCGACGGTGTCCACCTCGCCGCACTCGGCATCGCCCCCTGCACAACCCCACCCTTGCCGCACAGGGGGCAATCCGCAGGCGAGTACGTTGGGGCGCCATGCGGATCACGAAATACACCCACGCCTGTGTACGGCTTGAACACGATGGCCGCGTGCTGGTCATCGACCCCGGGACCTGGAGCGAGCCGGCTGCCTTGATCGGTGCGGACGCTGTGCTGGTCACCCACGAACACGCCGATCACATCGATGTCCTCCGCCTGGCCGGGCTCGGCGTACCGGTCTACGCCCCTCTCGAAGCGAACATCCCACAGGTGGACCTCATCAGGGTGTCCTCCCGCACCGGGTTCACCGCTGGCGGCTTCCACGTACGGGCGGTCGGCGGTCGCCACGCGTCCATCTACGCAGGCCAACCAGACTGCGCGAACCTCGGCTACATCCTCGATGAGGCGGTCTACCACCCCGGAGATTCGCTGCACGTGCCCGATCAGCGGATCGAAACGCTCCTGGTCCCGGTCCAAGGATCGTGGATGAAGACGGCGGAAGCGATCGACTTCGTCAACGCCATCCAACCGCAGCGGGCGTTCGCCATCCACGACGCCCAAATCAACGATCGCGGCCTCGCCAGCGTCAACGGCTGGCTCACCGAGGAGACCAACAGCGGCTACCGGTATCTGAGACCCGGCGAATCGGCCTGAGCCGAGTTACGGGACAGTCCTGAGTACTACAACGGTGTCTGTTCTGGGTGGTGCCCTCCCTGGAACCTGGCACAGCAGCCCGCCTGGCAACACATCCACCACCAGATCACGACCGACCACCGGCCCGACGCCGACCACTCCCCCGCAACTTCACCCCCACCCAGCGCCCCTGGCTACGCCTGCAGCACACCCACTACAACGATCCCCACCCCGACCCACACAGCCTCCTCCCCGCCACCGGCCACACCCGCGAAACCCACCCACACCCGCGCTCTCGACCCGTACGCCGAAACCGCACTCGGCATGCCCGCTCCTACGCCGACACCCGCCACACCCTGGACGTGGCCTACTCCAACCGTCCACGACGGCTTCCCCTCGGCGCTGGCTCAACAACCAACGCCCACAAGCCCGCCGCAAGACCACCCTCAACGCCCGCCACCAGAACCTCACCGCGATCGCCCCGCGCTGGAACCCACCCTGAGACCTAACCTGGCAACGCGCCTACACCCGCGCCCACACCACAGCCGTCAGCCGACGGGCCGCCCGCCGACGCAAGAAACTGGATCAGAGCACAACACACCGCCTGGACACATCTGTGCCCCGAACAGCAACAACTCCTGACCGACCTGGACATCACCCCCGAAGCCACCTGCCTGACGCCGGACCACCGCGTCTACGCGCAAGCCCCGGACTCATCCACCCACGTACGTACGTACACCGCCCAGAACGGCCACCTCGCCTGCAGGAGAGACACCCACCTCGCTCGACCGGGCCGCTCCGTCGCGCACAGCAGGCGATGCGTTGTTCGCGAGCAGGGCCCGGGGCGCTGAGATCTCGACCCGCGCTGCTGTGCTCGTGGTGACTGACAGGTCACACTCGGCGAATAGCCAACCGGTCCCATGTCCAGCGCCACGTCCAGGCCGCAGTTTGACGAACATCGGAAGGACACCGGTGACAAGCCGGGGGCTAGGACTTGTCCTGCCGATCATGTTCGGAGCCAGATGGTGAGGGCTGCGGCGGTTGCGGTGCCGAGGTAGACGTAGCCGCGCTTGTCGTAGCG
>NZ_JBICXU010000044.1:0-42988 GCF_043200435.1 Streptomyces sp. NPDC048416
CGCCGCGATCTGGCACAACCACAAGACCCGCCAGCCCATCACGCGGTCACTGATCGCTTACGACCACTGATCACATCGGAATGACTCGTCTAGGCGGGCGGACCTCAGCCACGCGGGCGGACCCAAGCCACGCGGGCGGACCCAAGCCGCGCGGGCGGCCCCAAGCCGCGCCGACCCTAGGCGCGCGGGCGGCCCATCGCGCGGTAGGTCCAGCCCGCTTCCCGCCACGTGACCGGGTCCAGCGCGTTGCGCCCGTCCAGGATGATCCGGGAGGACGCGGCCCCGGCCAGTTCGGCGGGGTCGAGGTCGCGGAACTCGCGCCACTCGGTCAGGTGCAGGACGACGTCGGCGCCGCGTACCGCGTCGAACGCGGACGCCGCGTAGCCCAGTGTCGGGAAGAGGCGGCGGGCGTTGTCCATGCCCTTGGGGTCGTACACGGTGACCTGGCCGCCCTGGAGGTGGATCTGCCCGGCGACGTTCAGGGCGGGCGAGTCCCGTACGTCGTCGGAGTCGGGCTTGAACGTGGCGCCGAGCACCGCGACCCGCTTGCCGAGGAACGTCTCGCCGCCCACCGCCTCGCGGGCCAGCTCCACCATGTGGCCCCGGCGGCGCATGTTCACCGAGTCGACCTCGCGCAGGAAGGTGAGCGCCTGGTCGGCGCCGAGCTCGCCCGCCCTGGCCATGAACGCGCGGATGTCCTTGGGCAGGCAGCCCCCGCCGAAGCCGATGCCGGCCCGCAGGAACTTGCTTCCGATGCGCTCGTCGTGGCCGATGGCCTCGGCCAGCTTCGCCACGTCGCCGTCGGCGGCCTCGCACACCTCGGCCATCGCGTTGATGAACGAGATCTTGGTGGCGAGGAAGGAGTTGGCGGCGGTCTTGACCAGCTCGGCGGTCGGGAAGTCGGTCACCACGAACGGCGAGCCCTCGCCGATGGGTCCCGCGTACACCTCGCGCAGCAGCTTCTCGGCGCGCTCGCTCTCCACGCCCACCACGACCCGGTCCGGGTGCAGGGTGTCGTCCACGGCGAAGCCCTCGCGCAGGAACTCCGGGTTCCATGCCAGCTCCACGCCCTCGCCCAGCAGCGTCGCGAGCCGGGCCGCCGACCCGACCGGCACGGTGGACTTGCCGACGACCAGCGCGCCCTCGCGCAGCTGCGGCGCGAGCGAGCCGAAGGCGGCGTCGACGTAGCTCATGTCACAGGCGTACTCGCCGTGCTTCTGCGGGGTGTTCACGCAGACGAAGTGCACATCGCCGAACGCGCCGACCTCCTCCCAGGAGGTGGTGAAGCGCAGCCGGCCGGTCGAGCCCTCGATGCCCGCCACATGCTTGCGCAGCAGCTCTTCGAGTCCGGGCTCGTACATGGGGACGCGCCCCCGGCCCAGCATCTCGATCTTCTCGGGCACCACATCGAGCCCCAGCACCTCGAACCCCAGCTCCGCCATGGCCGCGGCATGGGTGGCCCCGAGGTATCCGGTGCCGATCACGGTGATCTTGAGGGCCATGCGGTGCTCCTGGAGGTGCGGGCTCGAAAGGCGGGCTCGGACGGGCGACAAACGCGCTGCCCGAGCATAGTCGGGCCCGGCCGGAGCCCCATTTCCGGGCTGTCGCCAAACTCACGTATCCCTACCGGGTGATGGCCCCTAAAATTAGGTTACTTAACGGTAGTTAGCATCCCTTGGGGAGTGAGTGATCTTGGCCGGAACGGCTGGCAACGCTGGAAACGCAGAGTTCGACCTCTACCGGCCGTCCGAGGAGCACGACATGCTCCGCGACGCCATCCGCTCGCTCGCCGAGGCCAAGATCGGTCCGTACGCGGCCGAGGTCGACGAGCAGGCCCGCTTCCCCCGGGAGGCCCTTGACGCGCTGGTCGCCAACGACCTGCACGCCGTGCACGTGCCGGAGGAGTACGGCGGCGCCGGCGCCGACGCGCTCGCGACCGTCATCGTGATCGAAGAGGTCGCACGGGTCTGTGCCTCCTCCTCCCTCATCCCGGCCGTCAACAAGCTCGGCTCGCTCCCGGTGATCCTCTCCGGCTCCGAGGAGCTGAAGAAGAAGTACCTGGGCCCGCTGGCCAAGGGCGAGGGCATGTTCTCGTACTGCCTCTCCGAGCCGGACGCCGGTTCGGACGCGGCCGGCATGAAGACCAAGGCCGTGCGCGACGGGGACTTCTGGGTCCTCAACGGCGTGAAGCGCTGGATCACCAACGCGGGCGAGTCCGAGTACTACACGGTCATGGCCGTGACCGACCCCGAGAAGCGCTCGAAGGGCATCAGCGCCTTCGTCGTCGAGAAGTCGGACGAGGGTGTCTCCTTCGGCGCCCCCGAGAAGAAGCTCGGCATCAAGGGTTCGCCGACCCGCGAGGTCTACCTCGACAACGTCCGCATTCCCCTCGACCGCATGATCGGCGAGGAGGGCACCGGCTTCGCGACCGCGATGAAGACCCTGGACCACACCCGCATCACCATCGCGGCCCAGGCGCTCGGCATCGCGCAGGGCGCCCTCGACTACGCCAAGGGCTACGTCCAGGAGCGCAAGCAGTTCGGCAAGCCGATCGCCGACTTCCAGGGCATCCAGTTCATGCTGGCCGACATGGCCATGAAGCTGGAGGCGGCCCGCCAGCTCACCTACGCGGCCGCCGCCAAGTCCGAGCGCCTCGACGGCGACCTGACGTTCTTCGGCGCCGCCGCCAAGTGCTTCGCCTCCGACGTCGCCATGGAGGTCACCACGGACGCCGTGCAGCTCCTGGGCGGCTACGGCTACACCCGCGACTACCCGGTCGAGCGCATGATGCGCGACGCGAAGATCACCCAGATTTATGAAGGTACGAACCAGGTCCAGCGCATCGTGATGTCCCGCAACCTGCCGTAACCACAAGCGAGTTGAGGAAGGTCCCGCATCCGGTGTGTGCCACGGATGCGGGACCTTCGGCTGTGGGGGGCCGTCAGGTGCGGTCGGCGGCCTTGCGGCGGCGGGTCACGAAGACCGCGCCCGCGCCGAGCACCACGGCCGCGCCGCCCGCGAGGGCGAGCTGCGGCATCGCGGAGGACGAGCCCGTGCTGGCCAGCGCGCCGGTGGTGGAGGTGGCCGTCCCGGTGTTCAGCGGGGTGGTGGCCGCTGCGCCCTGCGCGGTGGGCGTCGAGCCGCCCGACGAGGGCTTGGCGGCCGGCTTCGGGCGGTCCTTGTCGTCGACCGGCTGCGGCTTCGCGGCGTCGTTGTTCGGCTTGCTGCCCACGGGCAGCACCTTGAACGTGTAGCCCTTCATCGGGCCGTGGATGCACGGGTTGTACGCGTCGGATGCGTCACCGGCGATCGCGGCGTCGCCCTTGGCGGCCGTGGCCTTGGGGTCGACGGTCAGACGGACCTTCACCTCGATCGCGGAGCCGGGCTTCACACCGTTGGTGGCCGCGATCCGGGAGGAGCGGTCGGTGGCGAGCGGCTTCCATACCGAGCCGTCGAGCCACTGCGCCGTGGCCCCGTTGGCGTGGACGAGGAAGAGCGGGTCCACGTCGAGCGTGCGGTCGGTGCCGTTGGACACCTGGAAGGAGAAGTCGACCGAGGTGCCCGCGACCACCTCCGCGGGCAGACCCGTCAGCTTGGAGGAGAGCTTCGGCAGCCAGACGCACTCCCCGGCGGCCTTCAGCGCGGCGTCCGCGTCCTTCTTCGCCTTCTCGGCGTCGTCCTTGGCCTCGCTCGCCGCGTTGCCCGTGCGCAGGGCGGCCATCCGCAGTGCGGTGAGGGCGTCCCCTTCGGTCGTCTCCTTGGCGTCGGCTGCCTTCGAGGCCGCGGCGGCCTCCTTGGCGGTGGCCTCGGCGTCGGCGACCGCCTTCTTCGCGGCCTCCTTCTCCTCGGTGCTCGCGGTCTCGGGAAGCCCGTCGAGCTTGACCTTCGCGTCGGTCACGGCCTTGTCGGCGGCCGTCTTCGCCGCCTTGGCCTTGTCGGCGGCGGCGCTCGCGTCCCGGAAGGCCTTGGCCTCGGGGGCGTCGGGCGTCATCAGCTTGTTCAGGAGGGCCTGCTGGTCGTTGTGGGCCTTGAGGGCCACGTCGTAGGCCTTGGCCGCGTCGTCGGCGGCCTTCTTCAGGGCCGCGTACGTGGACTTCTGCGTCTGCGCCGCGGGCTTGGTGTCGGCGGCGAACGCGGGGGACACCGAGAGCAGCACGGCCGGGGCGGTCACGGCGGCGGCGACGGTGGTGGCGAGAATGCGACGGATATTCAAGTGAGCCCTTTTCTGGGTCCGAAAAGTCGTGGCGTCCGCGCCGCGGTGGATTTCACGCAGCGCGAGCTCGGTGATCGTAAGACCGCAATCGGGAGGGAGAAAGGCAGTTACTCGGGTGCGCGAATGCGGTGGGTTGCATTCCATGGGAATCAATCGCCGCAAACCAGGACAGTTGCTCTCGGTTCCTGTGGTTTCGCTGTGAGGCATGTCATGCGCGAAAGGGGCGATGGCGCGGTGTATGCGAAAAGGCCCGGCCCGCCGCATCGGAATGCGGCGGGCCGGGCCCAAATGCCCTGCGGTACGGACTACTTGACCGTCACCGTGTCGTCGTTCTTCAGCTCGTTCACCAGCTGGGTGACCTTCGGCTTGTCCCAGAGGAGGGAGGTCTGGGGACCGTCGCCCGCCACCGGCATGTTCATCGAGATGCCGTCGCCGCTCGTGATGCCCTTCATCGCCCAGAACATGGAGCCCAGGTCGAACAGGCTCATGTCCTTGTCGACGATCAGGGTGTCGAGGCCCGCGCCCAGTACCGGATACAGCTTGAACGGGTTGAGGAGCGTCGTCGGGGTCGCCGTCTGGCTCGCGAGGGCGGCCAGGAACTTCTGCTGGTTCTTCGTACGCTCCAGGTCACCGGCCGCGTAACCGTGCCGGTTGCGCACGAACGCGAGGGCCTGCTGGCCGTCGAGGGTCTGCTTGCCCTTCCTGAAGTCCGCGCCGGAGTCCTTGTCCTTGATGTCCTGAGGAATGTCGAGTTCCACGCCGCCGACCGCGTCCACGATGTTCGCGAATCCCGCGAAGCCGATCTCCGCGTAATGGTCGATGTGCAGACCGGTATTCGCCTCGACCGTACGGACCAGCAGTTCGGGGCCGTCCATCGAGAACGCCGCGTTCAGCTTGTTCTTGCCGGGGGAGGGGTACTTCTTGCCCGAGTCGGAACCGACGAAGCTCGGAATCGTCACCCACGAGTCGCGCGGCAGCGAGACCATCGTGTTCCCGTTGTCGCCGACGTGCAGAAGGATCATCGAGTCGGTCCGCTTGCCCTCGGCCGAGCCCGTGTGCAGCTTCTTCTTCTCGTCCGCGGACATGCCGTCACGCGAGTCGGAGCCGACGATCAGGTAATTGGTGCCCTCGCCCCCGTCGGGACGGTCTATGACCTTGGACAGGTCGACCTCCCGGCGCACCTTGCCGTCCGCCCAGAAGTACGTGGCGACCGAGGTGACCAGGAGCACCACGACCAGGGACAGCACCCCGATGGTGATCCGCCTGCGCCAGTTCGGCGCCGCCCCCGGCCGGCGTCCGCCGCCGCGGCGCGGGCCCTCGGGCCCACCAGGACCACCGGGACCGCCGGGACCCGTCGGGCCGCCGCCGTAGACGTGGCCCTCGCTGTAGCCGCTGTCGTACGAGCCCTGCCCGGGCACGCTGCCGCCCTGGCCGTACCGGGGCTGTACGTAGCGGTCGTCGTGCGCGGGCTGCTGCTGAGGGACGGGACGCCGGACGTGCGGCATCCGGCGCGCGCCCTCGGGCTGCGCGGCGGAGCTGCCGCGGCCGTAGCCGTCGTCACTGTTTCCGCGGGCGTTGCCACTGCGGGCGTCGGGCCATTCGTTCATGCCGTCCAGCATGCACGGCCGCCCCGGCCGCCTGACAGGGCGGGGGGAGAATCGGGGCAGGGCTGTTGCACAGCTGATGCAATGAGCCCGCCGTCGCACGGCGCCTAAAGTGGAACGCATGACTGAACTTCCGGGCAAGCCGACCTCGGCCTCCCGAACCACCCTGAGCCACATCATGACCACCCATGACACCAACCTCCTCGGCACGGTCCACGGTGGCGTGATCATGAAGCTGGTCGACGACGCGGCGGGTGCGGTCGCCGGACGACACTCGGGTGGCCCGGCCGTCACGGCCTCGATGGACGAGATGGCCTTCCTCATGCCGGTCAGGGTCGGCGACCTGGTGCATGTGAAGGCGCAGGTCAACTGGACGGGCCGGTCCTCCATGGAGGTCGGTGTGCGGGTGCTCGCCGAGCGCTGGAACGAGTCGACACCGGCCCAGCAGGTGGGCTCGGCCTACCTCGTCTTCGCGGCCGTCGACGCCGACGGCAAGCCGCGTCGGGTGCCGCCGGTGGTCCCCGAGACCGAGCGCGACGAGCGCCGCTACCAGGAGGCGCAGATCCGCCGCACCCACCGGCTCGCCCGGCGCCGCGCGATCATGGACCTGCGGGAGAAGCGGGCGGCCGAGGGCCTGGACGACTAGGTCCACCTGGGCGACCTGGGCGACCTGGGCGACTGGAGCCTGGACGGTTGGGGCCCAGGGGCAGGCCGCCCCAGTCTCAGGGGCAGACCACCCGGTCCCCGGTCACCGTGCCGAAGTCACCCTGCGGCTGCTCCTCGGCGCGTACCGGGACGACGTCCTTGAAATCGGCGCCCGCCGTCACCTTCATCGTGGGGCCGAGCCCCTTGACCGCACGCAGCTCGCTGCCCGGCAGGGCGAGCGCGAGCGACTTCACCGAGTGGTCCCAGCGCGGGTCGTACTCGATCAGTGTGCGGTGCATGTCGAGGTTGGCGCTGGTGCGCGGGGAGCGGGTGGTCCTGAAGCCCGTCGCGTGCAGCGCGTCGTCGACGCGGCGCCCGAGCCCGTCGGTGCGGGTCCCGTTGTAGACCTGCACCCTGATCTGCTCCGGGGCGACCTCGACCACCGCGCCCGCGTCCTTGCGCGGCGGCTTCGCGTCCTTGGCGGCGGGCGGGGCCGCGGGCTTGGGCGGGCTGTGCGGGGCCAGCGGCTTGTCGTCGTGGAGCAGCTGGAAGAGCTTCTTCGCCTTCGCCTCGTCCCACTTCACGGTCGAGCCGATGCCCTTGACCGGGAAGGCCAGCTGCCCGAGCGGCACGGTCGTGAAGTCCGACGACGACGGTGTGAAGTTCTTCATCGCGGCGGTGAAGCTCAGCATCTCCTCCATGCCGAAGCCTTCGTCGGCGCGTACCGAGGAGAGCAGGGACGAGGCGACCTCGCGGAACTTGACCGGGTTCAGGAGCACCCCGTTGCTCGTCGCCTTCTCGATGAGCGCGGCGAGGAAGCGCTGCTGGCGCTGCATGCGGCCCAGGTCGGACGAGCCGTCGGTGTGCCGGGAGCGCACGTACTGGAGTGCTTCCCCGCCGTTCAGCTGGTGGGTGCCGGCGCCGAGGTCCAGGCCGGTGTAGGAGTCCTTCATGGGGCGGGCCGTGCAGATCTGGACCCCGCCGACCACGTCGACCGTCTTCATGAAGCTGGTGAAGTCGACCTCCAGATAGTGGTCGATCTTGAGACCCGTCATGCTCTCGACGGTGCGCACGGTGAGCGAGGGCCCGCCCTCGGCGTAGGCCGCGTTCAGCTTCACCGGGTGCCGCGGGTGCTTCTCGCCGGTCGCCTCGTCGGTGTGCTCGGGGACCTCGGCGTAGGAGTCGCGCGGCAGGCTCACCACGCTGACCCGGTCCCGCTCCGCCGACACGTGCACCATCATGATCGTGTCGGTGCAGTGGCAGGGCGCCCCGCCGAGCCGGTACTTCTGCTTCTCCTCCGGCGTGATCCTGTCCCGCCCGTCGGTGCCGACCAGCAGGATGTTGGTGCCCCGGCTGCCCTGCGGACGGTTCTTCATGTCGCGGAACGGGTCGACCCGGCCGATCCCGCCGTCCAGGCTGGTCACCACCGCGTGCCCGACCCCGCCCGCACCCAGCACCAGGACGGACAGGGTGGTCGCCAGCCGCATGCCCCAGCGGGGGCGCTCGTCCTGCTGTCTGCTGCGGGGCCGACCGGGCGTACCGGGCCTGCTCGGCTTGCCGGCCTTGACGGGCTTACCGGGTCGTACGGGGCGCGGGCGGGGCGGCGTGGGCACGGGGACCTCCGCGGGTGACAGGGGGATCTGGAGCACCGTAGGCCCATACGATCAGCTGGCCCGTGCACCGCCCGGCCGCCGCGCGACCTTGTCCCCCGTTCGCGGTAACGTGACCACCGATGAACGCCACGCCTCCTGTCTCCGTGATCATGCCGGTCCTCAATGAGGAGCGGCATCTGCGCAACTCGGTCCGTCACATCCTGGAACAGGAGTACGCGGGCGAGATGGAGGTGGTGATCGCGCTCGGCCCGTCCACGGACCGCACCGACGAGATCGCCGCCGAGCTGGTACGTGAGGACCCGCGCGTCCACACCGTGCCCAACCCCACAGGCCGCACGCCCGCCGCCCTGAACGCCGCCATCAAGGCCTCCCGCCACCCGATCGTGGTACGCGTCGACGGCCACGGCATGCTGTCGCAGAACTACATCGCCACCGCCGTACGCCTCCTCGCGGAGACCGGCGCGCAGAACGTCGGCGGCATCATGCACGCCGAGGGCGAGAACGCCTGGGAGGACGCGGTCGCCGCCGCGATGACCTCGAAGATCGGCGTGGGCAACGCGGCCTTCCACACCGGCGGTCGGGCCGGGCCCGCCGAAACCGTGTATCTGGGTGTCTTCCGGCGTGCGGCCCTTGAGCAACAGGGCGGCTACAACGAGGAGTTCATCCGCGCCCAGGACTGGGAGCTGAACTTCCGGATCAGGGAGGCGGGCGGCCTCATCTGGTTCTCGCCCGAGCTCAAGGTCCAGTACCGGCCGAGGCCTTCGGTGAAGGCGCTCGCCAAGCAGTACAAGGACTACGGCCGTTGGCGCCATGTGGTGGCCCGCTACCACGAGGGTTCCATCAACCTGCGCTACCTCGCGCCGCCGACCGCCGTCTGCGCGATCGCGGCGGGTGTCGTGGTGGGCGCGCTCGTCACGCCGTGGGGCCTCGTGGTCCCGGCCGGCTACCTGGCCGCGATCGCCGCGGGCTCGCTGCCGGCCGGCAAGGGGCTCTCGCTCAAGGCCCGCGCCCAGATCCCGGTGGCCCTCGCCACCATGCACATGTCGTGGGGCTTCGGCTTCCTGACCAGCCCCAAGGCGCTGGCACGCAAGGTCATCGCGAGCCGCCGCCCGGCCGTGCGGACCGCGTCCGTCTGATCCCCGCGTATGCGAAGGCGCGTATGCGAAGAGGCGTATGCGAAAGCGCGTATGCGAAGGGGGCGTCCGGTGCCGTGAAGCACCGGGCGCCCCCGTTCTCGTACGCCTGCCGCTAGCCGCTGGCCGTAGGCGGCAGGCCGCTGGCCGCTAGAAGCGGTACGGCGCGTACACGTCCATGCAGGCGCCCTTGTCGGCTCCGTTGACCGTCTCGGTGTCCTTGAGCGGGTCGGTGGCCTTCGGGTCCTGCTTGGGGTAGCTCGCGCCGGTGCGCCAGTCCCCGCCGACCACCAGGGTCAGGCCCTTGACGTCGGAGGCCTTGACCGCGCTCAAGGGCAGGCCGAGCGCCGTGGCGACCGACTCCGCGTCCGACTTGCCCTGGGCGCCCGCGCCCTTCGGATAGTCGACCTCACTCGTCGCGGACGGCGTGCTCGAACCCGTCGTGGCCTTGGCGAAGCCCTTGGCCTTCAGGCTCGTGACCACCTCGGTGGCACGGCCCTTGGCGGCGATCCGGCCGTCGGTGCCCGTCCCGTTGACCACGCTCACGGCGAGCGAGCCCGGAGCCGCGGCGGCCGGTCCCTTGGAGGAGGTCGCGGAGGGTGCGGTGGCCGGCTTGCCGTCGTCCTTGCGGTCCAGCGGCTTGTCGTCCCGCAGCATCGCCCACAGCGCGTCCGCCTTGGCCTTGTCCGGCACCACGTGGGCGTCGGGGTCCTTGGGGTCGGGCAGCCGCGGCATGGTCAGCATGTTGATGCGGTCCATGGGGATGTCCTTGAGCTCCATGCCCAGGTCGAACAGCTTCTTGACGGTGCCGAGTTCCGAGGAGACCTTGAGCGACTTGGTCGCCGTCTCGGCGATGTCCATGAGGCGGCCCGTGTCGGTGAACGCGTTCTGGTCCTTGAGGTTGCGGATCACCGAGTTCATGTACATGTGCTGCGCCTCGGAACGGCCGATGTCGCTGCCGAAGGCATGCCGGGTACGCAGCCACTGGAGGGCCTGCTCCCCCTTCACGGTGTGCTTGCCCGCCGTGAGGTGCAGGTGCGAGCCGCCCTTCTGGAGCTTCGTGGAGTGGTCGTCGATGTTCTGCTTCACGCAGACGTCGGCGCCGCCCACCGCGTCCGAGATCGCCACGACCCCCGCGAAGTCGACCATCATCCAGTGGTCGATGTAGATGCCGGTCAGCTTCTCCCAGGTGTCCAGGACACAGCCCCCGCCGCCGCGTCCCAGCGCCTCGTTGATGATGGCGTTGGTGGCCGGGAAATCCTTGTGCTTCTCGGTGTCCTTGCACGCAGGCATGTCGACCCGGGTGTCACGCGGGATGCTCACCACCGATGCGTTCTTGCGGTCGGCCGCGACGTGCAGCAGCATCTGTACGTCCGCGTGCGGATCGCCTCCCCGGTCGTCCTTGGCGCCGCCGAGCCTGACGTTCTCGTCGGAGTTGCGGCTGTCGGAGCCGATCAGGAGGATGTTCAGCGGGGTCTGGCCCTGGGCGTTGGGGGCGGACTTCTTGGCGTCGCTGCCGCCCGCACTGCGGTCGCCCTTGCGGATGTTGTTGTTGAGGTGCTGGTAGTAGAGATAACCGGCGGTGGCCGTTCCGAGTATGAGCACCGCGAGCGTGATCGCGATCCACTTCAGGATGCGGCGTCCGTGTTTTCCCCGTTTCCCCTGTTTTACCTGTTTTACCTGTTTGCCTCGTTTGCGCCGACCGCCCTTGCGGCGACCGCCACCGGCCGCCGGGCCCGCCGACGCGCCGGGTCCCCCGTCCCCGCCCGTATCCCCGGTTCCGCTTGAAGCCCCGGTTCTGTCCGAAGCCCCGGTTCTGTCCGAATTCCCGGTCCCGCCCGATGCGTTGGACCCGGTTGCTGTGCCGGTCCCGCTTGATGCGTCGGGTCTGCTTGCTGTGCCGGTCCCGCCGGACATCGCGGAACCGCCCGTCGTCGCGGACCTTCCGGCCCCGCCGGGTTTCCCGGCCGCCGCGGTCGCGCCGGACGTGTCGTCGTACAGGCTCTCGTCCCAGCCGAGTTCGCCCGCGTGCTCGACACGGCCGTGCGTCCCCTCCCCGCGCACGCTGTTCTTCCCCACCCCATACCCCCCTGTTGTTCAGACTCCCCCTGAGGCCCGAGCGGGCCGTGAGTCTGCTGTTCGGTGCGGACCGCACCGTCTTTGTGGCGCGCACCGTCTATGTGGCACGCACCGGCTTTGTGGTGCGCGCCGGTCTATGCGGTGCGCACCGGTCTATGTGGCGCACGCCGATCGATGCGGCGCGCACCGGTCTATTTGGCGCACACCGGCTTGTCGGCTTCGACCTTCTGGATGCCCTCCGGTGCCTTGTCCGGAGCGGCGATGGGCGTTCCCGCCTGGTGGAAGTCGGGGCCGAGGGTCAGCACCATGGGCTCCTTGCCCACGGCGTCCTTCGTGCCCGGCTTCAGCGCCGACGCGGACAGGCCGATGAGGTCCGCCAGCTTGCGGGCCTGGTCGGCCTGGTTCGGTGCGTACGCGAGAACGGTGGCGGGCACCTTCTGGGGTGCGTTCGCGCCGTTGCTCGACTTGAGTACGCCCTGCTGGTTCTGCAACCAGGTGACCATGTCACCGGCGGAGCCCGCCTGCGCGCCGCCGTTGAGCACGGTGACCCGTACGTCGGAGGACTTGGCGCGAGGGCCGTTCAGGCGGGCGGCCTCCTCGGCGGCGGCGGCGCTCTTGGCGTCCGCCTCCTTCTTCTTCACCTCGGTGAGCGAGGTGTCGGCGCGCATCATCGCGAACAGCGCGTCGGCCTTCGCCGGGTCGGGCACCACCGTGATGTGCTTCTTGCCCTCGGCCGGGTTGTCGATGACCGGCAGGGTGGCGAAGGTGATGTTCTTCGCGTCGATCTTGCCGATCACCTGGGCCAGGTCGGTCAGCTTCTTGATACTGCCTATCCCCGAGTCGACCGTGAGCGCCTTGGTCGCCGCGTCCGCGAGACCGTACAGCTTGGTCGGGCTGCCCAGGGTGTCGTCCGACTTCATCTGCCGGATCATCGAGCCGATGAACTGCTGCTGCTGCTTGATCCGGTCGAGGTCGCTCTCGTTGCCGAAGCTGTGCCGGGTGCGGACGAAGGCGAGAGCCTGCTCGCCCTTGACGACGCTCTGACCGGCGGGCAGCTTCAGATGCGACTTGGGGTCGTTGACCGGCTTCTCCAGGCAGACCTTGACGCCGCCGACGGCCGTGGACAGCTGCTTGACGGCGTTGAAGTCGGCCATCATGAAGTGGTCGACGGTGAGCCCGGTGAGCTGCTTGACCGTACGCATGGTGCAGCCCGGGTCGCGCCCCTCCTGGCCCAGGCTCGTGTTGAACCGTACGTTCTTCTCGCCCGGCACCGTCTTGGTGGTGCCGTCCTTCTGCTTGGTCGGGCAGGCGGGAATGTCGGTGATCATGTCGCGGGGGATGGACATCGCGGTCGCGTTGGTCCGGTCCGCCGAGACGTGGAAGAGGATGTTGGTGTCGGCGTGGCCCTCGCTGCCGGCGTCGCCGTAGCCCTCGTTGCCCGCGCCGGTGCGCTTGTCGGTGCCGATGACGAGGATGTTGAACGCTCCGTCGGGCACCGAGCTCTTGCTGCCCGCGTCGCCGACGTCGACGGTGTTGATGTTGCCGTTGAAGTGCTGGTAGAGCCAGTAGGCCCCGCCCGATCCGACGACGAGGACGAATCCCATCACGCCGCCGGTCCACAGCAGGACCTTCTTCTTGCGGGTCGCCCTGGGCTTGCGCTTGCGGCGGCCGGGGGCGTCGGGCGCCTCCCCGGCAGGGGGTTTTCCACCACGGCGGTTGCGCTGACCGGGCACCTCGCGGCGCCCGGAACGTGCGGACCCCGGGCCGGGTGTGCGGGCCGTGGATGACCGCTCGCGACCGGAATTCGACTGCGTTCCGGAAGGATTCAGTCGCAATTCGTAAGTGCCGGTATCCGGGTTGAGGACCCACTGGTCTGCGGGGTCGACTTCATCGGCCCGCCCACGGCTCTGCGCATCCACGGTTGCTTCTGTCCTCCGTCGGTGCCGAGTCGCTTCCCCCAAAGCGCTCAATCATTCGCTCCTGCAGTGCCCGGCCCGTCGGCCGGTCGCACCGGATCGCGTCACACTATCTGGCCAGTTCGGCCGAGAGCGACGTCCGTGACAAATTCCACCCCCTTTACAACCGGGCATTTGGCCCCAATCGGCTTCCGGTCACGTGGAATTCACAGGTCGCTCACCCGCACTCCGATCAGCCGCACATGCCCGAGGCGGCGTTCGTCCCCGGGTAGACGGGGGACGCCGAGGGGGTGGGCGAAGGGTCCGGATCGTCGGGCTTGTCGTCCCCGCCGGAGCCACCTCCGCCCTTGTCGGCCCCCTTGGACCTGGCCGCGTCCGCGGCGGACACCACCTTGATCGGCAGATCCTGCCGCAGCTGGGTGAAGAGCCGGTCCGCGTCCGGCTGCACGAGCTCGTCCCGGTTCCTGTCGTACACGTAGGGCTGACGCGGAACCGTGAGGAAACGGATGTTCTCGGTGGGAATGCCGCGCATCGAACTCACCAGGTCGTACAGGTCCTTGAGGCTGTCAAGGCCGGGATCCGTCGTGAGCGACTTGGTGGCCGCGTCCAGGACCGGGACGAGCCGGGCCGGGTTGAGCAGCACTCCATTGCTCTGCACCTTCTTCATCAGCGACCCCAGGAACTGCTGCTGGCGGTCCATGCGCTGGGTGTCACTGCCGTCCCCGAACCCGTGCCGGGACCGTACGAAGCCGAGTGCCTGCTCCCCGCGCAGGAGGTGGCGGCCCGCGGCGAGCTTGAGGTGCGCCTGCTTGTCCTCCACCGGCTCCTTCAGGCACACCTCGACGCCGTCCACCGCGTCGACCATGCCCTTGAACCCGTTGAAGTCGACGACCATGTGGTGGTCGATCCTGACGCCGGTCATCTTCTCGACCGTACGGATCGTGCAGGCGGCGCCGCCGATCTCGAACGCCGAGTTGAACTGGGCGAATTGGGCCTTGGACGTGCTGCCGTCCGGTCTGCCGCAGGCGGGGAGGTCGGCCATCAGGTCGCGTGGCAGCGAGACGGCGGTGGCGCTGAGCCGGTCGGCGGCCAGGTGCAGCAGGATCGTGGTGTCCGAGCGCTGGCTGCCGCCGTCGTCCCTGCCGTACGCGGAGTTGCTGCCGGCACGCGAGTCCGAGCCGATGAGCAGCAGGTTCTCCGCGTCGTGCACGACGGAGGCGGGCCGGTCCCGCGCGTACTTGTCGAGTTCCTGCGCGGCGGAGGTGTCGGTGTGGATGTTGCCGTCGAGCTTGCGATAGAACCACCAGCCGGTCCCGGCGGCGGCGAGCACGACGACGGAGACACCGAGCGCGGTCCAACGCAGCCAGGGGCGGCGGCGCTTGGCGGCGGTATCCGTGTCTTCGGGGCCCGGGTCGGCGTCGGCGGTGGCGGCGACCGTGTCGTCGGAGTCCGCGGGGGTGTCGGCGTCGGCGTCGACCGCGGCTTCGGGGTGCGGGTCGGTGGCGGGTCCGGGGTCCGAGTCGTTCCGGGCGCCGGGGCCCGAGTCCGTCCGGGCGCCGGTGTCCGGTGGCGGCGGCTCGTCCCCGGACACTGACTGCTCCGGTTCGGGGGGCGTGCCAGCACTGTCGGTCACGTCGGCGTCCATCCTCACGGGCACGGGCCGTCACGGGCCGTCTTGGGGTCGACGGCGCGTCGCTGCGCCGCCGGGGCACCCCGGTAGACGGCCGAATCGCGCGCGCGGTTGTGCGTACGCCCGATCATGTACCGCGGTCGCCGCCGAAGCCCGGGGGCCCGGCCCCCCGGTGGGCCACAAGGGTGGAGATCCAGCAGGGCACCGGAGGGAGGAGCCGGTCAGGCGGCCAGGAGGTCAGGAGGTTAAGCGGTCAGGCGGTCAGGCGGTCAGGCAGTTAAGCGGTTGGGAGGTCAGGCGGTTACAGGGAGCGGTGGGTGACCCGCTCGCTCTCGGCCCGCTTCTCCAGGCCGCCGTCGGCCAGTTGGGCCAGGTTGCGGCAGAGCACGATCGAACCGCCCGAGGCGAGCGGGGCGTACAGGCCGTCGGCCAGACCGCGCCAGCTGTCGTACGCGAGCGCCGAGAGCAGCCGGGAGCCCGCGCCGAGGCCGAGCCGGGAGGCTTCTTCGCGGGCCCGTGCGACGAGTTCGGCGGCGCTCACGTCGAGACCGCCGACGGTGAGCGCGGGGGCGTCGGGGTCGACGGGTGCGTACGGCGCGAACCGGTCGCCCTGGCTCGGCACCTCGACGGCGTAGTCCGCGAAGCCGGCCGGGGGCTGCGGGAAGCGGCCGCCGAGCGGGCGCAGCGCGAGCGCCACCCGCTCGCCGGAGCAGGCGCGGGCCGCATCGAGGGTGTCGGGGCCGCTGACGACGAGGTCGGCGGCGGCCGGGTCGCCGCCGATCTCGACGCTCACGCCCACCGAGTGGCAGGCCATCAGCCACACCGCGCTCTGCCAGTGCGCGGGGAGCAGCAGCGCGAGCCGGTCGCCGGGCTCGGCGTTCAGATCGCCCTGGAGCAGATTGGCGGTCTTGGCCACCCAATTGGCGAAGGTGGCGACGGACAGTTCCACGCGTTCGCCGGTGGCGTCGTCGTAGAAGGTGATGAAGGGGCGGCCCGGGTCCGCGGCGAGCGCGGATCGCAGCAGGTCGGCAGGGGTGCGGTCGCTGGCGTTCACGCGGGCAAGGCTACGCGGCGCGGCGCTGCGGCACCGGCACCGGTGGGCCGGGTGGGTACACCGGTTTGGCCGACGGGCCGTCAGTTCAGCATTGGACAGATTTGTACAAGTATGTCCAGGATCGTCAACATGCGTAGCTTCCTTGCGTCTTCGATCGGCGTCGCCGCTCTCGCGGCCCTCACCGTCCCCCTGGCTGCCGCCGCGCCCGCCGCATCCGCCGTGGTCCCGGCCGCCGCGGCGGAACCCGCCGGGTCCACCCAGTCCCTGCCCCTGACACCGCTGCCCGGCGCGAACCGCGTGGGAGGCAGCGCCTCACAAGAGGGCCTCGCGGTACGGGAGGTACGGCCGTTCTCGCTGGTCGGCGTCGTCTGGGACAACGCGGACGACGAGCTGCACGGCAGCGTCCAGGTCCGCACCCGGGCCCGAGCCTCCGGCACCTGGTCCGGCTGGCAGGACCTGGAGACCCACAACCACGACCACGCCGCCGACCCGGGGACCCCCGAGGCGGCGCGTCCCCTGCACGGTTCGACGGCCCCCCTGTGGGTCGGCGACTCGGACGCCGTCGAGGCGCGCGTGAGCGCCGAGGCACCCGAGGACGGGCAGGACGCGGTCCCGCTCCCCGAGGGCATGCGCCTCGACCTCGTCGACCCGGGCGCCGGTCCCGCGGAGGGCGAGGCGGGTGAGACCACACGCGCCGCCCGGACCCCGGACGTACTTCCCGCCCTGGACAAGGCCGCGAGCGAGGCCGAGGCCGAGTCCGTGTCCGAGCGCAAGCCCGAGTCCGAGTCCGGCGAAGTGTCCGGCGCCGAGGGCCTGGCTCGCCCGTACGCCGGCCCACGGCCGCGCATCATCACCCGCAAGGGCTGGGGCGCCGACGAGCGGCTGCGTGAGCGGGGCTTCGTGTACACCAAGAGCGTCAAGGTCGTCTTCGTCCACCACACCGCGTCCGGCAACGGATACACCTGCGCCCAGGCACCCTCCGTCCTGCGCAGCATCTACCGCTACCACGTCAAGAGCAGCGGCTGGCGGGACATCGGCTACAACTTCGCGGTCGACAAGTGCGGAAACATCTACGAAGGCCGCGCCGGGGGAGTGGCGAAGGCCGTGATGGGCGCGCACACGCTCGGCTTCAACACCAACAGCACGGGTGTGGCGGTCATCGGCACGTACACCAGGACCAGCCCGTCGGCCGCCGCCCTCAAGGCCGTCGAAAAGCTCTCGGCCTGGAAGCTCGGTCTGTACGGACTGAACCCGGCCGGCAAGAGCACGCTGATCTCGGGCGGCGGCAACCGGTACAAGAAGGGGCGCAGCGTCAGGTTCAACGCCATCGCCGGTCACCGCGACGGATACGCGACCGACTGCCCGGGGACGCGCCTGTACAGCAGGCTCGGCGCCGCACGGGTCACCGCGGCCCACTACCAGGGCCGGCGCTGACCGGGGGCGTGGGCGTCGAGGCGGTCTGCATACACTGGCCGGCCGGGAGTTCCGCCGAACGTACGACGGAATCCGAAGGCCGGCCCCAGCAGGAAGCAGAGACGACAGGTGACAGAAGCGATCCTCCTGGTCGGCGGCAAGGGCACCAGACTGCGCCCGCTCACGATGAACACGCCCAAGCCGATGGTTCCGGCGGCGGGCGTCCCCTTCCTCACCCACCAGCTGGCCCGGGCCAAGGCGGCGGGCGTCGACCACATCGTGCTGGCCACCTCCTACCTGGCCGAGGTGTTCGAGCCGTACTTCGGGGACGGTTCCTCGCTCGGCCTCAGCATCGAGTACGTCACCGAGGGCGAACCGCTCGGCACGGGCGGCGCCATCCGCAACGTGGCGTCCCGTCTGGACTCCGGGCCCGACGACCCGGTCCTGATCTTCAACGGCGACATCCTGACGGGCCTGGACATCAGGGCGCTGGTGGACACCCACCGCTCGTCCGGCGCGGACGTCTCCCTGCACCTCACCCGGGTCGACGACCCGAGGGCGTTCGGCCTGGTCCCCACGGACGGGACCGGCCGGGTCACGGCGTTCCTGGAGAAGCCCCAGACGCCGCAGGAGATCGTCACCGACCAGATCAACGCGGGCGCGTACGTGTTCCGCCGCTCGGTCATCGACGAGATCCCGGCGGGCCGCCCGGTCTCGGTGGAACGCGAAACCTTCCCGGGCCTGCTGGCGCGGGGCGCCCACCTCCAGGGCATGGTCGACTCGACGTACTGGCTGGACCTCGGCACCCCGCAGGCGTTCGTCCGCGGCTCGGCCGACCTCGTGCTCGGGCGGGCCCCGTCCCCCGCGGTCCCGGGCCGCTGCGGCGACCGCCTGGTCCTGCCGACGGCGACGGTCGCCCCCGGCGCGAAGCTGACGGGCGGCACGGTGGTGGGCGACCGCGCGGTGATCGGCGAGGGCGCGCGCGTCGTGGGCAGCGCGATCCTGGCCGACGCGGTCGTCGAACCCGGTGCGGTGATCACGGACTCGCTCGTGGGGGCGGGGGCGCGGATCGGTGCGCGGACGGTGCTGGACGGGGTGGTGGTGGGGGACGGGGCGAGCGTGGGCCCGGACAATGAGCTCCGCTCGGGGGTGCGGGTCTGGTGCGACGCGGTGCTTCCGGCGGGGTGCGTCCGCTTCTCCTCGGACCAGTAGGCCCCTCGGGGCCGCGGGGTGCCGGGGGGCGGGTGGCTGGTCGCGCAGTTCCCCGCGGCGCCTGAAGGGTCGGTCGTTCGTCGGGTGCGGGGCGTGGTTGCTTTTCGCGCAATTCCCCGCGCCCCTATACCCGTGGTCGCCCGCGGGTCGTGGACGGTGCTCGCGCAGTTCCTCGCGCCCCTATCAGCACTGGTGCAGGGGCCGTGCTGGGTTGCATGGGCATCTTCAGCCTGTCCGGCGATTGAGGACGAGCGCCGTTCAGGCGCGAACGGGGGTGCAGGGGGCGGAGCCCCCGCAGGGGGTCTGGGGCGCAGCCCCAGGGGTTAGCTCATTCAATGCGCTGTACGGGCGGGCGGGTGGGAAAACCCGCCCGGGGTCTGGGGCGGAGCCCCAGGGAGCTGCACCCTCAAGTAGCCGCACGGGCGGGCGGGTGGGAGAACCCCCCGGGCTGGGCGGAGCCGGGGGCTCGCCCCACGCGAGGGAGCCGCACAACGGGCCAACCCCCGGAGGGCCCCGCGCCGCGTACCCTCGAAGGACAGCCCACCCCCGAGGACCCCCACCGTGGCAGGACGATTCACCCCCCATACCCCCCACCCCGCCGGCCAAGGCACCCCGCACATCCCCCGGCCGGCAGGCCAGACCCGCGTGTGGGCCGCGAAGGGCCCCCTCGACCTCGCCCTCACCCTCGGCCCCCTCAGGCGCGGCCCCGGCGACCCCACCTACCGCACCACCCCCGACGGCACGGTATGGCGTACATCACGTACCCCCGCCGGCCCCGCCACGCTGCGGGTGAGGGCGTCCGGGGACACCGCGCACGCCGAGGCGTGGGGTGCCGGCGCGGAGTGGATGCTCGACCAACTCCCCGCGATGCTGGGCGCGTTGGACGACCCGGAGGCCTTCGAGCCCCGCCACCGCTTCGTCGCGGAGACCCAGCGCAGACGGCCCGGCCTGCGCCTGACCCGTACCGGCCTGGTCCTGGAGTCCCTGATCCCGTCGGTCCTGGAGCAGAAGGTCACCGCGACCGAGGCCTACCGGGCGTGGCGGCTTTTGGTGCGCGGCTTCGGCGAGCCCGCGCCGGGCGGCGCCCCCGAGGGCATGTACGTCATGCCCGATGCCAAGGGGTGGGCGATGATCCCGTCCTGGGAGTGGCACCGCGCGGGCGTCGACTCCAAGCGTTCGGACACCGTCATGCGCGCGGTACGGGTGGCCCGCCGCATGGAGGAGGCGGCCGCGATGGATCAGGCGAAGGCCGCGGAACGGCTTCAGCTCATCCCCGGCATCGGCCCCTGGACGGCCGCCGAAACCCTCCAACGGGCCATCGGCGCGGCCGACTTGGTGACGGTCGGCGATCTCCACCTGCCCGGCATCATCGGCCACGCCCTGGCCGGCAACCGCAACGCCGACGACGTCGAAATGCTGGCCCTGCTCGAACCGTACGCGGGCCAACGCCACCGGGCCGCCCGCCTGGTCCTGCTGAGCGGACGCACCCCGCCCCGCCGGGCCCCGCGCTTCCAGCCGAACAACATCGCGGTCCTGTAGGGGAGTTGGGGCTGGGCGGGCGGCGCTCAGCGCACCTGGATGAACACAAACGAAACCCGAACCCGAACCCAAACCCCAAGCCGCGCGCTCAACGCACCTCAATGAACGCCGAAACCTCCCGCGCAGCCCGCTCCCGCGGCACCCCCGCCGCATGGCCGACGGCCACCGCCCCCATCGGGTCCCACCCCGCAGGCAGGCCGAGGACATCGCGTACGACGTCACGGCAGAACATCGTGGACGACACCCACGCCGAGCCGAGCCGTTCGCCCGCGAGGGCCACCAGGAAGTTCTGCACGCCCGCGCCCATCGCGACCACGAACATCTCGCGCTCGGCGCCGTCGCGCCGCGCGTCGCCGTAGTGGTGCGCGCCGTCCATCACCAGGCAGGGGACCACCAAGTACGGCGCCGCGCGCAGGACTTCGCCCCGGGCGACCCGCTTGGCGATCGACGCGTCGGACTTCCCGTCGCGGCGCAGGTCCGCGATCCACGCGTCCCGCATCGCGTCGAGCAGCCGGGTGCGGGACTCCTCGGATTCGAGCAGCACGAAGCGCCACGGCGTGGTGTGGTGCGGGGCCGGCGCGGTCACCGCGGCCGCCACCGCACGCCGTACGGCCCCCGGGTCGACGGGTTCGGCGGTGAAGGCCCGTACCGTACGCCGCTGGGTGACCGCTTCCCGTACCGCTTCCGAGGTGCCGAGGCGGAACATGTCGTCGGCCGCGACGCGGACCATCTCGCGGGCCGAGCCCTCGCCCGCCAGATGGGCGAGCCCGCGGACCACGGCGACCGGAAGCCCGCCCGCCTTGCCCTTCACCAGGTCGCCCGCGGCGGCCAGTTCGTCGGCGAGCGAGATCACCGTCGCGCTCAGCGGATTGCCGTGCCCGTCCGTGCCGCCGCGCAGGTCGTCCAGGACGCGTACGCCACTCGCGCCGATCGCCACATCGGTCAGGCCGTTGCGCCAGGGCCGGCCGAAGGTGTCCGTGACGATCACGCCGACCTCGACGCCCAGCGCGTCGCGCAGCCCGGCACGGATCGCGGCCGCCGACGCGTCGGGGTCCTCGGGCAGCAACAGGACCGTACCGGCAGGGGTGTTGGAGGCATCGACACCGGCCGCGGCCATGACCAGGCCCTGCCGGTTCTCGACGATGCGCAGGGTGCCGCGCCGCGCCACCACCCGTACCGTCTCGGCGTCGATGGCCGCCTCACGGTCGGTGGCCTCGGTGATCCGGCCCTCCGCCTTGGAGACGATCTTCGAGGTGACGAGCAGGATGTCGCCGTCGGCCAGGCCCGGCTCGGCCGCCGCGATCAGCTTGGCCAGGTCGTCGCCGGCCCGTACCTCGGGCAGGCCGGGCAGCGCCCACACCCGGTAGGAGGCAGGGCTCACGCGCGGACCTCCTCCGCGAGTGTGAGGGCCTCGCGGGCCATCGCGGCCGTCGCGTCGAGGTCCGTCATCATCAGCGGCACCGCCCGGCAGCGGATGCCCGCCTCCTCGACGCGGGCCGTCGAGCCGGCGTCCACCGTGTCGACGAGCCAGCCGTCGAGCAGCCCCGAGCCGTAGTGCTCGGCGACCGCCGCCGCCGTGGACTCCACGCCGACCGCCGCGAGCACCTTGTCGGCCATGCCGCGCACCGGGGCGTCGCCGACGATGGGGGAGAGGCCGACCACCGGCACGCCCGCCTCGGCGATCGCCTCGCGGATGCCGGGCACGGCCAGGATGGTGCCGACGGAGACGACCGGGTTGGACGGCGGGAAGAGGATGACGTCGGCCGTGGCGATGGCTTCGAGGACACCCGGCGCGGGCTTGGCCTGCTCGGCGCCGACGGGAACCACGGCCTGCGCGTCCACGGAGGCGCGCAGCTTCACCCAGTACTCCTGGAAGTGGATCGCCTTGCGCTCGCCGTCCACGTCGACCGCGACGTGCGTCTCCACGCGGTCGTCGGACATCGGGATGAGGCGGACGCCGGGCTGCCAGCGGGCGCACAGCGCCTCGGTGACCGCGCTCAGCGGGTATCCGGCGCCGAGCATCTGCGTACGGACGATGTGCGTCGCGAAGTCGCGGTCGCCGAGCCCGAACCATTCGGGGCCCACTCCGTAGGCGGCGAGCTCGTCCTTCACGGTGAAGGACTCCTCCGTACGCCCCCAGCCCTGCTCCTCGTTGATGCCACCGCCCAGGGTGTACATCACGGTGTCGAGGTCGGGGCAGACCTTCAGGCCGAACAGATGGATGTCGTCACCGGTGTTGCCGATCACGGTGATGTCCGCGTCGGGGGCGGCGGACTTGAGACCACGGAGGAAGCGGGCACCACCGATGCCGCCTGCCAAGACCACAATGCGCATGCACAGAGTCTGTCAGGCGGGTACGACATCCTGGCTCGCCGGGGCGGACTGGCTCGGGTGCATCGGCATGTCGGTCAGGCCCGGGTAGTAGATGTGCAGGCTCACGGCCGGCTCAAGGGAGTCGTTGACGACCTCGTGGACGTAGCCCGGCGCGAAGACCCGCTGGGACCCGGTGGTCAGCGCGCGCACGCTGCGCTCGCTGCGCTCGGCGAGTTCGCCGGTGAGGACGGTCAGTACGCCCGAGGACGCGCCGTGGTCGTGGGCGCCGCTGCCCTGGCCGGGCACCCAGGACAGGAGCCACACCTCGTAGCCGGGCCCGGTGCGGAGGCGGTGGTACCAGCGGGAGGCCGCGTCGTACTGGACGAGGTGGGCCCACTGGGAGCGGTCGGCGGCGATGGCACGCGCCAGTCCGGCGAACTCGGCGACGGTGGCGGGGTGCTCGCGGGCGGGTTGCAGGAGGTGCTGGACCTCCAGGATGTCGCCGGCGATCTGGAGGTCGCTGTGGCTGCTGTTCATGGTGCGGGGGTTCCTCGGCAGGAGTGCTGGGGTGTCGCAGATGAGGTGTCTCGCACGGCTCGCCAAGGCGAAGGCGAAGGCCAGGCGGAGGCGTGATGCGGAGACGGCGGCCGTCCGGACGCGCTGGCGTCAGCGGGGGAGGCGGGGGGAGGAGCTGGATCGCACGTGGGGCAAGCGGTGCGGCATCAACAGCTGGAACAGCAACAGCGCGCCTGGACAGCGCTGCGGAACCCACGGACGTGGGTCGCTCGGTGCGCTGTGGTCGCTGACATGCGGTCCAGGAGACCGGGTCCGGTCGTCGGTTGTCAACCCAATGCCCGATTTGGCGGCAATGTTTCACCTCATCCGGTTACTGCGGCCGGAGAAAGGTTTGTGCACTCGCGAGGCGGGAGATGTGGCGCAGCAAGTGGGCGATCAAACGCCGCCACCTTCTCGTGATCTGAATGTGATCCGGGCCGCTTTCTGGGTACGGGCGCAACAAGATCAATATTCGCCTCGTCCTCCCCTGTGGTCACAGTCGAGCCGAGCCGAGTGGATCCGTGCGGAGAGGTGGTGGCGTGAGCCAGTGGCATGTGTCACCTTTTTGGCGATTTGAACACTTTCTGCATAGCCTTGGTTCCGCAGAGTGAATACGGGGCCCAATAGCAGATCTCGGCTTGACTGGCCCGGATCCGCGCACTTGTAATTTCACTCGTGTCGTTCGGCCGGATTCGGTAACGGCAACATCACGGGGCAGCAAAAGACAGACGAGGGGCGCACATGACCGAGCTGTTTCAGGAACTGCTGGTCGACGAGGCCGAAGAGGAGCTCGGCTGGCAGGAACGGGCCCTCTGCGCCCAGACCGACCCCGAATCCTTCTTCCCCGAAAAGGGCGGCTCCACGAGAGAGGCCAAGAAGGTCTGCCTCGCCTGCGAAGTCCGTTCCGAATGCCTGGAGTACGCACTCGCCAACGACGAGCGGTTCGGCATCTGGGGCGGCCTGTCCGAGCGTGAGCGCCGCCGCCTGAAGAAGGCCGCGATCTGAGTCGGCCGGAGAGGCTCGCCGTCCGCGCCTGAAGTTCGGCGTGCGAGGCCGGTGTTCGAGTTCGGCGTGCGGGGCCGGCGTGCGGGACCGGTGTTCGAGTTCGGCGTGCGGGGCCGGTATGTGAGGCTGGTGTTCGAGTTCGACGTGTGAGGCCGACGTGTGAGGCCGGCACGCGAGTCCGCTGTACGAGGCCGGCACGCGAGTCCGGTGTACGTCGGCATGAGAGGCCAGTGTTCGAGGTCGGCACGCGAAGCCGGTGTTCGAGGTCGGCATGCGAGGCCCGTATTCGGAATCGGCGTCCAGAGTCGGTGTTCGGGGCCGGTGGCCCGTCGGCCGACCCCCGACGGCCCGGGCCGGGCGTGCGACCGCCCAGCATCGCGGCGCTCAAACCGCCCAACTCCGTACACAATCAACGGTCCGTCCCCCGCGCCCGTCCGCAGGCGGCGGACCGCCTGTGTGGCAGCCGTTAGTGTGGGGCGCTGTCCACGGCACTCCGGTCACGTCAGAGCCCGTCTCGCACCGCCGGCCGTGCCGACCGCAGTCCGCACAGCAGCCTTCCGGGGCGGAGGGGCCCGTACCTCGATGTCCGTGCACAGCCAGTCGACGTCCCCGTACGAGGCGGCCGCGACTCCCGAATTCCCCCGCCATGTCGTCACCGCCGTGCTCGTCTCGCACGACGGCGCGCGCTGGCTCCCCGACGTCCTGTCCGGACTGCTCGGCCAGGAACGCCCCGTACAGAACGCGTACGCCGCCGACACCGGCAGTGCCGACGACTCCGCGCGTCTGGTCACCGAGGCGCTGGGCGCCGACCGCGTCCTGCATCTCGCCCGGCGCACCGGCTTCGGCGCGGCCGTCGAGGAAGCCGCCCGCACCGCACCCGTGCTCGGCCCCGACGAGCTGACCTACCTCAAGCGCCCCAGCGGCTGGGACCCGGTCACGCGCAGCTGGCGCGACGACAGCTACGACCTGCCCGAACTCCCGCACGGCGAGCCCGTGCAGTGGCTCTGGCTGCTCCACGACGACTGCGCGCCCGAGCCCGGCGCGCTCGCCGAACTGCTCCGCGTCGCCGACGCCAACGCGCACGCGGGCATCGTCGGACCCAAGCTCCGCGGCTGGTACGACCGCAAGCAACTCCTGGAAGTCGGCGTCTCCATCGCCCACAGCGGGCGCCGCTGGACGGGCCTTGACCGGCGCGAACAGGACCAGGGCCAGCACGACCAGGTCCGGCCCGTCCTTTCGGTGTCGTCGGCGGGCATGCTGATCCGCCGCGACGTGTGGGACGAACTCGGCGGTTTCGACCGCAGGCTGCCCCTCATGCGCGACGACGTCGACCTGTGCTGGCGCGCGCACGCCGCAGGGCACACCGTGCTGGTCGCCCCCGACGCCGCCGTCCGTCACGCCGAGGCCGCCGCCCGCGAGCGCCGCACCGTCGACTGCGCGGGACGCTCCGTCGTCAACCCCCACCGGGTCGACAAGGCCGGCGCCGTCTACACCATGCTCGTCAACTCGCGTCCCGCGCTTCTCCCCTACGTAGCGCTGCGCATCGTGGTCGGCACCCTGCTGCGCACCGTCGCCTACCTCGTGGGCAAGGTCCCGGGCCAGGCCGTCGACGAGGTCATGGGCCTCCTCGGCACCCTGCTGAGACCCGGCCGTATCCTCGCCGGCCGCAAGAAGCGCGGCACGAGCGGCATCGAGGCGAGCGAACTGCGCCCGCTGTTCCCGCCGCCCGGCGCCACCATCCGCGCCACCGTCGAATCGGTCGCCGGCAGCCTCGGCGCGGGCACCGAGGACACCGGCGGCTCCCGGCACGGCGCCGTCGAATCGGGACCGGGCGGCGACGACGCCGACTTCCTGGAGGTCGAGCAGTTCGCCCGACTCAAGAAGATCGCCGGCCGGCCCGCGCCGGTCCTCTTCGCCCTCCTCCTGATCGTCTCGCTCGTCGCCTGCCGCAACCTGCTCGGCGGCGGCTCCCTCATGGGCGGCGCCCTGCTGCCCGCGCCCGACCACGTCGGGGACCTGTGGGGCCGCTACGCCGACGCCTGGCACCCCATCGGCGCCGGCGGCACCCAGAGCGCACCGCCCTACCTCGCGATGATCGCCGTGCTGTCCGCGCTCTGCTTCGGCTCCACCGGTCTCGCCCTGACCCTGCTCCTGGTCTGCTCGGTCCCGCTGGCCGGGCTCACCGCCTACTTCGCCGCCCGGCCCCTCATCGCCTCCCGCCAGCTGCGCTCCTGGGCGGCCATCGCCTACGCCTTCCTGCCCGCCGCCACCGGCGCGCTCGCCGCGGGCCGGCTCGGCACCGCCGTCCTCGCGATCCTGCTGCCGCTGATCGCACGGGCCGGCGTGACCGCCGCCGGGTTCCGCGGCGACGGGGCCCGCGGCAGCTGGCGCGCCACCTGGACGTACGCCCTGCTCCTGACCGTCGCCATGGCGTTCACCCCCGTGGTGTGGCCCCTCGCGGCGCTGCTCGGCCTCGGGGTCCTCGCGCTGCGCCGCGGCGACATCACGGCGTACGGGCTGCGCCTCCTGGCCGCCCTCGGCACGCCGCTCCTGATGCTTGCGCCCTGGTCGCTCAGCCTGCTCACCGGGCCGTCCGCCTTCTTCAAGGAGGCGGGCCTGGAGTACGGCGACGGGTCGGCCGGCGTACTCGACCTGCTCGGGGCCAGCCCCGGCGGGCCCAAGGCGGTCGGCGGCCTCGTGCTGCTCGGGCTCGTCGGAGCGGCGCTCGCGGCCCTGCTGCGCTCGGAGCGCACCTTCGCGATCCGCACGGCCTGGGTGGTCGCGCTCACCGCGTTCGCCTTCGCGATTCTGTCGAACCGCAGCGCCTGGGCGGGACCGGCGACCCTCGTGTACGGGCTCGCGCTGCTCGCCGCCGCCGCACTCGGCGCGGAGTACGGCCGCACCCGCGTCGCGGGCCACGGCTTCGGCTGGCGCCAGCCGGTCGCCGCGCTGATCGCGCTGGCCGCCGTGCTCGGACCGGTGTACTCCGCCGCGCACTGGATGATCGGCGGCGCCGACGGCCCGCTGGAGCGACGCGATCCGGCGCAGGTGCCGGCGTTCGTCGCCGAGGAGAGCGGCACCCGCGACCAGGCCCGCACCCTGGTCCTCGGCGGCACCTCGCCCGCCAAGGTCGCGTACACGCTGGTACGGGGCTCCGGCGGACAGCTCGGCGACGCCGAACTCGTCGCGTCCGGCACCGGCGACGCCGGGCTCGGCAAGGTCGTCTCCAACCTCGTCGCGGGCTCGGGCGCCGACCAGTCGAGCCAGCTCAGCGGGTTCGCGGTGCGCTATGTGCTGGTCCACGACGGCGCACCCCGGGCCTTCGCCCGCACCCTGGACGCCACGCCCGGACTCAGCCGGCTCAGCCAGCTCGACGGCAGCGCGCTGTGGCGGGTGGACCGCCAGGTCGCCCGCGCCATGATCGTCCCCGCGAAGGGCGGCGAGAGCCTGCCGGTCGCAGCCGACCCCGTCGACATCCACACCAAGATCCCGGCCGGTGCGGCGGGCCGCGTCCTGCGCATCGCCGACAAGGCGGCACCCGGCTGGAGCGCCACCCTCGACGGCAAGGCGCTCAAGAAGACCACCGTCGACGGCTGGGCGCAGGGCTTCGAACTGCCTGCCGACGCGGGCCGCCTCGATGTCACCTACGACGCCCCGCTCACCCACACCCTGTGGATCTGGACCCAGTCCGCGCTCGCCGTCGTCCTCCTGGTGCTCGCCCTGCCGGGCCGCCGCCGCCGGATCGACGACGACCTGCCCGAACCGGAAGCGGCCGTGGCGGCCGTTCCGGCGCAGCCCGTCGCGGGCGAGGGCCGCAGGGCCCGCAGGCTCCGCGCACAGGCCGAGACCGAGACCGAGGCGGAGTCGGTGGCCGAGGCCGAGTCGGACCCGGCCGGCGCCGATGCCACCGAACCCCGGCCGGACGGGCGGTCGGCCGAGTCGGCCCAGCTGCCGCAGCAGCCCGCGTACGGAGAATGGGACGCGGCGCAGTACGCCACCACCTCGCCCGCCGACACCACCCAGCACGACCAGCAGGCGCAGCAGCAGTACGACCCGTACCAGCAGCAGTACGCCGGGTATCAGCAGTACCCCGAGGGCCAGTACCCCGAGGGTGCGTACCCCGAAGGCCAGTACGTCCAGGCCCCGTACCCCGGCCAGGCCTACCCCGACCCCTCCTACCCCCGGCCCCCGCACTCCGAAGGGCCGGACGCCGAAGGCCGGTTCGGCGAAGAGCAGCACTCCGACGGCCAGTACACCGACGGCCGGCACTCCGACGGCCAGTACACCGACGACCGGCATTCCCACGGCCAGTACGCCGGTGAGCCGTACGCCGACGGCCCGTACTCCGGTGAGTCGTACGCGGACGGCCCGTACGCAGGAAGCGAGTACGCCGAGGGCCGGCCCGCGGAGGGCCAGTCCGCGGAGGGCCAGTACGGGGACGGCCAGTACGGGGACGGCCAGGGGCAGCAGCCCCCGTACGACCCCTACGCGCAGCCGCACCCCCAGCAGCAGGCGCGGGACGGTCAGTACGACCCGTACGGGTACGGCTACCCGCCCGAGCAGACCGAGCAGACCGAGCAGACCGGGCAGACCGAGCAGACCGGGCAGCCCGAACGGCAGCCGCACCGCCCCGACGGGAGCCAGCAGTGAAGCGCACGACCCTCTCCCTCGCAGCGGGAGCCGTCGCGCTCGCCGCGCTGACCGGCTTCGCCTCCCTCGCCGCGCCGGGCGGTTCGGCCGACACCGGGGCCAAGACCCCGGCGCGGCTGCCCGTCGAACGTTCGAGTCTGCTGTGCCCGGCGCCCAGCAACTCCGATCTCGCGCAGACGACGTACACGGCGTTCACCCCCAAGGGCACGGCGCAGAGCGCTTCCCCGGGCAAGCCGGGCACGGCGGTGCTGTCCCCTGCGGTGCCGCCGCCCGCCGACACCGACGCGGCCGATACCTCTGACAAGGACGCCAAGGACAGCAAGAGCGGCAAAGACGGCAAGGACGGCAAGGACGGCAAGGGCAGCACGGACAAGGCGGCCGTCGGCAAACCGGTCCTCTCTCTGAAGGAACCCGGCAAGCCGGTCACCGCCAGCGCGTCCGGCTCCGACGCTCCCGCGCTCACCGGGTCCGCCGACGGACTGCTCGCCCCGGGCTGGTCCGCGCAGCAGACCACCCAGATCACCGGGGGCGTCGGACGCGCACTGCTCGGCACCAACTGCACCGCTCCGGACGCCGAGTTCTGGTTCCCAGGCGCGTCCACCGCCAAGGACCGTCAGGACTACGTCCACCTGACCAACCCGGACGACACCGCGGCCGTCGCCGACATCGACCTGTTCGGCAAGGACGGTCCCATCAAGGCCGACACCGGCGAGGGCATCACGATCCCCGCCAAGTCGAGCGTTCCCGTCCTCCTCTCCACTCTGACCGGCACGGTGGCCGACGATCTGACGGTGCATGTCACCACCCGCGCGGGGCGGGTCGGCGCGGTGGTCCAGGCCACGGACGCGAAGGCGGGCGCGGACTGGCTGCCCGCGTCGGCGGACGCGGCCGCCACCCAGGTGCTTCCGGGCATCCCGGGCGACGCCACCGACGTACGCCTGATCGTGCACGCCACGGGCGCGGACGACGCGGACCTCAACGTGAAGCTGGCGAGCAAGGGAGGCAGCTTCACGCCGGCGGGGCTCGACACCGTCCACGTGAAATCGGGGATGACGGCGTCCTTTGATTTGAAGAACGTCACGAGGGGCGAGCTGGGTTCCCTTCTGCTCACCCCGGATGCGGACGGTGGCGGTCCGGTCGTCGCGGCGCTCCGCGTGGCCCGCGGCACCGGCGACAAGCAGGAGATCGCGTTCATCCCGGCGGCCGTACCCGTAGGCGCCCGCTCCACGGTCACCGACAACCGCGACAAGGCGGCCACGCTCGCCCTGACGGCGCCGGGCACCAAGGACGCCGACGTGAAGGTCACTTCGTCCGCGGGCACCGAGGGCGGCGACCCGCAGTCCAAGACGTACACCGTGAAGGCCGGCACCACGCTCGCCGTCGACCCGCCGGCCCCCTCGGGCCTCAAGGGCTCGTACGCGCTGACCATCGAGCCCGACCCGAACGGCGGCCCGGTCTACGCCTCCCGCACGCTGGCCATCACGCAGGACGGCGTCCCGATGTTCACGGTGCAGACACTGGCGGACGACAAGGGCACGGTCGCCGTGCCGGCCGCGTCGCAGGACCTCACGGTCCTGGAGAAGTAGGGAGCGGCAGCAAGGCCGGGCCCGGGCGGCGAGGAGCGAGGGCGCGCGTCGGGGGGCCGGGGGTGGGGAGCGAGGGACGGCCGCCGGGGCCCGGGCGGAGAGAGGTGGGCCCGGCGGCGGGTCAGTCCTGCCCGTACCGGGGGTCGACCGACTCGGGCGCCAGGCCCAGGAGTTCGGCGACCTGTTCGACCACCACCTCGTGCACGAGCAGGGCGCGCTCGTCCCGGTTCTTGGTGCGGATCTCGACCGGCCTGCGGTAGACGAGGATCCGGGCGGGCCGGTCCTTGCCCGCGGCGACGGCACGGCCGAGCGGCACCGCCTCGTCGCTCCAGGCCGCAGAGTCACCGTCGTCGTTGACCGCGCCGGGCGCCTCCTTGAACGGCACGTCGGTCACCAGGAACTCGACCTCCTGGAGCTGCGGCCAGCGCCGCTCCAGACGCTCCACCGAGTCGAGCACGAGATCGCGGAAGGTTTCCGCCCTGCTGGCCGAGAGCGGCACCTGGGGCGGAGCCACCGGCCCGCGCATGCCGCGGCCGTGCCGGTCGCGGCGCCGGGGCCCCGAACGGGAGCCAGTACCTTCGGCGGAGTGGGAGCTGTCCATCACTGACGCAGCGTAGCCCTCCGGGACGGATGGCGATCGCGGCGACGGCCCGGAAGTCCCCATGTCGCGCGATGACCATTTCGGCCATGAACGAGAGCGCTTACCCGGCCACCCAGGTCCCGGTATTCATCCCGTTTCCACCGAATTGTCCCCAAGTCGCGGACGCCGTAGGGCCGGTCATCCTCCGCGGCCCTTAGTTCCCGTGCAGGTCAGTGCAGTTGCTCTCAAGGAGCCTGTGCCCGAGCTCACACCGCGACACGGTGGAGTGAGCTGGTGGAGAGTCGTCGCGGCCCGGTCAAGAGTGCGGTACCGTCCAACGTCGTGAGCCCTGTACGTCGCTGTTCGCGCACCGCGTGCGGTCGCCCTGCCGTCGCGACGCTGACGTACGTCTACGCGGACTCGACCGCAGTTCTCGGTCCGCTCGCCACCTATGCCGAACCCCACTGCTACGACCTGTGCGCCGAGCACAGCGAGCGCCTGACCGCGCCCCGTGGCTGGGAGGTCGTCCGCCTGACGGACGGCTCCGCTCCGGCCCGCCCCAGCGGCGACGACCTGGAAGCGCTCGCCAACGCCGTACGGGAAGCCGCCCGTCCCCAGGAGCGCGCCGCCGAGGCGGGCGGAGGACGCGCGTCGGACCCCGTGGAAGTGGGCCGACGAGGCCATCTGCGCGTCCTGCGCTCGCCGGAGCCCTGACCGGCGCCCCACTCCCACCGTCACTGTCACCCTCCATCTCGGCCGAGTTGGCGCGGTCGTGCCGTGGCTCCCGGAGCTGTGGCCCTCGTCCGGGCGGCGGCGGGTAGTTTTGGGGACGAGGCCGGTGTCCCGCGGAGGGCGTCGGCGACGACATCAGGGAAGGTTGGGCCGTGGCTGCTGATCTGTCGCAGATCGTGAAGGCGTACGACGTCCGCGGAGTGGTGCCGGATCAGTGGGACGAATCCCTCGCCGAGCTGTTCGGCGCCGCGTTCGTCACCGTGACGCAGGCCGATGCCATCGTCGTGGGCCACGACATGCGGCCCTCGTCGCCGGGTCTGTCGAACGCGTTCGCACGCGGCGCGGCCGCCCTGGGCGCGGACGTCACCCTGATCGGCCTGTGCTCCACCGACCAGCTGTACTACGCGTCGGGCGCCCTGGACCTGCCGGGCGCGATGTTCACCGCCTCGCACAACCCGGCCCAGTACAACGGCATCAAGATGTGCCGCAAGGGCGCGGCCCCGGTCGGCCAGGACACCGGCCTCGCGGAGATCCGCGCGCTGGCCGAGCAGTGGTCGGAGCAGGGAGCCCCGGCCGCCGCGGCGAAGCCGGGCACGATCACCGAGCGCGAGACGTTGACGGACTACGCGGCCCATCTGAAGGCCCTCGTCGACCTCACCGCGATCCGCCCCCTGAAGGTCGTGGTCGACGCGGGCAACGGCATGGGCGGGCACACCGTGCCCACCGTGTTCGACGGGCTGCCCCTCGACCTGGTCCCGATGTACTTCGAGCTCGACGGGACGTTCCCCAACCACGAGGCCAACCCGCTCGACCCGGCGAACATCGTGGACCTCCAGGCCCGCGTCATCGCCGAGGGCGCAGACCTCGGGCTGGCCTTCGACGGCGACGCCGACCGCTGCTTCGTCGTCGACGAGCGGGGCGAGCCGGTCTCGCCGTCCGCGATCACGGCGCTCGTCGCGGCCCGCGAGCTGGCCCGCCACCCCGGCGGCACGGTGATCCACAACCTGATCACCTCCTGGTCCGTCCCCGAGGTGGTCCGCGAGAACGGCGGCACCCCGGTCCGCACCCGGGTCGGCCACTCCTTCATCAAGCAGGAGATGGCGGCCACCGGAGCGATCTTCGGCGGCGAGCACTCCGCGCACTACTACTTCGCCGACTTCTGGAACGCGGACACCGGCATGCTGGCCGCGCTCCACGTCCTGGCGGCGCTCGGCGGCCAGAAGGGCACGCTCTCCGCGCTGGTCGCCCAGTACGACCGCTACGCGGGGTCGGGGGAGATCAACTCCACGGTGGAGGACCAGGCGGCCCGCGCGGCGGCGGTCCGCACCGCGTACGAGGGCCACGCCGGCCTCACCCTGGACGAGCTCGACGGCCTGACGGTCACCGCCCAGGACTGGTGGTTCAACCTGCGCGCCTCGAACACGGAGCCGCTGCTCCGCCTGAACGTCGAGGCGCGCGACGCCGCGACGATGGCAAAGGTCCGCGACGAGGTCCTGTCCATCGTCCGCTCCTGACCCATCCCGAAACCCCGCCCCAGATACGTGGGGTGGGGTCCAGGCCGACCACGTACACGGGGGCGGGGCTCAGCGTCCCGAGATGGCGGTGCGTGCACCCCGCTGGGGGCGCGGGGAACTGCGCGCCAAGCCCAGTCCGGCGGGCACGGACAGGCAACCGGGCGCGGGCCCCGGCCCACCTGACATTGGCCCCGCCGCAAACCCGCCCCCGCCCGAAGCGCCCGCGGCGCCCGCGGCGGCCGCGCGCCCCCGGGAGCAACCCGGGTCGGGAGCAACCCGGGTCACAAGCCGACCCGTTCCGACCGCGGCCCGCCGGAGACCCACCCCAGCGGTAGGCTGGCCTCGCCCCACTGTGCGCACCCGTTCGCGCACCAGAACGAAGCACGCCGAAGGGAATCTCATGCCGCTCGAAGCCGGCCTCCTCCAGATCCTCGCCTGCCCGGCGTGCCACGCCCCGCTCAGCGACGCGACCTCGGCGGACGAGCCCGAGCTGATCTGCACGGGCAAGGACTGCGGTCTCGCCTACCCCGTGCGCGACGGCATCCCGGTCCTCCTGGTGGACGAGGCCCGCCGCCCCGCGTAAGGGAACGCGAGCACCCACCGCGCCCCGACCAGGTAACCCCAGGTACCCCGTCCCGGTAACCCGACCCCCTAGAGCCGGAGGCCGACCCCATGCTCGACGAGTCGCTGCTCGACGCACCGGAGGCCCTCGCCAGGGCAGACCGCAGAGGGCTGTTGCGCGCAGCGGCGGAAGCGGGCGCCCGCGTCCGTACCGCGGCCCGGCACGCGGTCGAGGCCGGCATCGCCGAGCTCAAACCCGAGGGCCGCCCCCGCTCCGTACTGATCGCCGGCCCCGGCACCGCGGCGGCGGGCGTCGCCGACCTGATCACGGCACTCGCGGGCGCCTCGGCGCCGGTCACCCGGCTCGAATCCTCCGGGGTCGCGCCCGCGGCGGGCGCCCTGCGCTGGAGCCTTCCGGGCTGGGCCGGCTCCGTAGACCTGCTGCTCATCACCACCGTCGACGGTTCCGAACCCGGTCTCGCCCTCCTCGCCGAGCAGGCATACCGCAGGGGCTGCAACGTCGTCGCGGTCGCCCCGCCGCGTTCCCCGCTCGCGGAAGCCGTGGACGGGGTGCACGGCCTCGTCGTCCCGATGGCGTCGGGCCCCTTCGAACCCGACGAGGCGGAGATGTCCGCCGCGAGCCCGGGCGCCCTGTGGTCCCTCTTCACCCCCCTGCTCGCGCTGCTCGACCGGGTCGGCCTGCTCAGCGCGCCCCCCGAGACCATCGAGAAGGTCGCCGTCCGTCTGGACCGCACCGCCGAACGCTGCGGCCCGGCCATCGCGACGTACAGCAATCCCGCCAAGACGCTGGCCTCCGAACTCTCGGAATCGCTCCCGCTGATCTGGACCGAAGGCGTGGGTGCGGCCCCCGCAGGACGACGGTTCGCCGCCGTGCTCAGCGAACTGTCCGGCCACCCGGCGCTCGCCGCCGAACTGCCCGAGGCGCTGCCCGCCCACGGTGTGCTCCTGTCGGGATCGCTCGCCGCCGGCGCCGACCCCGACGACTTCTTCCGCGACCGCGTCGACGAGCCGGAGCGGCTGCACGCCCGGGTCGTCCTCCTGCGCGACCGTCCCGCCGGCGGCCTCTCCGCCGCCCCCGCCGCCCGCGAACTCGCGCTGAGCCACGACGCCCCGATCAGCGAACTCGAACCCGAGGACGGCAGCGAGCTCGAATGCCTCGCCGAACTCCTGGCCATCGCCGACTTCGCGACCGTGTACCTGACGATCGCCTCAGCCTGACCGCCCCCCCGTTGGCCCGAACCTCACCCAGTTTGCCCCCGCCCCTCGGCACAGCCCACCCGCACGAGGGGCACAGCCCACCTGCCACACCCGCCCCACCCGCGCGAAGGGCACAGCCCACCTGCCACACCCGCCCCACCGGCGCGAAGGGCACAGCCCACCCGCCCAGCCGCGCACCCCCTGGCCACCCCCGGCCACTCCGGACCACGCCCCACCCGCGCCCCGCCGAGCCCCCGCTCCCGGCAGCCGAAAGAGAACAAAGGACCCATGGACCGTCTCACCAACACCATCCGTCCCTACGCCTGGGGCTCCACCACTCTCATCCCGGAGCTCCTCGGCACCACGCCCACCAACGAACCCCAGGCCGAAATGTGGATGGGAGCCCACCCCGTGGCCCCTTCCCGGCTCGACCGGGGCGCAGGTCGGACATCGTTGTCAGACGTCATCGCGACGGACCCGGCGGCTGAACTCGGCCGCGCCACCCTGGCCCGGTTCGGCCCCCGCCTGCCCTTCCTCCTCAAGCTGCTCGCCGCGGGCGCCCCGATCTCCCTCCAGGTCCACCCCGACCTCGCGCAGGCGAAGGAGGGCTACGAAGCCGAGGAGCGGGCCGGGGTCCCGATCGACGCCCCGCACCGCAACTACAAGGACACCAACCACAAGCCCGAACTGATCTGCGCGCTCACGCCGTTCGAGGGCCTGTGCGGCTTCCGCACCCCCGAGGATGCCGCGCAGACGCTGGCCGCGCTCGACGTCGACTCCCTCAAGCCGTACGTCGACCTGCTGCGCGCCCACCCCGTCGAGGCGGCCCTGCGCGAGGTCCTCACCGCCGTACTGACCGCCGACCACGACGAGATGGCGGCCACGGTGACCGAAGCGGCCGCCGCCTGCGCACACCTGGGGGGCGCGCAGTACACCGCGTACGCCTCTCTCGCGCACCACTACCCCGGCGACCCCGGCGTCATCGCGGGCATGCTCCTCAACCACGTGCAACTCCAGCCCGGCGAAGCCCTGTTCCTCGGGGCCGGGGTGCCACACGCCTATCTCGGCGGCCTGGGCGTGGAGATCATGGCCAATTCCGACAACGTCCTGCGCTGCGGCCTGACCCCCAAACACGTCGACGTCCCCGAACTCCTCCGCGTCGTACGCTTCGAGCCCACCGAACCCGGGGTGCTGCGCCCCGAGGCATCGGCGGCGGGGGAGGAGCTGTACGAGACCCCGATCGACGAGTTCCGCCTCTCGCGTTTCGTGCGGGCCGAAGGCGCGGCCCCCGCCGAACTCACGGCCCCGACCCCGCAGATCGTCCTGTGCACGGCGGGCAGCCCCTCGGTGGGCGGACTGACCCTGGCCCCGGGCGAGTCCGTCTTCGTCCCGGCGGAGGAAATGACCGAGCTGTCCGGTACAGGAACGGTTTTCCGCGCCACCGTGGTTGCCTGATGTAACAATGTGCCGCCGCGGGGTCCGGGCACGGGCCGGCCCCGCCGATGGCAACCGACGAAGGGAAGACGGCAACTCCATGAGCGCGTCAGGCGGAACCAAGGCCATCGTGGCGGCGCTGAGCGCCAACCTCGCCATCGCGGCGGCGAAGTTCGTGGCGTTCCTGTTCAGCGGTTCGTCGTCGATGCTCGCGGAGAGCGTCCACTCGCTCGCCGACTCGGGCAACCAGGGCCTGCTGCTGCTCGGCGGCAAGAAGGCCAAGCGCGAGGCGACACCTGAACACCCCTTCGGCTACGGGCGCGAGCGCTACATCTACGCCTTCCTTGTCTCCATCGTGCTGTTCTCGGTCGGTGGCATGTTCGCGGTCTACGAGGGCTACGAGAAGATCAAGCACCCGCACGCGATCGACGCCTGGTACTGGCCCGTCGGCGTCCTCGTCTTCGCCATCATCGCGGAGGGCTACTCCTTCCGTACGGCGATCAAGGAGTCGAACGTCACCCGGGGCGGGCTCTCCTGGAAGGAGTTCATCCGCCGCGCCAAGGCACCCGAACTCCCCGTCGTCCTCCTGGAGGACTTCGGCGCCCTGGTCGGCCTCGCCCTGGCCCTCGCGGGCGTCGGCATCGCGGTCGCCACCGGCGACGGCATCTGGGACGGCATCGGCACGCTGTGCATCGGCATCCTGCTGATCCTGATCGCCGTCATCCTGGCCGCGGAGACCAAGTCGCTGCTCCTCGGGGAGTCGGCGGGCATGGACGAGGTCGAGAAGATCAAGGCGGCGATCGTGGACGGCGACACTGTGACCTCGGTCATCCACATGCGCACGCTCCACCTGGGACCCGAGGAACTGCTGATCGCCGCCAAGATCGCGGTCCAGCACGACGACACGGCCCAGGAGGTCGCCACGGCGATCAACGCGGCCGAATCCCGCATCCGCGAGGCGGTCCCGATCGCCAGGGTCATCTACCTGGAGCCGGACATCTACAGCGCGGAGGAAGCAGCGGCGGGCCCCGACCCGAGGGCCACCCCGGGCGGCCACTGAGCCGACCGGATCCCGCCCGCCATTGACGGAACCCCCGAATCGGCCGACTTTCGCCCGGAGCCTTTGGCCGGACACGCTGGGGTCCGCTGGGCCGATCGGTGTAGATTCGTGACCAGAGCCAGACGTCGCTGCTGATGGCGGTCGGTCGGTCGTCCCCACGGACCCGGCCGAGGGAGAGAGGGCCTCCGACGGACTGCGCTGCGAGCGCGTTCGGGCACTCCCATGCCCATAGCCGCCCGCAGACCAGCCGTACCCACCTCGCCACCCATCCACGAGGAGCAGCTCACATGACGACTGACGCCAACGGCGCCGGCCAGGACTTCAAGGTCGCCGACCTCTCCCTCGCCGCCTTCGGCCGCAAGGAGATCAACCTCGCCGAGCACGAGATGCCCGGCCTGATGTCGATCCGCAAGGAGTACGCCGCCACGCAGCCCCTGGCCGGCGCCCGCATCACCGGCTCCCTGCACATGACCGTGCAGACCGCCGTCCTGATCGAGACCCTGGTCGCCCTCGGCGCCGAGGTCCGCTGGGCCTCCTGCAACATCTTCTCCACCCAGGACCACGCCGCCGCCGCCATCGCGGTCGGCCCGAACGGCACGCCCGAGGCCCCCGCCGGCGTCCCGGTCTACGCCTGGAAGGGCGAGACCCTGGAGGAGTACTGGTGGTGCACGGAGCAGGCGCTGACCTGGCCGAACACCCCCACCGGCGGCCCGAACATGATCCTGGACGACGGCGGCGACGCCACCCTCCTGGTGCACAAGGGTGTCGAGTTCGAGAAGGCCGGAGCGGCCCCGGACCCGTCCACGGCGGACTCCGAGGAATTCGCCCAGATCCTCACCCTGCTGAACCGCACCCTGGGTGAGAACCCCCAGAAGTGGACCCAGCTCGCCTCCGAGATCCGCGGTGTGACGGAGGAGACCACCACCGGTGTCCACCGCCTCTACGAGATGATGCGCGACGGCGACCTCCTCTTCCCGGCGATCAACGTGAACGACGCCGTGACGAAGTCGAAGTTCGACAACAAGTACGGCTGCCGCCACTCCCTGATCGACGGCATCAACCGCGCCACCGACGTCCTCATCGGCGGCAAGACCGCCGTCGTGTGCGGATACGGCGACGTCGGCAAGGGCTGCGCCGAGTCCCTGCGCGGCCAGGGCGCCCGCGTGATCATCACCGAGATCGACCCGATCTGCGCGCTCCAGGCGGCGATGGACGGCTACCAGGTCACGACCCTGGACGAGGTCGTCGACAAGGCAGACATCTTCGTCACCACCACGGGCAACAAGGACATCATCATGGCCGCCGACATGGCCAAGATGAAGCACCAGGCGATCGTCGGGAACATCGGCCACTTCGACAACGAGATCGACATGGCCGGCCTGGCCAGGATCCCCGGCATCGTCAAGGACGAGGTCAAGCCCCAGGTGCACACCTGGACCTTCCCCGACGGCAAGGTGCTCATCGTCCTGTCCGAGGGCCGCCTGCTGAACCTCGGCAACGCGACCGGTCACCCCTCCTTCGTCATGTCGAACTCCTTCGCGGACCAGACGCTGGCCCAGATCGAGCTCTTCACCAAGCCGTCCGAGTACCCGACCGACGTCTACGTGCTGCCCAAGCACCTCGACGAGAAGGTCGCCCGCCTCCACCTGGCCTCGCTCGGCGTGAAGCTGACCGAGCTGCGCCCGGAGCAGGCGTCGTACATCGGCGTCGAGGTCGAGGGCCCGTACAAGTCGGACCACTACCGCTACTGATCCCGAGCAGGCTGCAGGCGCCGCCCCAGGGCCCAACTGGCGCCTGCAGCCGACCCGGTGGCCCGGCGCGTGGCGAACAACGGCCACCCGCCGACCCGGCCCCCGGCGACGGCAGCAGCCCCGCGGCGACGGCAGCAGCCCGGTGGCCCAGCGCCCGGCCGGGACCGGCGGTGGGAGGCCCAAGGACCAAGCGCCCGGCCGACCGCGGTTCAGGGAGGCCCAAGGCCGGCGGACCGTGTGGCATCCGAGAGGTAGTGCGGTGCGGGTCCCACCCCGGGACCGCCGGGGCCGGGGCCGGTCAGCGCATCCGACCGAGCCGGCGCCCGGGCGGGGGCCGGTATCGGTCGACCGGTACTCGGGCAGCCCCCCGCACCCCCGTGACGGGGGGCTCGCCCAGTACCGTTCCCGACCGCGTCAGCGCCCGACTCCCGAGGACCCCGAGATCACATGCCCCGCGGCCGATATTCGCTTCACGATCCCCACGACCACACCCCTCTCGGTGAAGAACACTTCCACTGCGCGCCAGGTCCTTCCGGCTGGCGCTACGTCTCCCAACTCACCACCCCCTCCGGAGACCACGCGGGCTCCGTAGACCTCGCACTCGATGAACTCGGCCGTCCCATCCGCCTCGAACTCCATGCCGGCGGCTGGCAGGTACGAGGCGCCGCTCTGGACGGCGTCACATGGGTCCGTACAGATCCGTCCGGGGTCCACGCGAGCGAAGGCAATGTCCGGGCCCACGCCTTCACCGCCGCCTCCCCGTCGTTCCTCGTGGCCACCTCCCGTCTGCTGCGCCTCACCCCCCAGTCCCCGACGACGCGCGTCCGCCTCGTCCTCTTCACGGACCCGGTCCTCGCCCCCCGCACGATCGACCAGTCCTGGGCCCTGATGAAAAGTGAAGCGCATGCCACTGACAATGGCCCCCTGACCGTGGACGAATACCAGGTCAACGCCCTGGACACGGGCGAGCAGCACACCGTCCACATCGCCGGAGACGTAGTGCTCGCGGCCCCCGGGATCGAGTTGGAAGACCTGGAATCCCCGCCCTCGACGTTCCCAGCGCCGTAACTCCCCAGCCGCCCAAGCCGATTCCCTCCACCGCTCACCTCCGCCGGTCGCCGCCACCGATCGCCGCCGCCCCCGACGGCTCCCCAGCAGTGGCGAGTTGAGGGACGAGGCCGACCCGCGCGGACGCAATGGAAGCGGGAGCACGCATCGCCCCCGGGAGCGCGCACCGCCCCGAGGGACGCCCCCGGCCCCCAGGCCCGGCCCCGGCCGGCTACGCAGGTGGCGCGAACCCCGTCGGACGCGCCGGCACCCCGGCCTCGCCCGTCCCTTGGCCAGCCCCTTCGCCGGCGCCCGCCGTCGCGTCGGCCCCGTCCGAAACCGGTAGCCCCACCGGCGGGACACCCGCACCGGCAACCGCACCGGGACTCGTCATCACCCTGGCAGCCGGCCCAAATCCCGACCCCGTAACCGGAACGGTCCCGACCGGCACGGCCCCGCCCGGAGCCATCCCACCCGGCGCCGTCCCGGCACCCCAACCAGGCCCCGAGCCCGCACCCGTAAACGAACCCGGCCCCGTACCCGATCCCGCCCGTGGCCCAACGCCCACCCCAGGCCCCCAGACGGGAGCAGAGTGCGCCCCCACGGCCGCGCCTCCCGCGAAGGCCCGCCGCGCGTCCCGTGCCTGGCGCTCGCTCACCACACCGGCGAGATACGCGGCCGGCGGCGTCCCCTGAGGGCATGGCGCCCCGGTACGGGACGCCATGTCGTCGGCCAGACGCACCGCCAGCGCCCAACTCACCTGCGGATCGAGCTGCTGCATACGCGTCAGGTACTGGCGCACCGCCAGCCAGAGCTCGTCCGGCACCCGTGACAGATCCAGCGTGGCGAACCGCCCCACCAACCACGGCGGCGGAGGCGGGACAGCCGCAGTCCTCCCCGACGGCACCCGCTCGCGGACGACGAGCGTCCCCGCGAACACGTCACCGATGCGGCGCCCGCGCGCCGAGACCAACGACGCGATGCATCCCACGACACCGAAGGTCAGCAGAATCTCGATGACCGCCATGGCGCCACGTACGAGCGCGTGCCGGAAACGAATGGGCCCGCCATCGTCCCGCACCACCCGCAGCCCACATGCCAGCTTCCCCAGCGACCGTCCATGAGTCAGCGTTTCGACAGCGATCGGCGCCCCCACCAGGACGAGCAGGAAGAGGGCCACGGTTATCGCGGCCTGGGCGGCGGAATCCAATGAGGCGGTGGCAAGCAGCATCACCATCGAGATCAATATGTAGGCCGCCCACACCACCGCCAGGTCGATCAACAACGCCAGTGCCCGACTCGGCAACCGCGCGGGCCGCAGCCCCAGTACGACCGCATCTCCCGTGACCAGCGCGCTCACCGATACCCCACCCCTCATGGACGACGACCTTCCACACCCCTCGCGCCCCCAGTCTGCCAAGCTGGCCCGCAACGCGCCGCAGCAGTGCCGCAGCAGTACGGACCCGTCCGCACCCAGTGCATGGAGCAGCAGCAGAACATGGACCTCGACGTCTTCGTGACCGTCCACCACGCGGAGTGGGACCGCCTCGAACACCTCCTGCACCGGGGGCGCCGCCTCACCGGCACCGAGGCGGACGAACTGGTGACGCTCTACCAGCGCACGTCCACCCACCTGTCCCAGATACAGTCCACCACCCCGGACCCGCTGCTCACGGCACGACTGACGCAACTGGTGGCCCGCGCGCGCTCCACCGTCACCGGTACCCGCCGCGCCACCTGGCGCGACGCGGCACGCTTCCTTACGGAGGGGTTCCCCGCAGCGGTCTACCAGTCGCGGCGCTGGTGGATACCCGCCGCCCTGATCTCCGTCGCGGTTTCGGCGGTCATCGGCTGGTGGATCGGCACGCACCCCGAGGTCCAGTCCTCCATCGCGGCTCCCGACGCGCTGCGCCAGATGACCCGGCCGGGTGGCGAATACGAGACGTACTACTCAAGCCACCCCGCCGGCTCCTTCGCGGCGCAGGTCTGGACGAACAATGCGCAGGCCGCCGCGATGTGCCTGGTCCTGGGCGCCTTCTTCGGCATCCCGGTGCTGTGGATTCTCTTCCTCAACATGCTCAACCTGGGCGTCGGCATCGGCCTCATGTCCTCGGCCGGGCGCCTCGACACCTTTCTCGGCCTGGTCCTGCCGCACGGACTCCTGGAACTGACCGCGGTGTTCGTCGCCGCCGGTACCGGCATGCGCCTCGGCTGGACCGTCATCGACCCGGGCCCGCGCACCCGCCGAGCAGCCCTGGCGGAACGGGGCCGCGCCGCCGTCGGCATGGCCATCGGACTGGCCCTGGTGCTGTTCGTCTCCGGCCTGATCGAAGGCTTCGTCACCCCCTCGGGGCTCCCGACCTGGGCCCGAATCAGCCTGGGCGTCGCAGCCGAGCTGGCCTTCCTTGCGTACGTGTACGTCCTTGGCGGTCGAGCCACGCGTGCGGGCGAGCGGGGCGACGTCGAAGGAGCCGCCCGCAGTGCCGAACTTCCGACGGCCGCGTGATGTGCGCGCAGCACCTCTGACCTGCTACTGTCCTCCTCGCCCACAAAAACCGTTGACACGGTTGGCGTGGGGAGGTAGATTCTAACGGTTGCCGCGAACTGGACAAGTTCGGGAGCACTGACTAACATCTCTCTCGCTCTCACCGGAAACTAGATTTCCTAGCGATGAGCCATTCCGATTCACCATTCGAAGTCAAAGAAGCCGATTCGGTCGGCCGAAATGCTTCTGGTAGAGTCGGAAACACCGAATAGGGAAACGCGAAAGCGAAGAACTCAAGGTAAACCCCAATTCGACGGGGAATCGGACACGAAAGAGTCTGATAGAGTCGGGAACACGAAATACCGAAGGGAAGCGCCCGGAGGAAAGCCCGAGAGGGTGAGTACAAAGGAAGCGTCCGTTCCTTGAGAACTCAACAGCGTGCTAAA
>NZ_JBICXU010000045.1:0-41485 GCF_043200435.1 Streptomyces sp. NPDC048416
TCGCGCCTGAACGGCGCTCGTCCTCAATCGCCGGACAGGCTGAAGATGCCTCCGCTCGCACCCTGCCAGGGGCGCGGGGAACTGCGCGACCAGCCACGCACGGCGGCGCGGACGAAAGCCGGCCCTTCGAGGGGCGCGAGGAACTGCGCGAAAAGCGACCACGCCCCGCACCCGAAAACCGGCCCCTCAAGGGGCGCGAGGAACTGCGCCAAAAGCGATCACGCCCCGCACCCGAAAGCCGACCCCTCAAGGGGCGCGGGGAACTGCGCGAGAGGGGTTGGTGCGGGGGGCGTCGGCAGGGGGCAAGGGGCCGGGGTGGGAGCCCGGCAGGGCTTGCGCTTAGGGGGTGTGGGCGTCAGCCCGCCAAATGGACTTCCGTGCCGCGGCCCGAGAACCGCAGGCCACTCTCCCCCGCCACCACCTTGTCCAGCTTGATACTGGCCGGCATCCCGTCGATCTTCAGGTCGTAGTCGACCGCCTTGCGCAACCGCTGGTCGAACCCGGGCACGGGCAACGTCGGCAACGACTCCGCCCGCAACTGCACCGCCCCCGACCCGTTCAGCGCGACCGTGCTGTACGCCGTCACCTTCTGCCCCTGGAGCATCGCCTTGATGGACGCCGGCAGCGTCACACCCTGGCCCTCAAGGAGGTCCGTGAGCGGGCCGGTCACCTTGACCTGGCCCTTGGCCGCGCGCTCGGCCCCGGCGTACCCCACCGTCGCCCCCTTGGGCGCCGCCTTGGACAGGTCCGCGTACGAGATGTTCGCCGCGCCGTCGGCCCGCCCCGCCACCACCGAGGAGAAGCTGCTGTCGATCCGTACCGCGTACAGCTCGGCCGTCACCTCGGTGACGTTGACCGAGTGGCCGCCCGCCGTCGCGGTGACGCCGGACAGCGAGACGTCGACCTCGTCCAGTTCCCTGCCGAGCACCTGGGTCAGGAACGGAAAACCCTTGATGTCGACATCCGGCGTCGAACCGAGATGCTGACTGTTCCGGATCTTGTCGGCCGCCTTCGACTCGGCGATGTTCACCGCGATGCGGTCCGCCGCGACGAAGATGCCGCCGAGAACGATCACGATGATCAAAAGTATTCGCAGTGCGCGCATTGCCTACGTGTCCCCCACCCGTCGGCCACCACTCGGCCGTCGGCCCTCGATGTCGTCGTCGATCGCCTCGTCCGGGGCCGGTCTGCCCGCCACCGGTCCCTCGCCTGCCCGGTCCCGCCTGATCAATCCCCCGGAATGACGATCGCGAGCCTAGCCCCGGTTCCCTAGGCCACGGCACGCCCGATGAGATACAGCACAGGGACAGCCGCGGTGAGCGGCAGGGCCACACCCGCCGTCATGTGGACGAACCGGGACGGATAGTCGTACGAGGCGACCCGCAGCCCGATCAGCGCGCAGGCGCCGGCCGCGAGACCGAGCAGCGCGCCGGACGCGCCGATGCCGGTCAGTTGGCCGACCGCGATGCCCGCTCCCGCTGCCGCGAGCAGTGCGACCGCCACGGAGGCGACCGACGGCAGCGGCAGCGCCCGGGCGAGCACGGCGACGGCCACGGCCGCGGCGCCGACGCAGACCGCGTGCGGCGGCGCGGCGAGATACCCGCCGGCCAGGATCGCCAGCGCCGCGGCGGCGACGGTCGCCATCAGGCCGTACATCCGCTCGTCGGGGTCGGCGTGCGAGCGGAGCTGGATCACCAGGGTGAGCAGCACCCAGACGCCGAGCGTGCCCAGGATCGCGGCGGGCGCGTGCTCACGGCCGAGCGCGAGCAGGGCGACATCGGCGACGAGGGCGCCCGCGAAGGCGAGCGCGATGCCCTGCCGGGCCGGCCACATGCCGTTCAGGCGGAACCAGCCGGCCGCCGTCACGGCCTGGAGGACGATGAGCGGCACCACGAGGGAGTACGTGCCGAGCGGCGCCGCCACCGCGAGGAGCAGACCGAGTGCTGCGGTGAGCGCGGCGGGCTGCATGCCGGGCGCGATGACCGGCGAGCGGCCCTCCGCGCGGGCCCGCTGGGCGTCGGTGATCCGCGCGTTGCCGACCGTGGTGGGCGGGCTGTAGGCGGGGCCCCCGGTGGCTGCCGCGGCCGGCGGCACGAAAGCCCCGGCCGGGGCGGCGTCGGGGGACGACGACGATGCAGGCCCCGATGCCGACGTCGGCATCGGGGTCGGCGTGGCCGGCTCGTACGACGGCGTCGACGCGGGGCCCGACCCCGTCATCGGCATTTCCGGCGGCAGCGGCACCGACGTCGTGCCCGCGCCATGACCCCCACCACCCTGCGCCCCGCCACTCTGCGTCCCGCCACTGTCCACGCCGTACCGCGGGCCGTTCTCGGCGCTGACCTGACCGCCATACTGACCGCCGTACTGGGCCCCGTCCTGGGCGCCGTACTGGGGGCCGTACTGAGGGCCGCCCAGCGACCCGTCCTGCGCGCCGCCGTACGGCCCGCCCCCCTGCACGCCCTCGTCCAGGCCGCCGTACGGCGAGCCGTTCTGGGGCGGCAGGTAGGCCGTCTCCTCGACGCTCCCCGCCGCGCCCTCGTGCCAGGGCTGGGCCTGCTGCGACGCGTGCCGTGCCTGGTAGGGGGCGGGTGCGGGTGCGGGCTCCGCGGGCTGCTGCGGGGGCGGGATCGTGGGCTGGTACTGGGTGTCCCAGGTCTGGCCCTCCCAGGTCTGCGTGTACTGCTGCTGGTCCTGGTACGGCTCGTACGGGAACGGCGGCTGCGGCTCGGACGGCTGCGGCTCGGACGGCTGCGGCTGGGACGGCTGCGGCACGGGCTGCCCGTACTGGTCGTACTGGGGCTGCTGCTGATGGTGGTACGGGTACTGCTCGCTCATGACGTGGGGGTCACCCTCCTGCGAACGGCGGGAGCACCTCGACCGTGCCGCCCTCGGCAAGGCGTACGGTCTCATGCTTCCGCTTCCCGACGGGGTCGCCGTCGACCAGGAAGGAACACCGCTGGAGTACGCGTGTGAGCTCTCCCGGGTGCTGTTCGCGCACCGCGTCGAGGGCTTCGGCCAGCGTCGCGGCCGCGTACGGCTCATCGGCGACACCGGCGGCGGACTTGGCCGCGGCCCAGAAGCGGATGGTTCCCGCTGCCATGGTGAGGCTCCTTTCGTCGCCCTCCATGATGGGCTACGCGGCGGGCCGCGCGGCGATCAGCCAGTCCGCGATCCGGGCCAGGAGCTCGTCGCCCGCCGCGTTCTCGGCGTGCCCCATGCCCTCCTCAAGCCACAACTGCGCAGGTCCGGCCGCCGCCAGCAGGTACGGGTGGTCCACCGGGAAGTACGGGTCGCGGTCGCCGTGCACGATGAGCAGCGGGGTCGGCGCGATCAGCGGGACCGCCTCCACGGGCGAGAGCGGCACCGGGTCCCAGTCCTCGGTGTGGATCCGGGTGGCGAAGCCGAGGCGGCCCACGAGGCGCCCGGTGGGGCGGGTGATCAGCCAGTGCACCCGGCGCATCGGGGCCGTGCCCCGGTAGTACCAGCGGGCGGGCGCGCTGACCGCCGCCACTGCTTCCGTGCGCCCCGACGCGCTCCCCCGGTGGGTCGCGGCGTGGCGCAGCACCACCGAGCCCCCCATCGAGAAGCCGACGGTCACCACCCGTGCGTACCCGAGTGATCTCGCCCACTCGACGGCCGCCGCCAGGTCCAGCACCTCGCGGTCGCCGACCGTCGAGCGGCCACCGGACCTGCCGTGCCCGCGGAAGGAGAAAGTGATCACGGCCGCGTACTGGGCGAAGACCCCCGCGGCCCTTCGTACGGCGGGGCGGTCGGCCGATCCGGTGAAGCCGTGCGCGACCACGATCGCGGTGTCGCGGGGCCCCTTCGCACAGGGTTCGTAAACCGCCTCGATCCGGACACCGTCGGACGTACGCAGGGTGGCGCGCCGGGGGCCGGGAGTGATCGAGGAAACAGCTGAAGTGTGAAATCGGCCCTCTGCCTCGGCATTCATGTGGGCTATTCTCCTGGGCAGAGGATCCGGGCACCGTAGCCCCCGGGTCCTTTTGTGTTTCCCCGTCGTTGTTACGGACGGGTGAACAAACGCTCACAAAACGGCCCGCGCCCAGCGCGGGCCCCAGCCGGACCGTACGAAGCAGTGCCGCAACACCCCCGAGCTCTCACCGAGCAGGAGGAAACGACGTCATGGGCCAGCGAACCGGGCACGATACGAAGCGGACCATCCGGGTAGGAGGAGAGCGATGAGCTCCCTGCTGCTCCTGACCAATGCCCTCCAGCCGTCGGCGGAAGTCCTTCCCGCCCTCGGCCTGCTCCTGCACAGCGTGCGCGTGGCACCCGCCGAGGGTCCCGCCCTCGTGGACACCCCGGGCGCCGACGTCATCCTGATCGACGGCCGCCGCGATCTGCCGCACGTGCGGTCGCTGTGCCAGCTCCTGCGCTCCACGGGCCCCGGCTGTCCGCTGGTCCTGGTCGTGACCGAGGGCGGCCTCGCCGCCGTCACCGCCGACTGGGGCATCGACGACGTGCTGCTCGACACCGCGGGTCCGGCCGAGGTCGAGGCCCGGCTGCGGCTCGCGACCGGCCGCGCGCAGGCCACGTCCGACGACTCCCCGATGGAGATCCGCAACGGCGACCTGTCGGTGGACGAGGCGACGTACAGCGCGAAACTCAAGGGGCGGGTCCTCGACCTCACCTTCAAGGAGTTCGAGCTCCTGAAGTACCTCGCGCAGCACCCGGGCCGGGTCTTCACACGCGCCCAGCTGCTCCAGGAGGTCTGGGGCTACGACTACTTCGGCGGCACCCGCACGGTCGACGTCCACGTACGGCGGCTGCGGGCCAAGCTCGGCCCCGAGCACGAATCGCTCATCGGCACCGTGCGCAACGTCGGCTACCGCTTCGTGACCCCCGAGAAGCCCGAACGCTCGACCGAGGACGCCAAGGCGAAGGCCGTCGTCGACGCGGCCACCGCGCAGACCAGGGAGGCCGCCGCCCGCTCCTCCAAGCGGTAGCGGGCGGTGGCGGGGCGGTGGCGGGGCGGCCGCCGAACCGGTAGGTCACGCCTGGGGTACGACCTGCGATATGCCCTGCCCAGAGGTAGGTCACCCCGCGTAGACTGCCGCGCGTGGCCAAGGTGACGCGGGACGACGTGGCACGACTTGCGGGTACTTCGACCGCCGTCGTCAGCTATGTCATCAACAACGGACCCCGGCCGGTCGCCCCGGCCACGCGCGAGCGTGTCCTCGCCGCGATCAAGGAGCTGGGGTACCGGCCCGACCGGGTCGCCCAGGCCATGGCGTCGCGGCGTACCGACCTCATAGGAATGATCGTCCCGGACGCGCGCCAGCCGTTCTTCGCGGAGATGGCGCACGCCGTCGAACAGGCCGCGTCCGAGCGCGGAAAAATGGTCCTGGTCGGCAACTCCGACTACGTCGACGACCGCGAGGTCCACTACCTGCGGGCCTTCCTCGGCATGCGGGTCGCGGGGCTCATCCTGGTCAGCCAGGGCCCGAGCGAGCGCGCCGCCGCCGAGATCGACGCGTGGGACGCCCGCGTGGTGCTGCTGCACGAGCGGCCCGAGGCGATCGACGACGTGGCGGTGGTGACCGACGACATCGGCGGCGCCCAGCTCGCCACCCGCCATCTGTTGGAACACGGCCACGCGTACGTGGCCTGCATCGGCGGCGTGGAGAACACCCCGTCCGTCGGCGACCCGGTCGCCGACCACGTCGAAGGATGGCGGCGGGCCATGCTGGAGTCCGGGCGCTCCATCGAGGGCCGGGTCATCGAGGCCCCGTACAACCGGTACGACGCCTACCAGGTCGCCCTGGGGGTCCTGGCCAAGCCCGACCGGCCGACCGCCATCTTCTGTGCCACCGACGACCAGGCGATCGGCGTGCTGCGGGCCGCCCGCGAGCTGCGCATCGACGTGCCGGGCGAGCTCGCCGTCGCGGGCTTCGACGACGTCAAGGAAGCGGCCCTGACCGATCCGCCGCTCACCACGATCGCCTCCGACCGGCCCGCGATGGCGCGGGCCGCCGTCGATCTGGTCCTGGACGACGGGCTGCGGATCGCGGGCTCGCGCCGCGAACGCCTCAAGCAGTTCCCCTCGCGGCTCGTCGTGCGCCGCTCCTGCGGCTGCGGCTAGGACGTGCGCCGCTCCCTCGGCGGCTGCGGCTGCGGCCAGGACTGACGGCCTGCGCCCGCCGCCTGAACGGGCCGCGTTCGCCGCCACCGCTGTTCGGCAACGCCGCGCCCCCGCCCTTTATTTGGGGCAAACACGGTTCTGCCGGGCTTCTTACCCGGTCCTCAGACTGCTCTCATCATCGGTGGCGAAGGTCATAGACATGACCGAGAGCCCCCGCCACAGCGGCGAGTACCCCGAGCAGCAGCCGATCCACTCTGACGAGTCCTGGCAGCGAGCCAAGGACGACGCCCGGCGAGAGGGCGAGGCCCACGCGGCCGCCTACCCGCCCCCGCCCGCCTACGAGCCGGCCGCCCCGCTGACGACCGGCCCCGGCACCACGGTGTGGCCCGGTGGCGGCGCCCACTCCGGGCCCGGCACCGCAGGGTTCCACGGCGGCGGCGACGGCGGGTTCTACGGCGGCGAGCCGGCCCACCCCGCGGGTCCGCAGGCCCAGGCACCCAAGCCCCGCCGGGCCAAGCGCTCCGTCGGCCTGGTCGCCGCCGTCGCCATCGTCGCGGCGGTCATAGGCGGCGGCACCGCGAGCCTGGTCGAGCACTACGTCGGCAACGACACCGCCTCCGTCAGCTCCGGTGTCAGCGGCACCAACGCCGCGAACAGCACCAATGGCACCGTCTCCGGCGTCGCCAAGGCCGTCATGCCGAGCATCGTCGAGATCAACGCGACCTCCAACTCGGGCGAGTCGACCGGGGCCGGCGTGATCGTCAAGTCCGACGGCGAGATCGTCACCAACAACCACGTCATCTCGGGCGCGACCTCGGTCAAGGTGAAGCTCAGCAACGGCAAGGGCTACACCGCCAAGGTCGTCGGCACCGATCCCGACAAGGACCTCGCGCTGATCAAGCTGGACGGGGCGAGCGGCCTCAAGCCCGCCTCCCTCGGCGACTCCAGCAAGATCGCGGTCGGCGACCAGGTCGTCGCCATCGGCTCCCCCGAGGGCCTGACCGGCACCGTCACCAGCGGCATCGTCTCCGCCCTCGACCGGGACGTCACCGTCGCGAAGGAGGACGGCAACCAGGGCAGCCAGGGACAGGGCCAGGGTCAGGGCCAGGGGCGTGGCGGCGGCGGCTGGCCGTTCGAGTTCGGCGGGCAGCAGTTCAACGGGGACACCGGGTCGTCGAAGACCACGTACAAGGCGCTCCAGACCGACGCCTCGCTCAACCCGGGCAACTCCGGTGGTGCGCTCATCGACATGAACGGCAACATCATCGGCATCAACTCCGCGATGTACGCGCCGAGTTCGAGCAGCCAGAGCGGTTCGTCGGCCGGCAGTGTCGGGCTCGGCTTCGCCATCCCGATCAACACCGTCAAGTCCGACCTCTCCAGCCTGCGGGGCGGCGGCAGCGGCGGCGCGGACACCGGCGGCAACGACCAGGGCGGCGACAACTCCGGCGGGGCCTTCAGCGGCAGCTACTGACACCGCCCGGCGCGGGGCAGCGAGCCGCCCCGCGCCCCACCGTCCGCATGCGAGGCTGATGGTCCCGAGCCGACAGAGAGACAGAAGAAGGAACCCGCTCATGAGCCCCGCCGAGGACGACCCGCAGCGCATCCTGATCGTCGACGACGAGCCCGCCGTCCGCGAGGCACTGCAACGCAGTCTCGCCTTCGAGGGATACGGCACCGAGGTCGCCGTCGACGGCCTCGACGCCCTGGCCAAGGCGGAGGCGTACCAGCCCGAGCTCATCGTCCTGGACATCCAGATGCCCAGGATGGACGGGCTCACCGCGGCCCGCCGGCTGCGTGCGGGCGGCTCCACCACGCCCATCCTGATGCTGACGGCCCGCGACACGGTCGGCGACCGCGTCACCGGTCTCGACGCGGGCGCCGACGACTACCTGGTCAAGCCGTTCGAACTCGACGAACTCTTCGCCCGCATCCGGGCGTTGCTGCGCCGCAGCTCGTACGCCGTCGACGCGGGGGCGGCAGGTCAGGACGCCGGGAACGTCCTGACCTTCGCCGACCTGCGGATGGACCTGTCCACCCGCGAGGTCACCCGCGGCGACCGTCTCGTGGAGCTGACCCGCACCGAGTTCACGCTCCTGGAGATGTTCCTCACCCACCCCCGCCAGGTGCTGACCCGCGAGCAGATCCTCAAGGCGGTCTGGGGCTTCGACTTCGAGCCCTCCTCCAACTCCCTCGACGTGTACGTCATGTACCTGCGCCGCAAGACGGAGGCGGGCGGCGAGCCGCGCCTCGTGCACACGGTGCGGGGCGTGGGGTACGCGCTCCGGCCGGGCGGCGCCGAGTGAACCGTCTGGTCCGCCGCTATCGCGCGATGCCGCTGCGTTCCCGACTGGCCATGCTGGTCGCCACGGCGGTCGCCGTCGCGGTCGCGGCGGTCGCCGTCACGTGCTGGCTGCTGACCCGGGCCCAGCTGCGAGCCGAGCTCGACAACACGCTGCGCAACACCAGCGCGCCCTCCAGCCTGGTGCAGGCCGCGCTCCAGTCCTGTGTGTCGGACGGCAGCCTGCCTCCCGGCAAGAAGCCGTTCGCGTACATCCAGGTGGTGCTGCCCGACGGCACCCGCTGTGTGGCCCCGGACTCCCCGCCCGTACGGGTCACGCCCCAGGACATCGCCGTCGCCCGCAGCCTCGGTCTGAAGGCCGAGGCCCTGCACACCAGCACCACCGACGACGGGATGGACGTACGGGTCCACACCCAGCGGCAGGACTTCGCGGGCAGGTGGGCCACCGTCTCACTGTCCCGCCCGCTCACCGAGATCGACTCCGCCCTCAACCGGCTCGCCCTGCTGCTGACCGGGCTCGCCGGCATCGGCGTCATCGCGGCCGGAGCGGCCGGTCTCTGGGTCGCACGGACCGGCCTCCGGCCGGTGGACAAGCTGACCGGGGCCGTCGAACATGTGGCGCGCACCGAGGATCTGACCGTACGCATCCCCGTCGAGGGCGAGGACGAGATCGCCCGGCTCTCGCGGTCCTTCAACGCGATGACCGCCGCGCTGGCCTCCTCCCGTGACCGGCAGGCACAGCTCATCGCGGACGCCGGTCACGAGCTGCGCACCCCGCTCACCTCGCTGCGTACCAACATCGAACTGCTCGCGAGGAGCGAGGAGACCGGGCGGGCCATTCCGCCCGCCGACCGCACGGCCCTGATGGCGTCCGTCAAGGCGCAGATGACCGAACTCGCTTCCCTCATCGGGGACTTGCAGGAACTTTCGCGTCCCGACGCGGTGCGCGAGGGCCCGCTCGAAGTGGTCGGGCTGCACGACATCACCCGGGTCGCCCTCGACCGGGCGCGGCTGCGCGGGCCGGAGCTGACCATCACGGCGGAGCTCGCGCCCTGGTACGTGCGGGCCGAGCCGGCCGCGTTGCAGCGGGCCGTGGTGAACGTGCTGGACAACGCCGTGAAGTTCAGCCCGCCGCACGGGACGATCACGGTCACCCTCGACCGGGGTCTGCTGGCCGTACGCGACCAGGGGCCGGGCATTCCCGCGGAGGATCTGCCGCACGTCTTCGAGCGGTTCTGGCGGTCGCCGTCGGCGCGGGCGCTGCCGGGGTCGGGGCTCGGGCTCTCCATCGTGGCCCGCACGATTCAGCATGCGGGGGGTGAGGTGGCGCTGGCCCGCGCGGAGACCGGTGGCACGCTGGCCACCATCACCCTGCCGGGCGCCCCAACCCCACCCCCCACCTGACCCCCTCCCACCCGGCTCGACCCCGGGCGCCCTACCAGGGTCACGGACCCGCCCCGGTGGTCCCGCCCGGTGCCGGGCGCCCTACCAGGGGCGCGGGGCTGTGCCCTTTGCGCGGCTCCACCGCGGGGACCTGACCGGTGCCGGGTGCCCTACAGGGGCGCGGCCTGCCCCTTTCGCGCCGCTCCGCCACGGGGGCGCGACTGCTCGACGCCGGGTGCCCTACTAGGGGCGCGGGGAACTGCGCGGGTGCCCCAGCACGGTCCGCACCCGAAAGCGGCGGGGTCGCTGGGGCTCCGCCCCAGACCCCGGGGGACGCCCCACCCCACCCCTTCCCGAAACCCTCCGGGGGCGGGAAAGGGGCTGAGGTCCAGACCCCTGGGGCTCCGCCCCAGACCCCGTTCGCGCCTGACCGGCGCTCGTCCTCAAACGCCGGACAGGCTGAAAATACCCATGCCGCCCCGCACCGAGTAGTTCAGGGGCGCGGGGAACTGCGCGAGCAACCCAGCACGGCCCGCACCCGAAAACAGGGTCGGGGGCCCGGGCCCGCACCCGAAAACAGGGTCGGGGGCCCGGGTCCGCACCCGAAAACAGGGTCGGGGGCCCGGGTCCGCACCCGAAAGCGGGATTGGAGGCCCGGGGCCGCAACGGAAAGCGGGGTCGGGGGCGTCGGGCCGCACCCGGGGCAGGGCCGGGGTTACTTCAGGAGCGTGATTCTTCCCGGCGCCGGAGGCGAAAGCGGGGCCGCCGCAGACGAGTTCGCCGCCAGGTACGCGTCGAACACGTCCAAGTCCGACGCCCCAACCACCTTGTTCGTACCGACAAGCGCCGGGAACCCGTCCCCCCCACCCGCAAGGAACTCGTTCATCGCGACGCGATACGTCTTCGCGGGGTCGAGCGCCGCCCCGTTCAACCGCACCGTGTCGGTCAGCACCCGCGCCGCCCCCGACTTCGTCATGTCGAGCGTGTAGGTGAAGCCCTTCGAGATCTGGAGGATCTTCGGGTCGGCCGCGTTCGGCCCGCTGACCTGCTGCTGGAGCGCGGTGAGCAGCTGCGCGCCGGTGAGGTCGACGACGTTCATCATGTTGGTGAAGGGCTGGACCGTGAAGGCCTCGCCATACGTCACCACCCCATCGCCCTCGCTCCCGCTCGCCTTGTGGACGAGGTCGGCACGGATGCCGCCGGGGTTCATGAGGGCGAGCTGCGCGCCGCCCTTGTCGGGTGCGGACAGCCCGGCCAGCTGGGCGTCGGCGATCAGGTCGCCGAGCGGCTTCTCGGGGGCGTCCGAGCCGCGGCCGTTGATGTCGGCGGAGATGTAGCCCTGCGGACGGTTCGCGACGGGCGCCGCCAACGCGCCCCAGCGGGCGATGAGTCGGGTCATGTCGGCCGCCTTGGCCTGGTCCCGGCTGACGATGTGGTTCGCGGACTTCGGCGACGTCACCGCCGTCCGCACGACGTCGTTCGTACGGCGGTCGTAGGTGAGCGTCGTGTCGGTGTAGAGCTTGCCGAACGAGGCCGCCGATGTGACCATGCGCGGGTTGCCCGCCGGGTCCGGGATGGTGCAGACGTACGCCTGGTGGGTGTGGCCGGTCACCAGCGCGTCCACCTTGGGCGATATGCCCTTGGCGATGTCGACGATGGGCCCGGAGATGCCGCTGCCCGGCCCGTCGGTGTCGCAGCTGTCGTTGTACGCGCCGCTGACGGGCATGCCGCCCTCGTGGATCAGCGCGACGATGGCCTTGACGCCCTGGCGGTCCAGTTCCTTGGCGTACTTGTTGATCGTCTCGATCTCGTCGGCGAACTTGAGGCCCTTGACGCCGGACGCGGTCACCACGTTCGGGGTGCCTTCGAGCGTCACGCCGATGAAGCCGATCTTGACGCCGTTCTTCTTCCACACCGTGTACGGCTTGAGGATCGGCTTCCCGGTCTTCTCGCTCGTCACGTTGGCCGCGAGGTAGGGGAAGTCCGCGCCGCGGAACTTCTTCCCCTTCTCGTAGCAGCCGTCGGTGGGGTGGCAGCCGCCGTTCTGCATGCGGGCGAGCTCGGTGGCGCCCTCGTCGAACTCGTGGTTGCCCACGGCGGTGACGTCCAGCTTGAGCTTGTTCAGCGCCTCGATGGTCGGCTCGTCGTGGAACATGCCGGACAGCAGCGGACTCGCGCCGATCATGTCGCCGCCGGCCGCGGTGATCGAGTACGGGTGGCCCTGGCGGGCGGTGCGCAGCGAACTGGCGAGGTATTCCATGCCGCCCGCGGGAACGGACTTGGTCGTCCCGTCGGCCTGACGCTCCGTCACGGTGCCTGCGGAGCCGGCCGGGGGCTCCAGGTTGCCGTGCAGGTCGTTGAAGGAGAGGAGTTGTACGTCGACGGTGCGGTCCGGCTTCGGGTGGTGTCCGTGTCCGCGGTCGTGCGCGTCGGCGGGCATCGCGGCGACGAGCGCCCCGACGGTGGCAAGTCCGGCGGCCCCCGCCCACATGCGGGTGACGGCACGCTTCCTGTGGGATTTCGCTGGCATGTGTCCTTTGTGTCCCCTGTGAGATCCCGGTGAATTCCCGGCGCAGCCTAAGGTCAACGCGCGTAGCGCAACAGGGGTTCGCGGGTTACGAGCTGGTTGCCGTTGCCCCCGCGCGAGGCGTGGTCCCGGCCACCGGGCCGGCCCCGCCGCGACGCCCCAGCCGACGACGCCCGCCTGCGCGGGCCCCCGCCGTACCCTCGTAGCCATGACAGACGCAGCCGCCCCCACGCCGTCCTCCCGTGAGATCCAGACGCTCGACGAGCTCAGCCACACCCAGGCACAGGCCGTCCTCGACCTCATCGCCGAAGCCGCCCGCACCGACGGGCAGCAGGCCGTTTCCGAGCAGGGGCGGCTCCAGCTGCGCGGGGGCCGGCGCGAGGGCGTGCGGCATTTCCTGCTGATCGTGGGCGATGTGCTCGTCGGGTACGCCCAGCTGGAGGACACCGACCCGGTGGAGGCGCCGGCCGCCGAGCTCGTCGTGCACCCCGCGCACCGCGGCCAGGGGCACGGCCGGGCGCTCGGCAGCGCGCTGCTCGGCTCGACCGGCAAGCGGCTGCGGGTGTGGGCACACGGCGGCCACGCGGCGGCGCGCCATCTCGCGCAGGTACTCGGGCTCACCCTGTTCCGTGAACTGCGCCAGCTGCGGCGCCCGTTGAGCCCGCTCGACATCGCGGAGCCCGTCTGGCCCGCGGGCGTCACCGTGCGCGCCTTCACGCCGGGCGAGGACGACACGGCGTGGCTCGCGGTCAACGCGGCCGCCTTCGCGCACCACCCCGAGCAGGGCTCCCTCACCCAGCGCGACCTGGACGACCGCAAGGCCGAGCCGTGGTTCGACCCGAAGGGCTTCTTCCTGGCCGAGAAGGACGGCGAGCTCGTCGGCTTCCACTGGACCAAGGTGCACGCCGAGCAACGCCTGGGCGAGGTGTACGTGGTCGGGATCCGGCCCGACGCACAGGGCGGCGGCCTCGGCAAGGCACTGACCGCGACGGGCCTGCGCCACCTCGCCGCCGAGGGCCTGCCGACGGCGATGCTGTACGTCGACGCGGACAACCCGGCGGCGCTCACGGTGTACGAACGCCTGGGCTTCGCCACGCACGAGGTCGATCTGATGTACCGCGCGGAGTCCTGAGACACCCGCCGGCGGGCAGGCCCCGCGCCTGTCCGCGGCGGCCGCGCGGCGGCGCCCCCGTGCGGGTCACCGCGGGGGCGGGACCAGGCCGGACTCGTAGGCGAGGATGACCAGGTGCACCCGGTCGCGTGCGTCGAGTTTGGTGAAGAGCCGCGCGACGTGCGCCTTGACGGTGGCCACGCTGATCGAGAGCTCCCGGGCCATCTCGGCGTTGGACAGGCCACGGCCGACGAGGGTCAGGACCTCACGTTCCCGGCCGGTGATGTGGTCGACCACTCCCCGGCGCGCGGCGGCGGGTTCGGGCCGGGCGGCGAATTCCACGATGAGACGGCGCATGACACTCGGAGGTGCGTCCACGTCGTTCTTCGCCACCAACGCGATGCTGGCCTCCCGCCACATCGGACTGTCGATCCACGACCCGGGCTGCCTGCGTGCGGTGACGGCCTACGCCCTGGTCGTCCCGGTCTGTGCGCTCATCGGGCCGGCCTGGGGCGCCGTCCTTCGCCACGCCACGGCCTCGATCGTCGCGGTCGTGAGCATGCTCTTCATCCTGCCCCTGCTCTTCGGCGGGGAGCGCTACCGCTTCCTGAAGGAGATCGGCAACCATCTGCCGCTCGCCGCCGAGAGCAGGCTGGCCCTGAACCCCGGCTCCCACACCGGCCTAGGGGGTGTCTGGTGGATCAGGGTCGGTCAGGGTGCGGCGCCTGGTGCGGTGCATCGCAAGGCGCCGGAACGTCGTGATAGCGGAGCTATCGGGGCGTTTCGGCAACGCCGCGAGGTGCCGTGCCAGGCGCCGCACCCCCGGCCATGATCCACCAGACACCCCCTAGGCGCGTACCCGGCCACGGTCGTGGGTTCCTGGACAGCCCTCGCGGCCTGGGCCCTCGCCTCCGTGGCCGTAGCCGTCCTGGTCCTGCGGCGCCGGGACGTCTGACCGCTGCCGCCCCGGGGGCCGCCCCCGCCCGCTCGGCGCACCCCCGCCGCGAGGCCTGCCCCGTCGGCCCGGAACGGCCAGGCCCGGTCCCCGGCACGACCCCCCGGGGCCCGGGTCCGCTCTCTCGCACGTCATGTCCTCGTAACCGGCCATTCAGACACGCTTGCGACGCTCGCGCAATGAAGCCTCCGGCGCCCGCCACCCGGAACGGACCCGTTCCCCCGCCCAGAACCGTCCGGGCGCTCACTCCCGCCCGTTCCGACGCGCCGGCCCGGGCCGGTGCGCGGAACAATGGGGACATGAGCCAGCAGCAGCCCAGCGCCGAGGACACGCTCAAGACCGCCCAGCCGTCCGTGGCCTCCATAGCCGCGCACCGCCCGCACACGCTGGCGGCCGTTGTCTCCGATCTCGAACCGGACATCGACGCCGACCTGGACGCGTACGAAGACGAGAGCGAGGGCGACGAGCTGCCCTCGGGGCGCTTCCTCGACCGCGAACGCAGCTGGCTCGCCTTCAACGAGCGCGTACTCGAACTCGCCGAGGACCCGGCGACCCCGCTCCTTGAGCGGGCGAACTTCCTCGCCATCTTCGCCTCGAACCTGGACGAGTTCTTCATGGTCCGGGTGGCCGGGCTCAAGCGCCGCATCGCCACCGGGGTCGCCACCCGCTCCGCCTCCGGCCTCCAGCCCCGCGAAGTCCTCGACCTGATCTGGACCCGCTCGCGCGAGCTCATGGCCCGCCACGCCGCCTGTTACCAGCAGGACATCGCCCCGGCGCTCGCGGAGGAGAACATCCACCTCATCCGCTGGCCCGAGCTCACCGAGAAGGAGCAGGCCCGCCTCTTCACCCTGTTCCGGCAGCAGATCTTCCCGGTGCTCACCCCGCTGGCCGTGGACCCCGCGCACCCCTTCCCGTACATCTCGGGGCTCTCGCTCAACCTCGCCGTGGTGGTGCGCAACCCCGTCTCCGGCCACCGCCACTTCGCCCGCGTGAAGGTGCCGCCGCTGCTCTCCCGCTTCCTGGAGGCCTCTCCGCAGCGCTACGTCCCCCTGGAGGACGTCATCGCCGCGCACCTGGAGGAACTGTTCCCCGGGATGGAGGTCCTGGCGCACCACATGTTCCGGGTCACCCGCAACGAGGACCTGGAAGTCGAGGAGGACGACACCGAGAACCTGCTCCAGGCGCTGGAGAAGGAACTCATGCGGCGCCGCTTCGGGCCGCCGGTGCGCCTGGAGGTCGAGGAGTCCATCGACCCGTACGTACTGGACCTGCTGGTACGGGAGTTGAAGATCTCCGACGCCGAGGTCTACCCGCTGCCCGGCCCGCTCGACCTGACCGGCCTGTTCGGGATCTCCGCGCTCGACCGGCCGGAGCTGAAGTTCCCCAAGTTCGTCGCGGGCACCCATCGCGACCTCGCCGAGGTCGAGTCCGCCTCCGCGCCCGACATCTTCGCCGCGCTGCGCGAACGCGACGTACTCCTGCACCACCCGTACGACTCCTTCTCCACCTCGGTGCAGGCCTTCCTCGAACAGGCCGCGTCCGACCCCGACGTGCTCGCCATCAAGCAGACCCTGTACCGCACGTCCGGCGACTCGCCGATCGTGGACGCCCTGATAGACGCCGCCGAATCGGGTAAGCAGGTGCTCGTCCTGGTGGAGATCAAGGCCCGCTTCGACGAGCAGGCCAACATCAAGTGGGCCCGCAAGCTGGAGGAGGCGGGCTGCCACGTCGTCTACGGGCTCGTCGGCCTCAAGACGCACTGCAAGCTCTCCCTCGTGGTGCGCCAGGAGAACGACATCCTGCGGCGCTACTCGCACGTCGGGACCGGCAACTACCACCCCAAGACGGCCCGCCTGTACGAGGACCTGGGGCTGCTCACCGCCGACCCGCAGGTCGGCGCCGACCTCTCCGACCTCTTCAACCGGCTCTCCGGATACTCCCGCCGCGAGACCTACCGGCGCCTGCTCGTCGCCCCCAGGTCCCTGCGGGACGGCCTGATCTCGCGGATCACCAAGGAGATCGCTCACCAGCACGCCGGGCGCCCCGCCTACGTCCGCATCAAGGTCAACTCGATGGTCGACGAGGCCGTCATCGACGCCTGCTACCGGGCCTCCCAGGCCGGTGTGCCCGTCGACATCTGGGTGCGCGGCATCTGCGCCCTACGCCCCGGGGTGGCCGGGCTCTCGGAGAACATCCGGGTCCGTTCCGTCCTCGGCCGCTTCCTGGAACACTCCCGGGTCTTCGTCTTCGGCAACGGCGGCGAGCCCGAAGTGTGGTTCGGCAGCGCCGACATGATGCACCGCAACCTCGACCGACGCATCGAGGCACTGGTCAGGGTCGCCGACCCGGGCCACCGCGCGGCCCTCGGCCGGCTCCTGGAGACCGGCATGGGGCCGGGCACCGCGTCCTGGCACCTGGGCGCCGACGGCAACTGGACCCGGCACGCCACCGACGCCGAGGGCGCGCCGCTGCGCCACGTGCAGGAGATGCTGATAGACGCACGGAGGCGCCGGCGTGCAACAACCTGAGAACAGCACGGGCCAGGACCCGGCGGCCCGGATACTCGCGCACTACCTCCACGCGCAGGCGGGGGAATTCCTGCGCGGCCTGCGCCTTCAGCGCGAGGCGGGACCCGACAGCCGCACGGCCGACGAGGCCGCCCGCGCGCTGTGCGCGGCAGGACGCCGCATCGCCGCGACCCTGCACACCTTCCGGCCGCTGCTCGACCCCGTGTGGGCCGACGGGCTGCGCGGCGAACTCGGCTGGCTGTGCGCCACGTTGGACGGCGAGCACACCTGTGCCGCACGCCTGGCCCGGCTCCTTGACGCCCTGCACCGGCTCTCCGGCGGCCGGGTGGCACCGGCCCGCGGAGAGGCGGGCACCCTCACGGTGGGCGCGGCACGGGCCGGCGCCCTGCTCGACCGGCAGCTGACACCCGTACGCGCCCGGGCCCACTCGGCGGCGCTCCAGGCGCTCGGCTCCTCCCGCTTCCACGCGGTGGCGGACGCGGTCGCCCTGCTGGCCAGTGAAGTACCGCTGGCACCGGTGGCCGCCGCCCCCGCCGTGGAGGTCCTGACGCCCAAGGCGCTGGCCGCCGAGGCCCGCCTCGAACGGGCCGTGGCCGCACTCCCGCTGGCCCGCGCGGCCCGCCCGTACAACGCGGAGGCCCTGGTCCAGGAGAGCGAGAGCCAGGACGACCCCTGGCACCAGGTGCGGCGACTGCTGCGGCTGCACCGGTACGCCCAGGACGTGCTGCACCCCGAGCCCGCGGGCCCCGGCACGCAGGCGCAACTGCCCTACGCCAGCCGCGAGTTGGACCGCCACCGGGAGGCGGCGGGTGCGGCGGCGGCCGCTTCGGGCGCGGCCCGCACCCCCCGCATCGCGCCCGCGACCGCGTACGCGCTCGGTGTGCTCCACGCCGACCAGCGCCATGAGGTGGAGGCGGCCCGCTTCGCCTTCCAGCGGATCTGGCAGCCTGTGGCGGTGACGACAGCACCCACGGCGACCACGGCCGCGCCATGAGCACCGCATCCGACCACACCGTCCTCGCGGCGGGCTGCGTCCTGTGGCGCCGCGCCGACCGAGGTGAACGAGCGGACCGCCCGGACCGCTCCGACCGGGGCGAACACCGGGAACTAGCGGAACGGGCCCTGGAGATCTGCCTCGTGCACCGGCCCAAGTACGACGACTGGTCGCACCCCAAGGGGAAACTGAAGCGGGGCGAGGCGGCGCTGGCGGGGGCGCTGCGGGAAGTGCTCGAAGAGACCGGGTTCGCGTGCGTGCCCGGCCCGCGGCTGCCCACCGCCCACTACACGGACCCGCAGGGCCGCCCCAAGCGCGTCGCGTACTGGGCGGCCGAGGCGGGCGAGGGGCACTTCACGCCCAACGCGGAGGTCGACCGGCTGCTGTGGCTGCCTCCGGCGGCCGCCCACGACCGCCTCACCCGGCCCCGCGACCGCCAGTTGCTGCTCAGCATGCTCGACGGGCTCGCGCCGCACCCCGCCTGACCGGGTGAAGAGGGTGCCGAGGTGAACCCGGGCGAACCCAGCCCGACCTGGCGGCGAGAGCTCCCCCGGTCACCCCGGGCGCACCCCGCCCGACCGGGCGACGAGGGCCCCCTCCGGCGATCCCGGGCGCAGAAACGGTTCCGTACTCCGCGTGAACACGAACCGGTAACGACCGGCACCGCACTGCCCGCCACGGTTCACTTTCCGTTAACTCTCCCCCGCCGACCGCTTCACCTGTTCTGTCTAATTTCGGCCTTACACGGTGCTCGGCATCCCGCCCTCACCGCCCATCCACGCACGCCGCCGTACAACGAACGGAAACCGGCGGCTCCCGGAAGGAACACCCGACAGTGCAGCTTCAGCGCAAGAACCGGCTCCGCGCCACCGCCCTCGGCGTCATCGCCGTGTCCAGCGCCCTGGCCCTCACGGCGTGCGGCAGCGACAACAACAGCGGCGGGAGCACGGGCGGCAACGGCGGTACGACCACCGGAGCCGCCTCGGCCGTGAAGTGCGACGGCGCCAAGGGCCAGCTCCTGGCCTCCGGATCCTCCGCACAGAAGAACGCGATGGACCTGTGGGTCAAGAACTACATGGCGGCCTGCAAGGACGCACAGATCAACTACAAGTCATCCTCCTCCGGTGAGGGCATCGTCGGGTTCACGCAGGGCACGGTCGCCTTCGCGGGCTCGGACTCGCCGCTCAACCCCCAGCAGGTGACGGACTCCAAGAAGGTCTGCTCCGGCGGCGGCCAGGGCATCAACCTGCCCATGGTCGGCGGCCCGATCGCGATCGGCTTCCACGTCGAGGGCGTCGACAGCCTCGTCCTGGACGCCCCGACCCTCGCCAAGATCTTCAACGGCAAGATCACCAAGTGGAACGACGAGGCGATCGCCAAACTGAACCAGGGCGCCAAGCTCCCCGACCTCGCGATCCAGGCGTTCCACCGCTCCGAGGACTCCGGCACCACCGAGAACCTCACCAAGTACCTCGCCGCGACCGCCAAGTCCGACTGGACGTACGCGCCCGCCAAGAAGTGGGCCGCCCCCGGCGGCCTGGCCGCATCCGGCTCCGCCGGCGTCGCCGCCTCGGTCAAGCAGACCAACGGCGCCATCGGCTACTTCGAACTCTCCTACGCCGCCTCGCAGTCGATCAAGACCGTCGACATCAACACCGGCGCCTCCGCCCCGGTCAAGGCCAGCTCCGCCAACGCCTCCACCGCCATCGCCGCCGCGAAGGTCGCCGGCACCGGCAAGGACCTCGCGCTGAAGCTGGACTACACGACCAAGGCCGACAACGCCTACCCGATCGTCCTCGTGACGTACGAAGTCGCCTGCGACAAGGGCAACAAGGCCGCCACCCTCCCCGCGGTCAAGTCCTTCCTCTCCTACGCCGCGAGCGCCGACGGGCAGAAGCTGCTCACCGACGCCAGCTACGCGCCGATCCCGGCCGAGATCAACGCCAAGGTCGTCGACGCCATCAACTCGCTCTCGTAAGCCGCCAGTTGAGCGGCCGCGCCGAAGACGCGGCCGCTCGCGTGCGGCGGGGCACCGCTTCGGGCCCCGCCGCACACCATCCGGTGCACCGCCGCCAGGGGACCCACAGGCCCCCGCCCACAGACCGGAAAGACCATGGCTTCTTCCATAGCAACGGACACCCCGCCGCCACCCGCCCCCGCCCCGCCGGCCCGACGCACACAGTCCACCGGCCGGGCGGGCGACAAGATCTTCATCGGGCTCTCCCGGGGCTCGGGCATCTTCCTGCTCGTCGTCATGGCGGCCATCGCCGTCTTCCTCAGCGTCCGCGCCGGCGTCGCGCTCTCGAAGGACCAGGGCAACTTCCTGACCACCTTCGACTGGAACCCGGCCGGCGACCCCCCGGCGTTCGGCATCGCGGTCCTGCTCTTCGGCACCGTCGTCAGCGCGGTCGTGGCGATGGCCATCGCGGTCCCGGTCGCCATCGGCATCGCCCTGTTCATCTCGCACTACGCGCCGCGCAAGCTGGCCGCGCCCCTCGCGTACGTCGTCGACCTGCTCGCCGCCGTGCCCTCGATCGTCTACGGCATCTGGGGCGCCCTGTTCCTCGTGCCCTACCTCGGCGGCCTCAACGAGTGGCTCGACACCTACCTCGGCTGGACCTTCCTCTTCGAGAAGACCGAGGTCGGCGTCGCCCGCTCGATCTTCACCGTCGGCATCCTGCTCGCGATCATGATCCTGCCGATCGTGACCAGCGTCAGCCGCGAGGTCTTCCTCCAGGTACCGCGCATGAACGAGGAGGCCGCCCTGGCCCTCGGCGCGACCCGCTGGGAAGTCATCCGCCTGTCGGTGCTGCCGTTCGGCCGCTCGGGCGTCATCTCCGCCGCCATGCTGGGACTCGGCCGCGCGCTCGGCGAGACGATGGCCGTCGCCACGGTCCTCTCCCCGAGCTACGTCATCTCGCTGCACCTGCTCAACCCGGGCGGCGGCACCTTCGCACAGAACATCGCGGCCAAGTTCGACGAGGCCAACGAACTCGGGCGGGACGCCCTGATCGCCTCCGGTCTCGTCCTGTTCCTCCTCACACTGCTCGTGAACGGCGCGGCCCGCCTGATCATCGCGCGCCGCAAGGAGTACTCGGGGGCGAACGCGTGAGCCCCGCCCACCCCCGGCGGACACCCGCCGGGCCAACTCCCGTACCCCCGGCCGCAGTTCAGCAGCCCCGGCCCCACCACCACCGGCCCCGCCCCGCAGGCCGAACCCCTGAAGGGAGCCCCGCGTGAGTCACGTAGCCGTTCAGGACGCCCGGGCGGCCGCCCCGGCGCCGCGCAAGGGCAGCCTCAGCCACCGCGCGCTGCCCCGCTGGGCGGGCGCCGGGTTCGCCGTCGTCGCGATCGTCCTCGCGGTCGCCATCGGCCTCGCCTTCGACCTGCACAGCAAGGTCCAGTGGGGTCTGCTGGCCGCCCTGCTCTTCGTCGTCATCTCGTACGCGGTCACCTCCGCCGTCGAGAACAAGCGGCAGGCCAAGGACCGGGTGGCGACCTCCCTGGTCTGGGTCTGCTTCATCCTCGCGGTGATCCCGCTGGCCTCGCTCCTGTGGACGACGGTCAGCCGCGGCACCCGCGTCCTCAACGGCTCCTTCCTGACCCACTCGATGGCCGGCGTCCCCGGCTTCGAGACGGGCGGCGGCGTGTACCACGCCCTCATCGGCACCCTGGAACAAGTCGGCATCGCCACCCTGATCTCCGCGCCGCTCGGCCTGCTGACCGCGGTCTACCTGGTGGAGTACGGCAAGGGGGCGCTCGCCAAGGCGGTCACCTTCTTCGTCGACGTCATGACGGGCATCCCGTCCATCGTCGTCGGCCTCTTCATCCTCACCCTGATGCTGATGTTCGACCTCCAGCCCTCGGGATTCATGGGCGCGCTCGCGCTCTCCATCCTGATGATGCCGGTCGTGGTCCGCGCCACGGAGGAGATGCTGAAGCTCGTACCCAACGAGCTGCGCGAGGCCGCCCTCGCCCTCGGCGTGCCGAAGTGGCGCACCATCGTGAAGGTCGTCATCCCGACCGCGCTCGGCGGCATCACCACGGGCGTGATGCTGGCCATCGCCCGTATCGCCGGCGAGACCGCCCCGATCATGCTGCTCGTCTTCGGCAGCCAGCTGATCAACCCGAACCCCTTCGAAGGCGCCCAGTCCTCGCTCCCCTTCTACATCTGGGAGCAGTACCGGGTCGGCAGCGACGCGTCGTACGACCGCGCGTGGGCGGCCGCCCTGGTCCTGATCGCCTTCGTCATGATCCTCAACCTGGTGGCTCGCGGCGTAGCCCGCTGGAAGGCCCCCAAGACCGGTCGCTGACGCGACCCCCGCTCAGCGACCCGTCCCCCGGAAAGACAGTGAGTCACCCCATGGCCAAGCGAATCGACGTATCCGGCCTCTCCGCCTACTACGGCGCCCACAAGGCGATCGACGACATCTCGATGACCGTCGAGCCGCGCTCCGTGACCGCCTTCATCGGGCCGTCCGGCTGCGGCAAGTCCACGTTCCTGCGCACCTTGAACCGTATGCACGAGGTGACCCCCGGCGGCCGCGTCGAGGGCAAGGTGCTCCTCGACGACGAGAACCTGTACGGGTCCGCCGTCGACCCGGTCGCGGTACGCCGTACGGTCGGCATGGTCTTCCAGCGCCCCAACCCGTTCCCCACCATGTCGATCTTCGACAACGTGGCGGCGGGGCTGCGTCTGAACGGCTCGTTCAAGAAGAGCGAGCTCGCCGACGTGGTGGAGAAGTCGCTGAAGGGGGCGAACCTCTGGAACGAGGTCAAGGACCGCCTCAACAAGCCGGGTTCGGGGCTGTCCGGCGGGCAGCAGCAGCGCCTGTGCATCGCGCGGGCCATCGCGGTCGAGCCGGACGTCCTGCTCATGGACGAGCCCTGCTCGGCGCTCGACCCGATCTCCACGCTCGCGATCGAGGATCTGATCGGGGAGCTGAAGGAACGCTTCACGATCGTGATCGTGACGCACAACATGCAGCAGGCGGCCCGTGTCTCGGACCGCACCGCGTTCTTCAACCTCGCGGCGGTCGGGCAGCCCGGCAAGCTGGTCGAGATCGACGAGACCGCGCGGATCTTCTCCAACCCGTCCGTGCAGGCCACGGAGGACTACATCTCGGGCCGCTTCGGCTAGGCCCGACCCTGTGCCGTCTGCGGTGCTGCATGGCGGTGCCACCGCAAGACGAAGGGCCCGCCCTTTCGAGGGCGGGCCCACACCCATGTCCTGGGCGGCTACTTGAGAGTGCAGCCCCTGGGGCTCCGCCCCAGACCCCGGGGGGTTTGCCCACCCACCCGCCCGTGCAGCGGGGTTGAACCGGCTGACCCCTGGGGCTGCGCCCCAGACCCCGGGGACGTTTTCCCACCCACCCGCCCGTACAGCGCATTGAATGAGCCGACCCCTGGGGCTCCGCCCCAGACCCCATGCGGGGGCTCCGCCCCCTGCACCCCCGTTCGCGCCTGAACGGCGCTCGTCCTCAATCGCCGGACAGGCTGAAGATGCCCGAGCAACCCAGCACGGCCACTGCACCAGCGCCGCCAGGGGCGCGGGGAACTGCGCGAGAAGCGAGCACGGCCGACGGACGAAAGCGGGTTTAGGGGCGCGGCGCTGTGTCATTGCGCGCCTCCGCCGCGGCGGGCGCGAGAGGCGATTCCGGGTGCCCTACAGGGGCGCGGGGAACTGCGCGAGAAGCGAGCACGGTCCGCGGTCGAAAGCGGGTTCAGGGGCGCGGGGAACTGCGCAACAAGCGGGCACGGCCCGCGGCCGAGGACGGGTTACAGGGGCGCGGGGAACGGCGCGAGGAACGGGCACGGTTCGCAGGGGGCGGCGGGGTCAGGGGCGCGGGGAACTGCGCGAGTGGCCGCCCACCCGCGGGTGGGCCCCCGGCGGGTTTCGGGAAGGGGCGGGGTGGGGGAAACCAGAACCGCACCACCTACCCGAAGCACAGCTGCACCACGAGATAGCTCAGCGCAGCGACCAGCGCCGCCGCAGGCATCGTGATGAACCACCCCAGAATGATGTTCTTCGCGACCCCCCACCGCACCGCGTTGACCCGCTTCGTCGCCCCCACACCCATGATCGCCGACGTGATCACATGCGTCGTGGAAATGGGCGCCTGGAACAGGAACGAAGACCCGAACATGATCGACGCACCCGTCGCCTCCGCCGCGAACCCCTGCGGAGGATCAAGCTCGATGATCTTGCGACCCAGCGTGCGCATGATGCGCCAGCCACCCGCGTACGTGCCAAGCGACAGCATCGCCGCACACGCGATCTTGACCCAGATCGGGATCTCGTCGCCCGCCGACTGCACATCCGCGATGGTCAGCGCCATCACCACGATGCCCATGGTCTTCTGCGCGTCCTGGAGGCCGTGGCCGAGCGCCATGCCGGCCGCCGAGACGGTCTGGGCGATGCGGAACCCGCGCTTGGCCTTGTGCGGGTTGGACTTGCGGAACATCCACAAAATCACGCACATCACGAGGTAACCGACGACCAGACCGATCACCGGCGAGATGAACATCGGGATGACGATCTTGTCGAGCACCCCGGACCAGTACACCGTGATGCCGCCCGCGAGCGCCGCCCCGACCATGCCGCCGAACAGCGCGTGCGAGGACGAGGAGGGCAGCCCGAAGTACCAGGTGGCCAGGTTCCAGATGATCGCGCCGACCAGCGCCGCGAACAGGATGCCCATCCCCTTGTTGCCCTGGGGCGTGGAGATGAGCCCTTCGCTCACGGTCTTGGCGACACCGCTGCCCAGGAAGGCACCGGCGAGGTTCATCACTGCGGCCATGGCGAGCGCCGCACGGGGCGTCAGGGCACGCGTCGACACCGAGGTGGCGATGGCATTGGCGGAGTCGTGGAAGCCGTTCGTGTACGTAAATCCGAGCGCGACGCCAATGGTCACGATCAGTGCAAAGGTGTCCACGGAGGTCAGGACTCCTTGACGGCGATGGTCTCCACCGTGTTCGCCACGTGCTCGAACGCGTCCGCCGCCTCTTCGAGAACGTCCACGATCTGCTTGAGCTTCAGCACCTCGATGGCGTCGTACTTGCCGTTGAAGAGGTGGGCGAGCAGCTTGCGGTGGATCTGGTCGGCCTGGTTCTCCAGGCGGTTGACCTCGATCCAGTACTCGGTCAGATTGGACATCGTGCGCAGGTTCGGCATGGCCTCGGCGGTCAGCACGGCCGCCCGGTTCAGGACCTCGATCTGCTGCTCGACGCCCTTGGGCAGTTCCTCCACGTTGTAGAGGACGACCAGGTCGACGGCCTCCTCCATGAAGTCCATGATGTCGTCGAGACACGACGCGAGGTTGTAGATGTCCTCGCGGTCGAACGGCGTGATGAAGGAGGAGTTCAGCTGGTGGAAGATCGCGTGGGTGGCATCGTCCCCCGCGTGCTCCGCTGCCCGCATGCGCTCCGCGATCTCGGCCCGGGAAGCGGAGTCCGCTCCCAGCAGTTCCATGAGGAGCTTCGAGCCCGTGACGATGTTGTCCGCGGATGCGGAGAACATGTCGTAGAAGCTCGTCTCCCTGGGGGTCAGACGAAAGCGCACGTGGGGTCCTCGGAGTGCTTGGGATTCGGTCAGGCTGATGCTAGGCGCATCATCCGGCCACGGCTAACCGGCGTTCTTCAGTGTCGCCCATCATGCACAGTGATCAGCACGGACCCCCGCAAGGGATTCGGGAAATTCGTTACCATATACCCATGAGGGGTATCAAACCCCTTGCCGCACCTGGCACGCCGCTTGGCACATGGCAGACAACGGGAGGACGCGATGACCACCACCGAGGCAGCCGGCCCCCCGGTCGAGACCCCTGTGCCCGACGCCCCCGCCTCTGACGCCGCCGCCACCGACCACGACCGCGGCGTGCACGGCTATCACAAGCAGAAGGACGAGCACCTGAAGCGGCTGCGCCGCATCGAGGGCCAGATCCGCGGCCTCCAGCGGATGGTCGACGAGGACGTCTACTGCATCGACATACTCACCCAGGTCTCCGCGTCGACCAAGGCACTGCAGTCCTTCGCGCTCCAGCTCCTTGAGGAGCACCTGCGGCACTGCGTGGCGGACGCCGCGGTGAAGGGCGGCGACGAGATCGACGCCAAGGTGGAGGAAGCGACCAAGGCCATCGCCCGCATGATGCGCACGTGACCGTCTCCGATCAGCCGTGACGCCCGCGTCGCCACCGGCACCGCACGTCGGCACCGGCACCGGCACCGGCGCCCGGGGGGCCCGTAACCACGACGCGCGTACGCGGGCGCGTGAACACCCGCCAGCTTCCGCCCTGCCTCGGCCCGGCCCGGCCCGGCCCGGCCCGGCCGCTTGTCCGGGGAGGCCAAGGGGACGGGCGCCCTTGCGTGCGGGGCACGCTCTGCCGGGGAACGCGCAGTGACCGCAGCGGCTCACAGGCCCCGGGCGCCCGCGCTGGACCGCCCGCCGGGCCTCAGCCTCAGCGGCCCCGGCCTGCACGACCAGACCTGGGGCGGCGCCCGCCAGCCCCTGGGGCCGCCGCCACGGCCGTACGTGTCGCACGACCGTTCCTGCGCCTACCCAGCGTGCCCGTACTGCCCGAACTGCCCGGGGTGCCCCGGTTCTCCCACGTTCAGTACTTCGTCGATCAGGTCCGGGCTGAGACGGTCGCCCTCCGCGGCGGACGCCGCGATCATCAATTCCCCGCACAGCTCGATCTCGACGAGGGCCACGTGGTCCTGGACGGTCGCACCGCGAAGCGAAGCCACGCACATCACCTCTTCCTCGACCTCTTCCCACCGTCTGGTCAACCGTCTGGTCGGCCGTCTGCTCGGCCCGCTCGCTCGGCCCCTTGACCGGTCGCTCCCGCGGCCGCTTCCGCGCCGCTTGCGCGGTCACTTGCTCAACCGCCGTTCGGTCGCTTGCCGTTCGTCTGCCCGGTCGTCCGATCGCCGCCTTCCGTCCCGCACGGCGTCGTCCGCTTCCCAGCGTAGGGAGAGAGGCACGCACCGCGCATGGCACGGACGGACCATTTCCGCCACCACAGCCCCACCTGAGGGGGCCATTTCTGGCTGATTACGGCTGGATCTTCCCGTCGAAGATGTCCCGCGCCGCCGGAAGACGTACTTCCGCGGTCACACCGAACCCGTACAACAGCGTCGTCGATGCAACCGCGACGGGTCGCCCCCGGTTGACGTAGCTGAACTGGTGACGCACCTTGCACAGGCGTCCCGCCGCGTCGAGGTACGCGTCGAAGGGCACCGCCCCCTTGGAGAACCCTTTCGCCACCTTCGCCGGCAGCTCGGCACTTCCCCGGTAGTGCCGCACCTTCACCCCGGCAAGCTCTTCGTCGCCGACGTACGTCACGTTCTGGGCGGCGCGCAGGAGTTCGGCGGCCGTGTACGGGTCGGTGGCGCCGCCCGTGACCAGGTTGCCGTCGGCGAGCGAGGCGGTGTCGACCCGGACCCACTTGTCGGCGGGCACCCCCGCGCCCCGGTTCTTCATGTAGAGCGCGCCCGGCGCGAGGAGTTCGGTGATCGGCCTGCGCTCGTCCACCCCTACGGCGTCCTGGGGCAGGAGCACCGTCAACTGGCCGGTCCTGTGCCGGAAGTCGTACGCCCCCGCGCCGCGGATCGTCACGCGGGTGCCCCCGGTGGCCATCTCCATGGAGGTCGTGACCTGCGAACTGCCCGCCGCCACCAGCCGGTCGGCGGCCGTCCGCACCAGCGCCGCCGGATCGGCGGGAGGGCCGCTCGTGATCTCCGCGCTGTTCGCACCGCACCCGGCGACGGTCGCGAGCACTCCGCCGACCACCGCGGCGGCCACCATCGCGCCCGCTCGCCCGGCTCCGTTCCGCTGCACCACCATCGCCGCCAAACCCCCAACGCCCACTGGCCTAGCCCACACCTCCTAACGACCGCGGTGGGGCCACCGTCACGCCCGCAGTACGGTGGTGCGGTGCCTCACCAGACCGCCGTCACTGAGCGCGGCAGCTTCGCGATCGCCCGCTGCTCCTGTGGTTGGGCCGGGCCGGCACGGCGCAGTCGCGACAGGGCTCGCGCGGATGCCGACGTCCATGTCGGCGGCCTGCCCCTCGCCGCGCCGGGCCTGCCCGACGGGCCCGCGGGCGCCTGACCCCGTCGCCGGCTGCGGGCCGTGGTCGCTTCTTGCGCAGTTCCCCGCGCCCCTGGATGGGCCGGCTTTCGACTGCGGGCCGTGGTCGCTTCTCGCGCAGTTCCCCGCGCCCCTCAACCCCGCCGTCACCCGCAGGTCGTGCGTGGTCGCTCGCGCCGTTCCCCGCGCCCCTGATAGACCCGCCTCCAACTGCGGGCCATGGTCGCTTCTCGCGCAGTTCCCCGCGCCCCCTAACAGACCCGCCGCCCAGCCCACCGCAGGTCGTCGTGGGGTGGTTCGGGGTGGGGTGGGGTGGGGAAGGAGCCTGCGCAGCGCCCCACACGCCCCCGGGAGCCCCCATGCGCCGCCGCACCCTCCTGACCGCCGCCACCGGTACCGCCGTGACCGCCCTCGCTGCCTGCGGCAGCACCACGCAGCCCGGGCCCACGCCGGCCCGTACGGCGACGAACCGTACGCCCGCATCAAGCTCGCCGACGCCGACGTCGGCTCCCGCGGACTGGGGCGCCCTCGCCCGCTCCCTCGAAGGCAAGCTCGTGCGTCCCGGTGACGCCGACTACGCCGCGGCCCGCCAGCTCTACAACACCCGCTTCGACAGCCAGAAGCCGGACGCCGTCGCGTACGTGGCGCACGAGGCGGACGTACAGGAGTGCCTGGCCTACGCCCGTGCCCACCGCACCCCGATCGCCGTGCGCAGCGGGGGCCACGACTACGCGGGGTGGTCGTCGGGGACCGGGCGTCTCGTCATCGACGTGTCGCGGCTGAACTCCGTGTCGTCCGACGGCACCGTCGGCGCGGGCGCCCGGCTCCTCGACGTCTACACCGGTCTCGGCAAGAGCGGCCGCACGATACCCGGCGGCTCCTGCCCCACCGTCGCCGTCTCGGGCCTGACACTGGGCGGCGGACACGGCGTAACGGCCCGCGCGTACGGGCTGACCTGCGACAACGTGACCTCGGTCGGTCTCGTCACCGCCGATGGCCGGAAACTGACGGCGGACGCGAAGCAGAACCCGGACCTCCTCTGGGCCCTGCGCGGCGCGGGCAACGGCATGTTCGGCGTCGTCACCGGCTTCACCTTCCGTACGCACGACGCGCCGCAGGGCGTGACCGCCTATCTGACCTGGCCCTGGCGGCAGGCGCAGGCGGTGCTCGGCGCCTGGCAGGAGTGGGGCCCCGACCAGGCCGACGAGATCTGGTCGGCCGCCCATGTGGCGGGCGCGGTCGGCGGGGGCGACCCGACGGTCACCATCGCCGCGTTCTCGATCGGTTCGTACGGCGATCTCCAGAACGCCCTCGACCGCCTCGCCGACCGCGCCGGCGCCCCCGCGGCCTCGGTCTCCCTGCACCGCACCGGTTTCCAGGACGCGATGCTCCTGTACGCGGGGTGCTCCACGTACAACCAGGCCCAGTGCCATCTGCCCGGCAGGACCCCGGGCCGCGCCCCGCAGGGGGTGCTCCAGCGCGAGACGTACGCGGCGAAGTCCGACTTCTACACCAAGGCGCTGCCCCAGGCAGGTATACGCCAACTCCTCACCAGCGCCCAGGAGTTCACCCGGATCGCGCCCGCCGACAACGGGGGCGCCGGCACCATCGTGCTCACCGCGCTCGGCGGCGCGATCAACCGGGTCGCCCCGGACGCCACCGCGTTCGTACACCGCACCTCGCGCGTGCTCGCCCAGTACATCGCCTCCTGGCGGCCCGGCACGTCCGGTACGACACAGCAGTCCTGGCTGACGCGCACGCACACCGCGATGCGCCCGTACGCCTCGGGCGCCGCCTACCAGAACTATCCGGACCCCGCGCTCACCGACTGGCGCACGGCCTACTACGGCAGCGCCGCACCGCGCCTGGCCCGGCTCAAGAAGCAGTACGACCCGGCCAGGCTCTTCGACTTCCCCCAGGCGCTCTGACGGGCCCCGGCCCCGTCCGACGGCGCGTCAGGCCGTGAGAGGACCAAGCCGCGAGAGGACCAGGCCGTGAGAGCGTCAGGCCGCGAGGCCGCGCTCTTCGGCTCCCGACCGCTCGACGGCGCCGCCGGGCGCGGACGGAACCACCGTCAGCGCTCTGCGCGAGTGCACGAGCAGGCCGAGCCGCCGCGACCGGGCCACGGCCGCGACCACCGGGGTCAGCAGCAGTTGGGCGAGCGGGGCGAGAAGCAGGGTGACGGCGGTGCCGAGCGCGAAGCCGCCCACGACGTCGGTCGGGTAGTGGACGCCCATGTAGACCCGGCAGAACCCTTCGAGCAGGGCGAGCCCGAGCGCGATCAGGCCGAACTTCCGGTTGGCCACGAAGAGCCCGGCGCCGATCGCCATGGCGAGGGTGGCGTGGTCGCTGACGAACGAGAAGTCGGTCTTGCCCGCGACCAGGACGTCGAGCCCCTTGTGGTCGAGGAAGGGCCGCGGCCGGTGCACGAAGTCGCGGATGGGGATGTTGACGAGGACGGCGATGGAGGCGGCCAGCGGCGCCCAGACGATCCCGGCGACGGAGACGACCGCCGACTGCCGGTCCTCGGCGCGCCGCACGCTCCACCAGCACCACAGCACGACAAGCACGAGACCGAGCAGGATCCCGTACTCCCCGACGAACGCCATGACATGGTCGAGCCAGGACGGGGCGTCCTTGGCCAGGCCGTTGATGTCGTAGAGCAGGCCGACGTCGGGATTCGCTCCGTCGAATGCGAGTCCAGCCATGCCGCGGCCCCTTGCCTTGATCCGTCCTGCTACCAACCCCCGTGGTCAGTACGTACACCAGTCACTGTCCAGGGAACGCCCTTCACGGCCGCCGCGTTCCACTCTCCACTGAATGATCACCTCGACGTTATCGAAGAGAGATTCATCGTCGCAGCTCAGGGCCTTGGCTTCACGGTGAGTTCAAGCCACCGCAGCGCCTGGTTCAGGCCCCCGGTTTAAAGGTGGGCAGCGCGGCGGCGCCGTCCTTGGTGACCCGGGTCGCGCCGAAGTAGTCCGGCGCGTCGATCTTGTCGAACCGGATGACGGCGCCGGTGTAGGGCGCGTTGATCATGTACCCGCCACCCACGTAGAGGCCCACGTGGTGAATGGCCCGCGAGTTGGTGAGGTCGGTCGAGAAGAACACCAGGTCGCCGGGGAGCAGCTCGCCCCGCGCGGGGTGCGGGCCGGCGTTGTACTGGTCGTTGGCCACGCGCGGCAGCGTGATCCCGACGCTCTGGTACGCCGCCTGCGTCAGCCCCGAGCAGTCGAACCGGCCCCCCTGCTCGGCCGTCCCCTCCCCGCCCCAGAGGTAGGGGGTCCCGAGCTTCTGCTGCGCGTAGTAGATGGCCCCGGCCGCCTGCTGCGAGGGCTGCACCCGGCCCACGGGGGCGGCGAAACTCTTCTCCAGGGAGCGGATGGTCTTCACATAGCCCTGGGTCTCCGCATAGGGCGGGACACCCTTGTACGTGATGACGGCGTACGCCCCGGCGTTGTACGCGGCGAGCATGTTGTCACTCGCGTCCCCGGGCACGTCCTTGACATATTTGGCCAATTCACAGTCGTACGAGGCGGCTGACGGAATGGCATCGGCCGGGTCCCAGATGTCCCGTTTGCCGTCGCCGTTGCCGTCGATGCCGTGCGTCGCCCATGTCGCGGGCATGAACTGGGCGATGCCCTGCGCATTGACCGGGCTGACGGCGCTGGTCTTCCAGCCGCTCTCCGAGTAGAGCTGCGCCGCGAGCATCGCGGGATTGAGACTGGGACAGTAACTGCCCCACTTCTGCACGAGCGGCTGGTAGAGCGCCGGAACCGCGCCCTTGGCCAGTCCGACCGTGCTGCCCGCGGCGGAGGCGAGGCCCGCGGCGGCCGAGTACGTGCCGACAACGAGCAGCGCGATGAAGCTCAGGCACACCCCGAACCCGATCCCGCCGACCATCCAGACTCTGCGCACCCCCCAACCCTCCCCCATCGAGGCCCGGTTCACCGCCCATTCGACCGCACTCGTGTCGGAACATCGCTCATTCAGCCACGGCCTGCCCGGCCCGGCCCCCGGCGGGCAAGGTGACCGGTCAGGGCAACAGGCAGGCGCAGACCACGGCCTGAGCCCTCAACACCTGGGCGGGATCGACGGAAGGCGCGGCGTCGCTCCCCGCCCCGGCCGCACTCGCCGCCGGGGCGGGCGCGCCCGCCGCCTCCGCGAGTTCGTACAGCGACTTGGTGACCGTCCCGAAGACGACGCTGTACGAGACGTCGGGGTCGTCGCCGCCGAACTGGTACCCGCCGATCACCCCCGCGACCGCCCCGCCCGCGACCACCCACGGGCTGCCGCTGGTGCCGCCGGGGTAGTCGGGGCAGTCGATGCGCTGCTGGGTGGACCCGTACGCGACCGACGTGTTCGTGCAGACCTGGGGGACCTCGGTGTCCGACGGGTACCCGGTGACGGTCACGGGCCCGCCCGTCGCGCGGCCGGTGAACAGCGGGGCGCCGCCCACCACGTCCTCGACCTGCTTGCCGCCGTCCGAGCCAGGACCGAGCACCGCGAAGGCGACGTCGCTGTCCTGGTCGCCGTCCTCGTTCCAGCTGTCGTCGGCGAAGACGGACTCCACCGGCCACGTCCCGTACGGCGCCGAACCGTCCCGGTAGGCCGGCGCGAACACCGTCCCGCCGCCCTGCGAATCGTCCGTGGAAAGGCAGTGCGCGGCCGTCACGATGAGGTCGCGGCCCGGACTGTGCACCACGGACGCGGTGCAGTAGTGCCCCCCGTCCAGGTCCTCCTTGAACAGGGCCCCCACCCGGGCGTCGGCCGCCGTCGCGGGCGCCGTCGTGGTCAGGTTCCTCGCCGCCGTGTCGTGGTCGCCGTACGTCGGCATGACCAGGAGGACGGCCGCCGCCGACAGGGCGCTGAACCTGCCGCGCCTGAACGCGAGCTTCGTCCCAAAGATGCCAGTGCGCTTCATGCCTGCGGCTCCTGGTGGTCGGCGGCCGTGCTTGCTGACTGCGAACACTGTGACTCTCGCGGGCCCGGCTGAGAACGACCATGAAGCTTTTCTTAGAAGTTTCTATGAAGCGGCCCCGCCGCCTCGGCCCCACCACTGACCAGCCACGTCGTGCGCCGACACGACAAACGGCCCAAGGGTGTAACAACGACAGTCATTGCCCGGAGTCACCCTGCGTGATACACAGAGTGACCATACGCGTTTCCGCATACACCGGTTCACCGCAGGTCAGGGCGGTGCGACCGGCACTGCCGTGCGGGGCGGGTAAAGAGGGGGCGTGAAGGCGTCCCACTCCGGCGGTTTCATCAGCGAAGATAGAACCTGACCCATGCCACGGGGCAGGGGCTTCGAACTACCCGACAGGGGCGGTGAGTTACATGTACCTGGCAGCCGGCAAAGGCGACATCACCACCATCATCGGCGGAATCGCCCCCAACTGGGGGCCGTTCGGGACGCTCGGAAACGAGGCCCGCATCATGGTCGAGGTGGTGATGGCGGTAGCCATCCTCCTCTGCCTCGGCATCGCGGTATGGGGAGCGGCCAAACAGCGGATCGGAGCGACGGCGCTGCGCGACACGTTCAGCGCCGAGCAGGGCAAGGGCCTGATCGTGGCCGGCCTGACCGGAGTCTTCATCATCGGGTCACTCGGCACCCTCTTCACCATCGTGTACGGAATGGCCGTCTGACCTCCAGTCAGGCCCGGCCGCTGTCCCTTCCGTCCCCCTCACACCATCCATCCGTCGTGCCCACCGGCAGAGGTTGCGTCCCCCTGATGTCGAGTCATTACACCGCGCCCGCGCGGGAACCAGCACGGCTACCGTCGTATGACGTGGAACCGCACACGGTCGAGGGGGCGCAGGCATGAGTTTCGACGACGAGCCGGGCCACGGCGGGGGCGATTCGGGCCCCGCCGACGACCGCTTCAGCACGCTCGGAGGCACCCGCCAGACCCGTACCCGCCTCCCCGAAACCGCGGGCGACGCCCACGGCGGCCCCCGCCGGCCCCCTCGGACCTCGCGGTCCCTGGTGATGGTGGTCGGCGTCGTGGTCCTGCTGATCGCGGCGATCGCCTTCGCGAACCGGGGCGGCGACGACGGGGGAGGCTCCCCCGACAACGCGTCCAAGCCCGGCGCGGGCCGGTCCACAGCGGCCACCGGCACGAAGCCGGTCCCCGGCAAGCAGGCCGGAATCGCCTCGGGCTTCGCTCAGAGCGAGCAGGGGGTGCAGTCGGCTGCGGCGAATTACGCGGTGGCGCTGGGGTCCACGGGCATGTTCAACAAGGACACTCGGCATCAGATCGACGACTCCGTATACACGGCCACGACTGCCGCCAAGCTGAAGGGCCCGCAGGACAACGCGTACTCGGCGGACTTCCTGAAGAAGCTGGGTCTGGACGCCGAGGGCCGGACCCCACCAGGCAATACGTTCGTCTCCCGCACGATCCCCGTCGGTACCAGAGTCCTGGACTACCACCCGGACCACGCGAAGGTTTCTGTCTGGTACACCGGCCTCATCGGTATGTCCGGGCCCGGCTCGACCGATCCGGTGCGTACGGCGTGGAAGACGTGGACCTTCGAACTCCAATGGTCCGACAACGACTGGAAGATCACCGACGACAACCAGACGGACGGTCCGGCGCCCGTCCCTGGGGACATCGCGGCTTCCAGCGCCGATGACATCAGCAAGGCCGTCGAGGAGTACGGAGGCTTCACCTATGCCCGGTAAGCCACTCCGTCGGCCTCTCTCGATCGCTGCCGCGTTCACCGCGGTCCAGACGTCGGCCATCCTGCTCGCGAGCCGGGCGTACGCCGCCCCGTCGCCTACGCCGAGCGGGTCGCCGGGTGCGAGCCCAAGCCCGAGCCCGAGCAACGACCCCTGTGACCTCCTGATCGGGCCGGCCAAGCAGTACTGCACCAGCGGCTCCGGCACGAGCAAAGGCGGCGGCAACACCGTGGGCCCCGCCGACCCCGCCGACCCCCTCACCTCCCTGGCCAAGGGCTGCGCCGACGCCGCCGCCTGGATCGTCGGCAAGCTCTCCGACGCGGTGAAGTCCACCGCGACCGTGGACTTCACCAACCCCAGCTTCCGCACCCAGTACGCCGTCGTCTTCGCCGCCGCCACCTTCCTCACCCTCGTCCTGTGGCTCCTGGCCGTCGCCAAGCGCGCCATCCGCGGCGTGCCGCTGTCCACCGCCATCTCGGAGGCCGTCGGGTTCCTCTGGCTCACCGTGCTCGCCTCCGCGTTCACCCCGCTGATCCTCTACACCGTCGTATCGGCGACGGACGCCGTCACCGAGGCGATCGCGAACGCGACCGGCAACCAGTCGGACGTCTTCTTCGGGTCGTTCTCGACCGCGCTCAAGAAGGGCACGGACATCGGCGGCGGCCCGATCATGCTGATCGTCGTCGCCCTCGTGTCGATCCTCGCCGCAGGCATCCTCTTCCTCGAACTGGTCATCCGCGCCGCCCTGTTGTACGTCGGCGCGCTGCTCGGCACCGTCGTGTACGCGGGGCTCGTCGACAAGAACATGTGGGGCCATGTGCGCCGCTGGGCCGGCATCATGATCGCCGTGATCATGGTGAAACCGGTCATCGTGATCGTGCTCGGGCTCGCCGGCGCGCTCTCCTCCGGCAAGGGACCCGACTCGTTCTCGGCCGTCGTGTCCGGCCTCGCCATCATCCTGCTCGCCATCTTCGCCTCCGCGATGATCTACCGCTTCGTCCCCGGCTTCGGTGACGAGATCGCCTCCGCCCGCACCAACCGCAAGCAGGCCACCGACGGCTCCCAGGCCGCCGCCCTGGTCTCCTCGCCCGCCGCCCTGGTCTCGCAGGGCATCAAGACCCACAGCAGCCGGGGCAACCAGGGAGGCGGAGGAGGCGGCGCCGCCCAGGCCCGCCCCGCCAACCCCCTGTCCGGTGGCGTGGCCGCCCACAGCAGCCGGGGCTCCGGCTCCGGCGGCGGAGTCGGCGGCGGAACTGTCCCCTCCGCCGCACCTCCGCCACGCAGCGGCAACGGACCCACATCCGGCACGCCGCACACCCACCGCCGCAATTCCGGCGGGCCCGCAGGTAACAAGAGCACTGGAGGTGGAGGGCGTTGACGACCCAGTCCCAGCCGGTCACGCCCCGCCGTACGTATCTGATCGGCCGCGCCCGGCCGTCGGCCGTCGTCGGCAAGAACCGCGAGACCGGCGAGATCGCCCTGATCATCGGCGGCGCGTTCCTCGGCATGATGTGCGGGCTGCTCGTCCCCGTCCTGTCCCTGCGGATCGTGCTCCTGATGGGCTTCCCGTTCCTGGCCCTCGCCGCGGTGTACCTGCCGTACAAGCACCGGACGTTCTACAAGTGGTTCGAAATCAACCGCAGTTACAAGCGCTCGCTGCGCCGCGGCACCGCCTACCGCTCGGGTTCGGCAGAGGCGGGCGTACGCCTCGACGGGCGTGAGGTGGAGGTCGGCCCGCCGCCCGGCATCGGCCACATCACCTGGCTCGCCGCCCCCTTCGGCCCGGACGAGATCGCCGTCCTGCTGCACGCCGACCGGCGTACGGTGACCGCCGCCATCGAGATCGAGGGCCCCGGCGTCGGCCTGCGCGACAGCGAGGACCAGGAGGCCCTGGTCGACCGCTTCGGCACGCTGCTCAAGCACGTGGCCAACGGCGACGGCTTCGTGACGCGCCTCCAGATGCTGGCCCGCACCCTGCCCGCCGACCCCGACGCGCACGCCAAGGACGTCGCCCAACGCGGCGACACCAAGGCCCCCGGCTGGCTCCAGGAGTCCTACGAACAGCTCCAGTCCATGGTGTCCACCTCCAGCGAGCAGCACCGCGCCTACCTCGTCGCATGCATGCAGTACAGCCGCGAACTCGCAGCCGAAGCCAACGCGATGGCCCGCGCGGCCAACCCGCACGGCCGCAAACTCGACCGCGACGCCGGCCTCGCCGTCGTCATGGCGCGCGAACTGACCGACATCTGCGCCCGGTTGGCGGAGGCCGACATCCGCGTACGCCAGCCGCTCGGCCAGAGCCGCCTGGCCTCACTCGTCCACTCCATGTACGACCCCGACCACCCCATCGACCACATCCAGGCCATGACCAAGCGCAACGCCTGGCCCGCCGAGCTCGACGCCATGGAGCCCACCTTCCTCCAGGCCAAGACCCGCGAGTCCTCCACCCGGGCGCCCTGGTGCCACGCCACGGCGTGGGTCAAGGAGTGGCCGATGACCCCGGTCGGCGTCAACTTCCTCGCCCCGCTGCTCGTCCACACCCCGGACGTGATCCGTACGGTCGCCGTCTGCATGGACCTGGAACCCACCGAAGTCGCGATCGAGCGCATGCTCACGGAGAAGACCAACGACGAGGCGGAAGCCTCCCGCGCCGCCAAGATGAACCGCACCGTCGACCCCCGCGACATCGCCGCCCACGGCCGCCTCGACCAGCGCGGCGAGGACCTGGCGAGCGGCGCCGCCGGCGTCAACCTGGTCGGCTACATCACGGTGTCCTCGCGTTCACCTGAGGCCCTGGCCCGCGACAAGCGGACCATCAGAGCCTCCGCGGGCAAGTCGTACCTGAAGCTGGAGTGGTGCGACCGCGAGCACCACCGGGCCTTCGTCAACACCTTGCCGTTCGCGACCGGCATCCGCCGCTAGTTGAGAGGCAGTACCCGCCATGCGAGATCCGCTGTCTCTCGTCTCCGACGCCTTCACCGCCCTGCTGTTCGGCAAGGTGGAAACCACCCGGCTGCCCGTCCGCACCTCCACGGGCCAGGCCCAGGCCGTCTACCTGCCGACCGCCGCCCCCGGCCTCGGCGACTCCGGCGTGATCATCGGGCGCGAGGTGTACAGCGGCAAGGGCTACATCTACGACCCCTTCCAGCTGTACGGACAGCAGCTCCCGGCCCCGCACTGGCTGGTACTCGGCGAGTCCGGCAACGGCAAGTCGGCCCTGGAGAAGACGTACGTCCTGCGGCAGTTGAGGTTCCGCGACCGGCAGGTGGTCGTCCTCGACGCCCAGGGTGAGGACGGCGTCGGCGAATGGAACCTCATCGCGCGCGAGCTGGGGATAACTCCCATCCGGCTCGACCCGATGACCGCGATGGACGACGGCATCCGGCTCAACCCCCTGGACCCGGCGATCACCACCACCGGCCAACTTGCCCTGCTCCGCACCATCATCGAAGTCGCGATGGGGCACGGCCTGGACGAACGGTCGGGCTTCGCCCTCAAGGTGGCGCACGCCTACGTCAACGCGACGATCACGGACCGCCAGCCCGTCCTCACCGACATCGTGGAACAGCTGCGCCACCCCGAGGCCGAGTCCGCCGAGGCGATGAACGTCGACATAGACGACGTACGGGCCTGGGGCCTGGACGTCGCCCTGGTCCTGGACCGCCTGGTCGACGGTGACCTGCGCGGCATGTTCGACGGCCCGACCTCGGTCGGCATCGACCTCGACGCGCCCCTGATCGTGTTCGACCTCTCCCACATCGACCGGAACTCGATCGCGATGCCGATCCTGATGGCGATCGTGGGCGTCTGGCTGGAACACACCTGGATCCGCCCCGACCGGAAGAAGCGCATCTTCCTGGTCGAGGAGGCCTGGCACATCATCAACAGCCCGTTCGTGGCGCAGCTCTTCCAGCGTCTCCTGAAGTTCGGCCGCCGGCTCGGCCTGTCCTTCGTCGCGGTCGTCCACCACCTGAGCGACGTGGTCGACGGCGCGGCGGCACGGGAAGCGGCCGCGATCCTGAAAATGGCCTCCACCAGGACGATCTACGCCCAGAAGGCCGACGAGGCGAGGGCCACCGGCCGGGTGCTCGGCCTGCCACGCTGGGCCGTGGAGATCATCCCCACGCTGACCCCCGGCATCGCGGTGTGGGACGTCAACGGCAACGTGCAGGTGGTCAAACACCTGATCACCGAGCGAGAACGCCCCCTGGTCTTCACCGACCGCGCCATGACGGAATCCGCGGCGACCGACGACGTCCTGGCCTCCGAGCTGAACTCCCAGCTCGAATCGGAGACGGAACGCCGGGCGGCACGCAGGGAACAGCATCTGTCCGCCGCCCCCGACTCCTCCGAGTCCACGGTGGCCTGACGTGAGCGGAGCCGGAGCACCGAGAGACACCCAGCGCGGCATCCCGGACTCACTCCTGGTCGGGCTGCTGGCCTTCCTGCTCGGCCTGACCCTCCTGGTGTGGACGGCCACGGGCCTGGGTGGTCTCTTCACCCAGGGTGCGTGGCCGCCGGGCGTATCGTTCACGCACAGCCCGATGGCCCTGCGCGCCCTGGTCACCGCGCCCCACGACCTCCCGGCCGCGTGGCCCGACACCCCGCCCCAGTCCCTTTCGGGCTACGGCCTGTTCTGGGGGCTGCTGATCGGCGAGCTGCTGATCGTGATCGTCCTGACGGTCTTCGCGCTGGGAACGTTCACGCGGTGGAGAGCGGTCCGCGCGCGAACCAGAACCGCGCTCCAGCCAACCGCGGGCCCGGCGACCCACCCCGCAGGAACGGACACCCCCTCAGGCACGCACCCCGCCGGAGCGAGCGCCGCCGAAGGCCGGCCTCCGCACCCCGCTGCGAACGCCCCCACAGGCACGTCTTCCCCCTACCCCGCCGCACCGGGAGCCACTTCAGGTACGCCCCCGCACCCCGCCGCCCCCGGAGAAGACCCGGACCCGCACACCCGGGCCCTCCCGCTCCCGGCGACTGCGCAGCCCGCGCAGCCGGCCGTTCCGCTGTACGAGCAAGCCCCAGGCCACCCGGTGTACGTACCGACCCCCCAACTCCACACCGGGACACGGGAGTCCGCCCAAGACCCGGCAGAGAACATCCCCACCCCCCGCACCGAAGAGCCCACGCCGCGCGTGCTCTTCGGCTCCCCCGATACCAGACGACCGCGGGCCCTCCAGGCCATCCAGGACGCCGAGGGTGCGGCCCTCGTGGTCACATCGGACCCCGTCCTGTGGGCAGAGACGAAGGACGCCCGGGCCAAGCTCGGCCCCGTGCACGTCTACGACCCGACCCACCGCTGCGACACCCCGGCCCGCCTCCACTGGTCCCCCACCGCCGGCTGCGAGGACCCCGACACCGCTGCTGCCCGAGCCGTCGCGCTGCTGGCCCCCGTACGCCCACAGGCCCGCGTGGATGCCGCCATGGCGGACACCGCGGAAACCCTTCTGCGCTGCTGGCTGCACGCAGCCGCCCTGGAGAGCCGCGACGGCAGAGCCACGAAGCAGCTGCACCGCTGGGTCCAGGGCACGGCAGCCCACGAAGCCGTACGCGTCCTGCGCACCCACCCCAAGGCACAGAGCGGCGGCGCGGGGCTCCTGGAATCCGCGCTCACCGGGCACCCCGAACGCCGGGAAATCGCCCAGGAGTTGACGGCCCGAGCCCTCACCTGCCTCTCCTCGATCCACATCCGCGACGCCTGCACACCGAACCGAGCAGATTCGCTCGCTCTGGAATCATTTATGAACGAGGGGGGCACTCTGTATGTGGTGGGGGAAGCGATCGAGGATCCCCGGTCCCATCCCGCCGCGATGCCGTTGCTCACGGCACTCGCCTCAGACGTGGTCGAGCGCGGCCGCCGCATGGCCGAACGGTCATCTGACGGTCGCCTCGACCCACCAATGACGCTCGTCCTGGACGACGTCGCGGCCGTGGCTCCGCTTCCCCGCCTGCCGGAGCTGCTGTCGACCGGTCAGGACCAGGGCCTGAAGACCCTGGTCCTGCTCCGCTCCCCCGAGCAGGCCCGGGCCCGCTGGACCGAAGCCCTGGCGTGAGGGCGTACGGCACGGTCAGGCGCGTACGAGCTCCATCTCCCGGTCCACGCCGCCGGCCTTGTTGTCCAGGGGCGCGGTGAGCCCCGTCGGCACGAAGCCGATCTTGCGGTAGAAGCCCTGGGCCCGCGGGTTGTCCTCGTGGACGTAGAGCCTGACGCGCTCGACGGGCGGCGCGTCCAACGACCAGGCCCAGTCGATGGCGGACGCGAAGAGCCGCTCGGTGAGGCCGATCCCGCGGTGCTCGGCGCGTACGAACACCCCCACCAGGTGCGCCTGGGGGGCGGTGATCTCCACGCCGAAGATGTCCTTCGCCCCGATGTCCTCGACGAGCACGACGACCGTGCCCACCAGCTCTCCGTCCGGCGTCTCGGCGACGAACTGCCGGGCTGCGGTGCCGTGGGAGACACCGGCGGTCCGCTCCTGCCAGAACGAGTCCGGGCGGACGAGGGCCTGCGCCGTGGTCTCAAGGAACGCGACAGGGGCAACCGGGTCGGCCAGCGCGACCAGGCGCAATTCCTTCATCCGCAGCCATTCGTCGGCGCGGACAGGGCGAATCAGATAGTCCATGGGCCCATGCTGACCAGGCCTTTCATCACCCGCAAGGTGTTTTGGGGCACGGCCGGCGGCACCTGGACGCGCCCGCCCATCGACCCCGGAACGCGAAAAAGCCCCGCACCGTGACCGTATTTCTACGATCTGGTGCGGGGCTTTCCCCACAATTTGTTCGGCGGCGTCCTACTCTCCCACAGGG
>NZ_JBICXU010000046.1:0-32984 GCF_043200435.1 Streptomyces sp. NPDC048416
CGTTGTTGGCGACGCGGTTGGTGTCGCGGGTGAGGTCGTCGTTCGGTACGGAGGTGGCGATTCGGGCGTTGTTCGAGGCGCCGACGGTGGCGGAGCTGGCGTTGCGGGTGTCGGGTTCGCCTGGTGCGCGCAGGGCGTTGAGGGCGGTGGAGCGGCCTGAGGTGGTTCCGTTGTCGTTCGCGCAGCGTCGTCTGTGGTTCCTCAACCGGATGGAGCCGGGGTCGTCCGCGTACAACATTCCTGGCGCGCTGCGTCTGACCGGCGCCGTCGATCCCGAGGTGGTCCGCGCCGCCCTGGACGACGTGGTGTCCCGTCATGAGAGCCTGCGGACGGTGTTCCCGGAGGCCGGGGATGGTGAGCCGTGCCAGGTGGTTGTCGATGTGGATGTCGATGTGCCGGTGGTCGCGGTCGATGACTCCTCGCTGATCGGGGCGCTGGCTGCTGAGGCGGGTCGCGGGTTCGATCTGTCGGTGGATGCTCCGCTGCGGGCGACGTTGTTCGATCTGCCGGGCAATGAGTTCGTGTTGCTGTTCGTGCTGCATCACATCGCGGGTGATGGCTGGTCGGTTGCTCCGTTGGCGGGGGACTTTTCGGTGGCGTATGCGGCGCGGGCCGGTGGTCGGGCTCCGCAGTGGGAGCCGTTGGCCGTGCAGTATGCGGATTACACGTTGTGGCAGCGTGATGTGCTGGGTTCGGAGGATGATCCGGACAGTGCGATTGCCGCTCAACTGGCGTACTGGCGTGAGCGGTTGGCCGGTGCTCCGCAGGAGCTGGCGTTGCCGGTGGACCGTTCCCGTCCCGCGGTCTCCACCTACCGGGGTGACACCGTCACCTTCAGCATCGACCCTGAGCTCTACAGAGGACTGGCCGTGCTGGCGCGGGGTTCGCAGGCCAGCGTGTTCATGGTCGTCCAGAGCGCGTTGGCGATGCTGCTGAGCCGGCTGGGCGCAGGAGACGACATCGTCCTCGGCACGTCCGTCGCCGGCCGTACCGACGAAGCGCTGGATCCGCTGATCGGGTTCTTCATCAACACACTGGTTCTGCGCGCCGATGTCTCGGGTGATCCGAAGGTCGCGGAGCTCATCGCGCGGGTTCGTGAGGGCGACCTGGCAGCGTATGCCAACCAGGACGTGCCGTTCGAGCGGCTTGTCGAGGTCGTCAACCCCGACCGGTCGCTGTCCCGGCACCCCCTCTTCCAGGTCACCATGGAGTTCCAGAACGTCTCCGGGGCCGCCATCGACCTGCCCGGCATCGAAGCGCGTCCCTTCCAAGTGCCCATGGACGCAGCCAAGTTCGACCTGTCCTTCATCTTCGACGAGTACGAGTACGAGGGTGCAGGCAAGAGCGAGGGCGAGCGCGAGCGCGACGGCAAGGGTGGTGGCGACGGTGGTGGCGACGGCGAGTCCCGCACCGCGTTGACCGGCACCGTGGGCTTCAGCCTCGACCTCTTCGACCGCTCCACGGCGCAAGGGCTCGCGCAGCGGCTGCTGCGGGTGCTCGAAGCGATGGTGGCCGATCCGTTGGCTCCCATGAGCAGCATCGACGTACCGGAGATCGACGGACGGCCCGCGCGGCTGGCTTCCCCCGAATCCGATGCGGCCGGTACCGCGACCGTCGGCGGTTCCACGGGCAGCAGGGCGAGCCGCAACGCACGGGAAGAGCTCCTGTGCGCGCTGTTCGCGGAGGCGTTGGGTCTGCCGAGTGTGGGGGTGGACGACAACTTCTTCGACCTCGGCGGCCACTCCCTGATGATCGTCAAGCTGCTGGCCAAGGTGCGGTCCGTGTTCGGTGTGCGGCTGCCGATCCGGGCGCTCTTCGAGGCGCCGACCGTCGCCGAACTGGCCCTTCAGCTCGACGGGGACACCCAGGACGGCGTCTTCGACGTCCTGATGCCCCTGCGCAAGGCGGGCTCGGGTGCACCGTTGTTCTGCGTGCACCCCGTGAGCGGCCTCGGCTGGTCCTATGCCGGGCTGCTGCGCGAGGTGGCGGCCGAGCACCCGATCCACGTGCTCCAGGCCCGGGGGATGGGGTCCGACGAGCAACTGCCGCACACCCTTGAGGAGATGGCCGCCGAGTATGTGGCCCACGTCCGTTCGGTCCAGCCGTCCGGCCCGTACCATCTGCTCGGCTGGTCGTTCGGCGGCGTGGTGGCACACGCCATGGCCGTCCAGCTCCAGCGGGCGGGCGAGAAGGTGGAACTGCTGGCCATGCTCGACGCCTATCCGGCGGAGCCGGGCGGTGCGGTCTCGGCGCCTTCGGACCAGCAGCTGCTCGACGCCCTGCTGAAGTACGCGGGAGCCGAACCCGATCCGGTGGCGGGGCCGCTGACCCAGAACGCCGCTATGGAGCTGCTGGGAGAGCGGGGCGGACTGTTCGGCAACTTCGACGCCGAGAGCCTGGCGCGGGCCGGCCGGGTGACCCGGAACAACATGATGATCGACGCCGCTCACACGCCCGGGACCTTCGACGGCGAAGCGCTGTTCTTCCGGGCGGTCAGGGAGCGTCCGCAGAGCGCTCTCGACGTCGAACTGTGGTCAACCGCCCTCACCGAGAAGATGGACGTACGCGAACTGGACTGCACCCACGACGAGATGATGCGGCCCGAGCCGCTGAAACTGATCGGGGAAGCACTCGGCGAACGGCTGGCGGGACCTTCGTCCGAGGGGTGACCGGCACGCCGGAACGCTGATTGACTGGGCCCGCAGCGGGGTGACACGACGGCCGGAACCCCGGCCCGACACCACCTTGCCGCGGGCCCTTCGCGCAGAGGGCGGGCCGTACGCCGCATCCCTGCGGGTCGTCCGCCGCATCCCCGCCGGCCGGGCGCCGCGTCGCGTCCCTGCGGGCCGTACGCCGCGTCCCTGCGGGCCGTACGCCGCATCCCTGCGGGTCGTCCGCCGCATCCCCGCTGCTCGTACGCCACCACCGCGCGGGGCCGGGCGCGAGACGGTGACTGTTGGCAGGAAGTGGCATCCCCTCGCGCCGGAAGGCGCCCCGCCCCCACCGCGCCCCGGGTCCGGCCCACCCCGGTGCGGGCCCGTCCCTGCATGTAGCTGACACGTCCCTCGGAACGCGCCCCCACCCGGCCTAGGGTGGCCCGCGACATACCGAGGGAGTCTCTTCATGACCGTACCGGCCGCCGTCGGACTCGATGGCCCCGCTCTGACGGTCGTCATCGTGCTGACGACCGCAGTCACACTCGGGGGCGTCTTCCTCGGTGTCCGGTCGGCGTCCCGGAAACTGCTCGGGATCGTGATCGGTCCGGTGCGCGCCCTGCTGGCGGGCCTGGTGGCGCTGGGAACGCTTTCGGCCTTCGGGCAGATGGTGCCCGAGCAGGGCAGCCGCGGAGTGCTCACCGCGGTCCAGATCGCCCTGTCCCTCTTCGCCGCGATGATCACGATCGTGCTCGCCGATGTCTTTGTCCCGCACGGCAGTTGGGCGCTTCCCCTGCAACTGCTGCGCGGGATCGGCGCACGGTTCCGACGGGCCCGCCGCTACTCGCAGATCAGCCGCATCCTCATGCGCAACGGTCTCGGCCGGCTGCTGCGCAGCCGCGCCCGCCTGGAGCGTGCGATGAGCCCGGGAGCGTTCGGCGAACAGTCCGCCAGGTCGCTGCGGACCGCGCTGGAGGAGTGCGGGGGAGTGCTCGTCAAGCTGGGCCAGGTCCTCTCCACCCGCCGGGACCTCCTGCCGGCCCACTTCATCGACGAGCTCAGCCGGTTGCAGAGCAGCGTGCCCCCGGCCCCCTGGCCCGAGGTCGAGGCGCTGCTCAGGGAAGATCTGGGCAAGCCGGTGGAGGAGATCTTCGAATGGTTCGAGCATGTGCCGCTCGCCGCCGCCTCCATAGCCCAGGTACACCGGGCGCGCCTGCACGGCGGTCCGACCGTCGTCGTCAAGGTCCAGCGCCCCGGCATACGGGAGATGGTGGAGCGCGACCTCGACATCGTGCTCGCCCTGACCCGGGGCGTGGAGGCCCGGGCCCGCTCCGCGCGCTCCCTGGGGCTGCGCGAGCTGGGCGACGGCTTCGCGCAGTCCCTCCGCGAGGAACTGGACTTCCGTGTCGAGGCCCGCAACTCGGGCGCCGTCGCCCTGGCCTGCGGAGGGTTCGAGCCCGATGCGCCGGTACGCGTCCCGCAGGTGTACCGCGCGTACACATCGGCCCGGGTCCTCGTACAGGAGTGGCTGGAAGGGGTCACGCTCGACCGGGCGCCGGCCGTCGCCCGGAAGAAGGGCCTGGACCGGGAGGCCCTGGCCAAGACCATCCTGTCGACGATGCTCCATCAGATCCTGCGGGCGGGCGTCTTCCACGCCGACCCGCACCCGGGGAACATGCTGCTGCTCGACGACGGGCGGATCGGTCTGATCGACTTCGGGTCGGTCGGCCGCATCGGGCCGCCGGTGCGCGTCGCCATCCAGGAACTGCTGGTGTCCGTCGAACGCGGCGACCCGGCCAGGCTGCACGACGCGCTGCTGACCCTGCTGGGCACCCGGGCCACGATGAACGAGGAATTGATGCCAGACCCGCTGGTCCTTGAGCGGGAACTCGGGCGTTTCATGGCCCAGCACCTGGGGACGGGCGCGCAGCCCGACTCCGAGACCTTCACCGCCCTCTTCCGGATGCTGTCCCGGTTCGGCCTCGCCGTGCCGCCGGAGATCGCCGCCGTGTTCCGCGCGCTCGCCACGGTCGAGGGGAGCCTGGCCGAGCTTGCCCCCGGGTTCAATTTGCTGGAGGAGGCACGTGCCTTCGCCGTCGAGATGGTCACCGAGGACATGCGGTTCCGCAAGCGGAAGCGGCCACGGGAGGACGGCTCGGGCGAAGGCTTCGAGCTGCCAGGCCTGCCGTCTTTCGCGCAGAACGCGGCGCACGAGCTCCTTTCCGTACTGCCGATGCTGCGCCGGCTGCCCCGCCGCGTCGAACGCATCAGCTCGGCCCTTGAGGAGGGGCGCCTCGGCGTACGGGTCCGTTTCCTCGCGGACGAGCGGGAGCGGCGTTTCGTCACTGACCTGCTCCACCAGCTGACCGTCACGCTGCTCGCGGCCTGTACGGGCCTGATGGGGGTCATGCTGGCGGTGTTCGGCACCCGCCGCGGGCCGCATGTCACCGAACAGCTGGAGCTCTACCCGCTGTTGGGCTACCACCTGCTGGCGGTCAGCGCGATCCTCATGCTGCGGGCCCTGTACACGGCGATGCGCCGGAGTCCGTAGCCGTAGCCGTAGCCGTGGCGCGTGGCGCGTGGCGCGTGGCGCGTGGCCCAGAATCTTCCTATGCCGCGGCCGGGCCACCAGGCGCTCCCCAGGCCCCTGTTCAGGCCCCTGTTCGGGTCCTTGTTCAGGCTCCTGTTCAGGCCCCCTGATCAGGCCGCGCGCGGTTCACCAAGGGGCTTCCGGTGGCCCGTGTCGACATGACGCCGGGGCCCGCGCGGGACCCGTCGAGCGGGGCGGCCGGCCGCGCAACACGTCATTCGATTTCCCATATCCAATTCCTTGAATTGCGGGCCGAACCGCGTTCCGTAATCCCTTGTCGAATGCGTTGCCCGATGCTTAAGGTCGGTCGGGAGGCGGTGGATGGAAAAGAAATCCGCCGTCATTATCGGGCAGTCGGGTCCGAAGAACTCGCCGGTCGACGGAGGCTCACATCCGTCGGCACCACGGACGGCCACTTCTTCGGGCCCGGCCGGCCGGCGGCCGGTCGCACGGCAGGACTTCGACCTCGCGCCCCCGCGCTCCCGACCTCAGCCGACCGGCCACACAGGAGAGAGCGATGACGATCACTGGAGCACCCCAGCGGCTGATTCCGCGGTGGGTCCCGCCGGGCACCGTCCCCGCGGAACAAGCCGAACACGCCACCCTCACCCGGCAGATCCCCGTACGGCTTGCCGCACGGATCAGGCTGCTGTCCCGGCGTTCGGCGACCGGGTGGGAGGCGGCCCTCGTCGCGGCGCACACCGCGGTGCTGTCCGCGCTCAGCGGTGAGCGCGCCCTCGTGTCCGGTTATCTCCCGCCGGCCGCCGCACCGGACACCGAACCGCGCCCCCGGGCCTTCGCCCTGCACGACGAAACCTGGCGCGAGCTGCTGGCCGCTTCCGAGCAGGCGGCGGCCCGGCCCGCCGACGGCGCCTTCGAGACCGTGCTCGACCTCGGGCACATCGACGGCCCCTGCGCGGAGCCCGCGCCGGACACCGTCCTGACCACCACCCTGCGTTACGGACCCGAAGGCCCGGCCGTACTCCTGCGCCACCGCACCGACGTCCTGGACGCCGAGGCCGCCGACCGGATCGCCGGCTACTACGTGACGGCGCTCGAACGGATGGCGGACGGACCCGACGCCGCGAGCCGCGCCCACGGCCTGCTGTCCGACGCCGAGTTCCAGTACCAGATCCACGATCTCGCCGGCGCCGAGCGGCCCATCCCCGATCGTCGCTTCCACGAGCTGTTCGAGGAGCAGGTCGCGCTCGGGCCGACGCGGACCGCCGCCGTGCAGGCCGGTGAGAGCCTGACGTACGCCGAGCTCAACGCCCGCGCCAACCGCATCGCCCACGCCCTGCTCGCCAGGAACGTGGCGGCGGAGGCGGTGGTGGCGGTGGTCACCGAGCGCACCCTCGACTGGCTGGCGGCCGTCATCGGCGTCTTCAAGGCCGGCGCCGCCTATCTGCCCATCGAGCCGCACGCCCCGGCCGACCGGATGGCCCGCACCCTGGAACGCAGCGGCTGCGCGATCGTCCTCACCGAGCCCGGCGGCCCGGGGCACCTGGAGCAGGCGGCCGCACCGGGCCTCGAACTCCTCACCGTCGCGGACGCCTGCGCCGAGGACCGGGGCGACGACAACCCCGGCGTGCCCGTCGCGGCCGGCCAACTCGCCTACCTGTACTTCACCTCGGGCTCCACCGGAGAGCCCAAGGGCGCCATGTGCGAGCACGCCGGTTTCGTCAACCACCTCTACGCCAAGATCGAGGACCAGGGCATCGGCGAGGGACAGGTGGTGGCGCAGACCGCGCCGCAGTCCTTCGACATCTCGCTGTGGCAGCTCGTCGCGGCCCTGGTCGTCGGCGGCCGTACGCTGATCATCGAGCAGGACACGATCCTCGATGTCGACCGGTATCTCGACGCGGTGGAGCACGGCGGTGTCTGTGTGCTCCAGGCCGTCCCCTCCTACCTGGAGGTCGTGCTCGCACGCCTGGAGACCAGCCCCCGGCAACTCCCCGCGCTGCGCTGCGTATCGGTCACCGGGGAGGCCCTGAAGAAGGAGCTGACCGTACGGTGGTTCGCCCGGTTCCCGGACATCGCCCTGATGAACGCCTACGGACTCACCGAGACCTGTGACGACACCAACCACGAGGTGATGACCTCGGTGCCGGTGTGGGACTCCGTTCCGCTCGGCCCGCCGGTCCGCAACGTCAGCGTCTACGTCGTCGACGACGAGCTGCGGCCGGTACCGCTCGGCGCCCCCGGAGAGATCGTCTTCTCGGGTGTCTGCGTGGGCCGGGGCTATGTCAACGATCCCGAGCGCACTGCGCAGGCGTTCGGCGAGGACCCGCACCGGCCGGGTCACCGTCTCTACCGGTCCGGCGACTTCGGCCGCAGGCTGCCCGGAGGGTCGCTCGAATACCTGGGACGGCGCGACGCACAGATCAAGATCCGTGGCTTCCGGATCGAGATCGGTGAGATCGAGAACCAGCTCCTGAAGCTGCCCGGGGTCCGCGACGGCGCCGTCGTGGTCGTGGAGAGCCCCGACCGGGGCCGCCACCTGGTCGGCTTCCAGACCGGCTCCGACGAATCAGCCGACACGCTGCGCGAACGCCTCGCGCGGGCGCTCCCCGCGTACATGGTGCCGGGCCGGATCGAGCGCCTGGACGTCCTGCCGCTCACCCCCAACGGCAAGACCGACAAGCGCGCCCTGGTCGCGCTCGCGTCGGAACTGGCCGAGCGAGAGGCGGCCCGGCAGCACGAGGCGCCGCGCACGGACGCCGAACGACGGCTGGCCGAGGCCTGGGAGGCGGTCCTCGGGCTGCCCGCCGGTCAGGTCGGGCGCGACGACAACTTCTATGAGAAGGGCGGCACTTCGCTCTCGGCGGTGCGGCTCGTCCTACGGATGGGCCGGGCCTTTTCGCTGGGCGACGTGATCGCCCACCCCACGCTCCACGAGCTGGCCGGCCTTCTCCCGCCGGCCGACGGGCCCGCCCCCGGACGGGCCGACGGCTCCGCCCCGCGTCGGGGCGCCGCTCCCGGCGCCGCTCCGACCGAGCCCGGCGCGGGCCCGGACGCTGCTTCAGGCATAAACTCCCCGAGGTCGGAAGTCGTGGACGAGGAGGCAGCAATAGCCGTGCGGGACAAGGAAGTTGGGCTCACCGCGGCGCGGGTCGAGCCGTTCGACGTGACACGCATCGGCGACCGGCCCGCCGTACTCGAACTCGGCAGCACCCCGGCCGACCCGGCCGCATGGGCCGCCGAGCACCGGGCACGGCTGCGCGCCACCGTGACGGAACACGGAGCCGTGCTGGTGCGAGGTCTCGCCCTGCGCGACGCGGACACCGTCTCCCGCTTCGGCCGGGCCTACCTGGACCGGATCATGACCGAACGCGAAGGCTTCGCCCCGCGCCAGGTCCTCGCCGACGGCGTCCACTCGTCCTCCGAATGGCCCGCCGACCAGCCGATGTGCATGCACCACGAGCTGAGTTACGCCCGCGAGGTCCCCGGCACGCTTCTGTTCGCCGCGCTCAAGGCGCCCGCATCCGGCGGTGTGACGGCCGTCGCCGACGCACACGACGTCCTGGACGCGCTCCCCGCCCACCTCGTCGACCGCTTCGAGCGGGAAGGCTGGTCGCTCGTACGCAACTACCGGGCGACCCTCGGGGTCACCCTGGCCGACGCCTTCGGCACCGAGGACCGCGCGGCCGTCGAGGAGTACTGCGACGCCCGGGGCATCACGTACGCCTGGCAGGCCGACGGCGCTCTGCGCACGACGCAGCGGGCCGCCGCCGTGCGGCGCCACCCCGTCACCGGGCGCCGCGGCTGGGTCAACCAGATCGCCTTCCTCAACGAGTGGACCCTCGACCCGGTCATCAGGGAGTACCTGACCTTCGAGTTCGGCGACGACGGCCTCCCCTTCAACAGCCTCTACGGCGACGGCGCGCCGCTCGACGAGGACACGGTGCTCACCATCAACAGCGCCTACGAGAAGCACACGCTCCGCGAACCCTGGCGCGACGGTGACCTGTTGATCGTCGACAACCTCCGGATGGCCCACAGCCGGGAGCCCTACCGGGGCGACCGCGAGATCGCGGTCGTCCTCGGCGACCCGGTCCTCGGTGACCCCGTCCTCGGCGACCCGGTCGTCGGCCTCCCGGGCTCCGCCGCCACCTGACCGCCCGCTGCCGGGCCATGCGCGGGGAGCCGACGCCCCCGGCGGCGTCCCCGCGCCCACCGTCGGCGGCCGGCCCTCCCCGGCCGCCGGTGGTGGGCCGACCCCATGTCCGCGCCCCCCCGCAGCGCCCGCACCGCGCACCAATCCGTACGCACCACTCACAGTCCGACAGATGGAGTCCGTCATGTCCCCCGAACCTCTCGTACCGCCCTTCGCCGTGATCAGCGGCGCCCAGGTGGCCGACGTGCTCACCGGCAACGAGAAGCAGGTCGTGGACCTGATCGAGGACGTCTACCGGCTGCACGGCCGGGGCGACTCGGTCAACCCGCCCTCGTACTTCCTGCGCTTTCCCGACCGGCCGAGCTCGCGCATCATCGCGCTGCCCGCGTCCGTCGGCGGTGACCGGCCCACCGACGGCCTGAAGTGGATCTCCAGCTTCCCGGAGAACGTCGCGGCCGGCATCCCGCGCGCTTCGGCGGTCCTGATCCTCAACGACCACGCCACCGGCTACCCCTTCGCCTGCCTGGAAAGCTCCATCATCAGCGCGTCGAGGACCGCCGCGTCGGCCGCGCTCGCCGCCGACCGGCTCAGCAGGGGCGGGCGTCCGCGCCGGATCGGCTTCATCGGCACCGGCCTCATCGCCCGCTACATCCACCACTACCTCCAGGCCACCGGCTGGACCTTCGACGAACTCGGCGTCCACGACCTCTCCGAGCAGCACGCCGGGGCCTTCGCCGACTACCTGGGAAGCCGTTCCGGTGACGCGCCCGTCGTGGTGCACGAGTCCGCCGAGGAACTGATCCGGGCGAGCGACCTGGTGGTCTTCGCCACCGTCGCCGGCAGCCCGCACGTCCACGACCCGGCCGGGTTCGACCACAACCCGCTCGTCCTGAACGTGTCGCTGCGCGACCTCGCCCCGGAGATCCTGCTGGCCTCCGCGAACATCGTGGACGACATCGAGCACTGCCTGAAGGCGGACACCTCCCCGCACCTCGTGGAACAGCGCACCGGCAACCGTGACTTCATCGACGGGACCCTCTTCGACGTGCTGGAAGGACGGGTCGAGCTGCCCGCCGACCGTCCCGTCGTCTTCTCGCCCTTCGGTCTCGGCGTGCTGGACATCGCGCTCGGCCGGCACGTCCACGACCAGCTGCGGGACACCGGCCGGCTGGGCGTGATCGACGGCTTCTTCCACGAGCTGGACCGGTACGGCAAGAACACCCCGGACGAGCGCTCCTGAGGCAGCCGGCGGCGCCGGAGCGCCGACGCCGTCACCCGAGCCCCACCCCCGCCCAGACAGGAGTCGCAGCCATGGACAAGTCCGTCGTACTGATCGCCGAAGAGCTCTCTTCCGCCACCGTCAGCGCGCTGGGACCGGACGTAGAAATCCGGTACTGCGCGGGCGCCGACCGCGAGGCGCTGCTCGCGGCGCTGCCCGCGGCGGACGCCGTCCTCATACGCAGCGCCACCAGGATGGACGCGGAGGCGATCGCGGCCGGAACCCGGCTCAAGGTGATCGGCCGGGCCGGGGTGGGTCTGGACAACGTGGACGTGGCGGCGGCCACCCGGGCGGGCGTCATGGTGGTCAACGCCCCCACGTCCAACATCGTCAGCGCGGCCGAACTCACCGTGGGCCTCCTGCTCGCGGTGGCACGCAACATCCCGCAGGCCGGCGCGGCCCTCAAGGAAGGCCGCTGGCAGCGCGCCCAGTACACCGGGGTGGAGCTGGCAGGCAAGACGCTCGGCATCATCGGCCTGGGACGCATCGGATCGCTGGTGGCACACCGCATGGCGGCCTTCGGCATGCGGCTGATCGCCCATGACCCGTACGTCGATCCGGAGTACGCCGCCCAGAGCGGTGTGCGCGTCATGGGGCTCGACGACGTGCTCGCCGAAGCCGACTTCCTGACCGTGCACCTGCCCAGAACGAGCGAGACGGCGGGACTCATCGGATTCGACGCCCTGCACAAGGTCAAGCCGGGCGTCCGCCTCGTCAACGCGGCACGGGGCGGCATCGTGGACGAGACCGAGCTGTACGCGGCGCTCAAGGAGGGCCGGGTCGCGGGCGCGGCCGTCGACGTCTTCGCGACCGAACCCTGCACCGACTCCCCGCTCTTCGAGCTGGACAACGTGATCGTCACCCCGCACCTGGGCGCCGGGACCGCCGAGGCGCAGGAACGCGCGGGCACCGCGGTCGCCGCATCCGTACGCCAAGCCCTGGCGGGGCACTTCGTGCCCGAGGCGGTCAACGGCGGGGCCCTCGCCCACGGCGTCGCACGGCTCGCAGCGGCGGCGGGTGCGGGAGCCCGGGTGAACACCGGTGAGGGGCTGGCGGGACGATGAGGTGCGCACGAGCATGACGACCCACGGCGAAAGCACCCCATGGTTTCGCAGGTATCCGGCGACCGGCACGCCACGGCGCCGCCTCGTGGTGCTGCCGCACGCCGGTGGCTCCGCCGGTTTCTACCACGCCTGGGGCCACGCCTTCGGCGGCGGCACGGACGTCCTGGTGGCGAAGTACCCGGGCCGGCACGACCGGTTGACCGACACGTGCATCGACCGCATGGACGTACTCGCCGACCGCGTCACCGCCGCACTGCTGCCCTTCACGGACCTGCCGGTCACACTCTTCGGCCACAGCATGGGGGCCTCCCTGGCCTACGAGGTGACGCTGCGGCTCCAGGAGCGGCACGCCGTGCGGCCCGCCGCCCTCCATGTGTCCAGCTGCAAGGCCCCCCACCGGCTGACCCCCCGCGACCTCTACCGCAAGGGGGACGCGGCGCTGATCGCCGAACTGCGCAGGCTCGGCGGGACCGACACCGCTCTCCTGGACGACCCCGACGTCCAGGAGCTCATCCTGCCCGCGGTCCGGGCGGACTTCACCGTCGTGGGCACCCACGGGCCGCGCGAGGCCACCCCGGTCGGCTGCCCCGTCCACGCGTGGATCGGCGACGCGGACCCGGGCACCTCGCCCCAGGAGATGGCGGCCTGGGGTGACGTCGCACCCCACGGGTTCGGGCTGCGGGTGCTGCCCGGCGGTCACTTCTATCTGGTCGAACAGCACGACACGCTGGTGGACGAGGTCTCGGAACACCTGGCCCGGACGGCCGCCCATGGGGAACAGAACGCGAATGGCAAGTGAACATAGGGGATTTGAAAGCAACGAGGTGATGAGCCGTCTGGTTTGTAGTCTGGTGTGAGTCGATGCGGGTTGTCGCGAAGGGGGAGATCACACATGGACTTCGGTGCAGCGGGACCGCGCCGTGCGACACGCGAGGCAGGCGGCACGAACGTATGGGGGGTCACCCGGCTGTCAGAGGTGCGCCAGGTGGACGTGGCGTCGCTGCTCGTCGCCGATTCGCCACGACTCGCCTGCGAACAGACCGAGTACACCCGCCTGCTCGCCGACGGTGACGCGGAACTGCCGCCCATCGTCGTGCACACCGCCACGATGCGGGTGGTCGACGGGATGTACCGGGTGCGTGCCGCGTCGCTGCGCGGACAGACGACGATCGCCGCCCGCTTCTTCGACGGTTCACCCGAGGACGCGTTCGTGCTGGCCGTCGAGGCCAACACCGGTCACGGGCTGCCCCTTTCGCTGTCGGAGCGCACCACGGCCGCCGGCCGGATCCTCGCCACGCACCCGCATCTGTCCGACCGGGCGATCGCCTCGGTCACCGGTCTGTCCGCGAAGACCGTCGGCAGCCAGCGGCGCAGACTCGACGGCGCCGAGGTCACCACCCGGATCGGGCGGGACGGCCGGGCCCGCCCGGTCAGCTGCGCCGAGGGCCGCCGGATCGCCGCCCGGATCATCCGGGATTCCCCGCATGCCTCGCTGCGTCACGTCGCCCAACAGTCGGGTGTCTCGCCCGGCACGGTCCGTGACGTGCGGGCCCGCCTCAGCAGAGGGGAGGACGTCGTCCCCGGCGGGCGGCGGACCGAGGGCGCCGCGCCGGCCCCCGCAGGCGCCGCCCCCGTGTTGGCCGCCTTCGGGCCGCCCGAAACCCCGGCGGGCGAGGACCTGGTCGACGTCTTCCGCGGCCTGTGCAGGGACCCCTCGCTGCGGCTGACCGACAACGGCCGCCAGATGCTGCGCATGGTGGAGATGCACCTGCTCGACCCGCAGGACTGGGAGCGCGTCGCCCGGTCGGTCCCGCCGCACCGCGCGCAGATGGTGTCCGCGATGGCGTTGGAATGCGCCCGGCTGTGGAACCGCTTCGCCCATCGCGTGCACGACACCGTGGTGGATCCCGTCGCCTGAACCGCGCCGAGCCCGGTTCCGGGCAGTAGCCGCGCGTCTTTCCCGGCAGAGGTGAATGCCGGGTGATTTCGCGCGCCCATTCGCAGCGTCCCGAAAAGGACGTTCACCGCGGTTGCACACGACCGTCCGCAAGGAATGAGCGACCGCGTACATTCCTCAGTTGCCCGTCGTTGACGGGGAGTTCACCCGCCTGTTTGTCTGGCCCACTATGCCCGCCCGAATGGCCCCGCCGCTTGCCGGGATGCCACGAGAGAGGTTTGCGGAATGACTGAAATCGAGACTGCGCCGATATCCGGAGACGAGGGTGGGCACCCCGCATTCAGCCTGGCCGACCCGGCCCTCCAGGCCGACCCCTACCCCGCCTATCGCGTTCTGCGCGACGAATTCCCCGTACTGCGCGGCCCGTTGGGAGCATGGCTGGTCAGCCGCTACGAGGACTGCGAGATGCTGCTCAGGGACCGCAGAATGGGCAAGGACTTCGCCAACTCCAAGTTCTTCGAGCAGGTGATGGCCGCGGCCGGTGACGAACCGCCGCCGTTCCTCGGCCTCGGCCTGGACGACTGGGACGCCAAACTGTTCATGCTGACGGACCCGCCCGAGCACACCCGGCTGCGCGGCCTGGTCTCGCAGGCCTTCACCCCGGCCACCATCACCGCCCTGCGTGCATCGGTCGCCGCCATCGTGGCCGACCTCCTGGGCGATCTGCCCGAACGCTTCGACATCATGGAGCGGCTCGCCACCCCCATGCCGATCCGGGTCCTCGGCACCATGCTGGGCATCCCGGCCGAGGACCAGGCGCAGTTCACCGAGTGGTCCGCCGAGATCGCCGGCCTGCTCGACCTGGACGTGGAGCTGTCCCCCGAGGCCGCGAAGGCCCGCCGCGCGGCGGTCGCCGCATGCACGACGTACTTCGTCGAACTGGCCACCCGGCGCGCGACGTCCGACGGCGACGACGTCATCTCCACCCTGGTCCGTGCCCGGGACGAGGGCAGCGCCCTGACCACCCAGGAGATCGCCGCCACCTGTGTGCTGCTCGTCGTCGCCGCCCAGGAGACCTTCTCCAACCTGCTGGGCAACGCCGCCATCATCTTCGCCCGGCACCCGGGGGCCTACACCCGGCTGTGCGCCGAGCCGGAGACCCTGGACGCCACGCTCGACGAGATCCTGCGCATGGAACCCGCCGCCCACCAAGTGGGGCGCATCGCCCTTCAGGACGTCGAGCTGCACGGCCGGCACATCGAGCAGGGCGACGCGGTCATCCTGCTCGTGGCCGCGGCCAACCGCGACGAACGTGCCTTCACCGACCCCGACACCTTCGACATCGACCGCACGGGACGCGGCCACCTCTCCTTCAGCCGCGGCATCCACTACTGTCTGGGCGCCCCGCTGGCCCTGATGATGGCCAGGGAAGCGCTGCTCGGGCTGACCGCACGCCTCACCGCGATGCAGCTGGCCGAGGACACCATCACCTACAAGCCAGGCATGGGACTGCGAGGCCCCGCCCGGCTCCCGCTGGTGGTCGAGAAGCGGGCCGGCTGAGATGGGCGCGCACACACCCACCGCGTCCGGCGGGGCCCCGGGCCGCCGTGAACGGCCCGCCACGGGACGGGCTCTGCTGCTTCTGCTGCGCAGTTGCAGCATCCGGTTCACGGCCTACTACTGGGTGGGCTTCACGGTGGGCCTCGCGGCCAACGACCGGCTGAATCCGACGTGGGCCCTGCTGGGCGTGCCCCTGTGGGTCGCGTACTGCGTCGGCACGGAGTCCCTGAACCGGCTGGCCGACCGTGAGGCCGACGTGATCAACCGGCCCGAACGCACGCGTCTGTGCGAGGAGTTCGGCTGGGCCCGCCTGATGCGGGTCTGCGTGGGCGCCTGGGCGGTGTTCGCCCTGATCGGCGCGGCCCTGGTGTGGCAGCACCCCGGCATCGCCCTGCCGGTCATGCTCCTGATCGACATGGGTGTGGCCATCGGCTACTCCATCGGGCCGGCCTTCAAGCGCCACCGGGTGCTGTCCCTGATCGCGCTCACCACGCCCATGGTCACGCCGCTGCTCACCGGGTGGGCCATCCACGGCGACGGCGACACACTGGCGTCCCCCGTCCTGCCGGTCGCGGCGGTCCTCGCCTCGTTCAGCCTGGGCCTGGCCGGAATCAAGGACATCACCGACGTCGAGGGGGACCGGGAGCTGAACTACAGCAGCCTGTGGCTTGCCCTCGTCACGTTCGGCCGCGGCGCCGCCCTCTACACGCTGATCGGCCTGCCGTTCCTGCTGCTCGCGCTGTCCGCCGCCCTGGGCGGGCTGCCGGTGGTCACGCTGGTGCTGCTGCCCCTGGTCGTCGTCTCCGCGCTCGTCGTCACCGCGGCCTCCCGCGCCGAGACGCCGCCGGACCGTGAGGCCGCCCGCGAGGTCATGCACAACTACACGTTCTACTTCCTGGCGCTGGCCCTCCTGGTGGCCGTTCCGGGAACCCCGACCGCCTGCGTGTTCGCGGCCGGCGTCGTTTTCTGGCTCCTGGCGTCGAAGGGCCTGCACTGGTCCGGGGGACTGAGCGTCGCCCACCTCGGGCGCTGGGGAGCCCTGTCCGTCAAGACCGCCGGAAAGTAGGAAGAGCATGAACGAGTCAGACATCAGGTCCGGTGTGCGGGAGATCGTCGCGAGCGTCCTGAGCCTGCCCGCGGAGCACGTACCGCCGGGCGCCCACTTCTACGACGACCTCGGTGGCGACTCGCTGCAGAAGCTCGAAGTCATCGCGTACGTGGAGAGCCGCTTCGGCTGCCGGCTCACCAATGAGCAGGCCGCGGCCGGCGACACGGTCGACGCCCTCGTCCAAGGGGTGGCCCTGAATGTTTCGTGACCACCGGGGCCGGCCACGCGTCGTGGTGACCGGCATGGGCCTCGCCTCCCCCCTGGGCAGTGATGTCGACACCTTCTGGCACCACCTCACCACCGGGAAGGTGGCGACCGGCCCCCTCACCCGTTTCCCCACCGACGCCTTCCCCACCCACCGGGCCGCCGAGGTCGCCGACACCGTCCTGACGGCGCCGACGGCGCCCGACGGGCGCGGCACACCCCGCTCCGTGCGCTACGTCAGCCACTCGCTCGCACAGGCCATGGGCGACGCCAAGCTGTCCCACGCCGCCGTCCCGCGGCGGGTGGGCATCGTGGTGGGCACGGTCATGGGGACCCGGCCGCACCTGGAGGAGCTGCGCCGTCAGGGGCGCGCCCTCGAAGCGGACCGTTCCTGGGACACGCCCCAGCTGCTCGCGGACGTCCCCGCCGCCGAGTTCGGTCTCAGGGGCCCCCGGCAGGTGGTCGCCGCGGGCTGCGCGGCCGGCAACACCGCCATCGCGGCGGCCGCCGGCCACATCCGTGCGGGCCGGGCCGACGCGATGGCCGCCGCCGGTGTGGACGAGCTGTCGCAGGCCGTCTTCCAGCTGTTCACCGCGCTGCGCGCGCTCGCCCCCGACCAGGTGCGTCCCTTCGACCGCGACCGCCGCGGGATGATGCCGTCGGAAGCCGGCGCCGTCGTGATCCTGGAATCCCTTGAGCACGCGGTGGCCCGCGGCGCCACCGTCCTCGCGGAGCTGCGGGGCTACGCGGTGGCCGCCGACGCCCACCACATGACCGCCCCCCACCCCCAGGGCCTCGGCATGCTCCACTGCATGCGCGACAGCCTCGACCAGGCCGGCATCGCCGCCAGCGACGTGGACTACGTCAGCGCCCACGGCACCGGCACCCCCGCCAACGACGCCCTGGAGGCGGCCTGCCTCGCGCAGTACTTCGGCCCGCGCGGCGGGCGGCCCGCGGTCTCCTCCATCAAGGGGATGCTCGGCCACTCCCAGGGCGGCGCAAGCCTGCTGGAGGCCATCGCCTGTGTCCTGGCCATCCAGCGCGGCCGCGTGCCGGGCAACCCGACGCTGCGGGAGGCCGACGACAGCTGCGCCGGGCTCGACCTGGTCGGCGGCGCCGCCCGCGACATGCCCGTACGGGTCGCGCTCAGCAACGCCTTCGGCTTCGGCGGGAACACCTCGACCGTCGTTTTCGGCCGCTACCCCGACTGACGCCCGCCGCCCGGCCCGTGCCCCTCTCACACCCCAAGGACTGATGTGCCTACCCCGAACCTGCCACCTCCGGAAACCGGCGTGGCCGTCACCGCAGTGGGTGCGGTGACGGCTGCCGGAACATCGGTGGCGGCTCTCTTCGACGACATGCTGAACGAACGCCGTCCCTTCACCGGCAGGCAGATCCCGCTCGTCGCCAACGCGCTGCCGCACGGGCCCGGCGGGCAGGACCGGGGCCACGGCCGCGAGGTGTTCGCGGCGCATGTGCGGGACCCGCTCGACCTCACCGACGTGGTCGGGGCGCGCGCGGCCCGTTCGTTCGGCCGCGACAGCCGGCTCCTGGTGTACGCGGCCCACACCACGGGAGTGGCACGCGCCGCCGGGGCGGCCGCCGAGCGCACCGGGGTGGTCCTCGGCACCCTGTACGCGGGCCGCAACGAATACCTCGCGATCCACGACGCCTTCGACGGCGCGTCCGCGGGACCGGTCAACCCCGTATGGGGCCCGCAGGCCGGCTACAACGCGCCGGCCGCCCAGCTCTCCATCCACCTGGACGCGCGCGGCCCGAACCTGACCCTGTCCTGCGGGGCGACCGCCGGCCTGGACGCCGTGGTCACCGGCGTCCAGCAGGTGGACGACGGCATCTGCGACACGGTCCTCGCCGCCGGACTCGACACCCTCTCCGTCGCGGACGCGGGCGAGCCCGGCGCCGCGCCCGGCACGGCAGGAGCCGCCCACGGCGCCGGGCCGGGTGCCGCCGTCCCCAGGGGAGAGGCCGCGGCCGTACTCGTCCTTGAGGGCGCGGCATGCGACGACGAGCGTGTGCTGGCCCGCATCCTGGGCACCGGCCAGGCAGCCGCGGCCCCCACGGCCGCGCCCACCGGCCCGCAGCCGACGCCCGAACTGGCGGGCGCCGCCGAGGAAGCCGTCCGCGCGGCGCTCGGCCAGGCGGGCCGGACACCCGCCGATGTGGGACTGGCCGTCATCACGACCGCTGACCAGGGAGAGGCCAGGGCCGCCGAACTCGCCGCCCTGGCAGCCGTGTTCGGCCCCGGCCTGCCGGTGTGCTGCGCCACGGCGACGACCGGACGCGCCGGCGGCGCCGACGGTGTCATCGCCGTGGCCGTCGCCGTGGAGGCGCTGACGCGCCGGATCGTGCCACCGGCCGCGGGACCCCGCCCATGGCCGGTGGCGCCGACGGGAACGCTCGCCCTGTGCCTGAGCGTGGACCCGGCGGGCAGGGCAACGGCCGTCGTGGTGCGCGGCCCGGAGTCGTCGCAGGAGGCGGCGGCATGAGAGGAGACAGTGTGCGGACCAACGCGGCCTGGTGGTACCTGGACCGCCATCTGACCCTGGACACGGCCGACGCCCTCTGCGTCATCGACGACCACGGTGAGCTGACGTACCGTCAACTGCACGCCCTGGTCTGCCGGATGGCGCGCGTGTTCACGCAGGCAGGCATCAATGCGGGCGACCGTGTCGTGACGGTGCTCGACGACGGCGCCGACGCCGTCGCGGTCATCCTGGCAGCCCTGCGGATCGGCGCGGTCCCCGTGCCGGTGAGCCCCCTGCTGACGATCGACGAGCAGCGGTACGTGGTCGCCGACAGCGGCGCCCGCGCGGTCGTGGCGGAGACGATCACCGAAGCGCCGGCACGCGAGTACGCCGAGCGCTTTCCCGACACCCTCCTGTGGAGCCGTGCGCCGGGCGCCGCCCCGGTCCGCTGGCTGACCGACGAGGTGCGGCGGGCGGCGCCCCTGGAAGAAGTGGCGCCGCGCGCGGGTGAGGACCCCGCACTCATCCAGTACACCTCGGGCAGCACGGGCCGCCCCAAGGGCGTCGTCCACCTCCACCGCGGCCTGCTGGCGTTCCCCGACGGCCTGGGAGGACGGCTGGGCATCACGCGCGAGGACCGCTTCCTTTCGACCGCGAAGCTCGCCTTCGGCTACGGCTTCGGCAACTCGCTGCTGCTGCCCTTCTCCATCGGGGCGAGCGTGGTGCTGTTCGGCGGCCGGGCCGAACCGTCCGCCGTGGCGAGCCTTCTGGAGCGGACCCGCCCGACGCTCCTGTTCGGCGTCCCGACGCTCTACGCAGCGATGCTCGCCCTGCCGGACGCCGCCGACCGCCTCGACTTCTCCTCCGTACGCCTGGCCGTCTCGGCCGGCGAACACCTGGGGGCCAACCTCGGCAGGCGGCTGGCCGGCGAGTTCGGCCTCACCGTGATCAACGGTCTGGGCGCCACCGAGTGCCTGCACATCTTCCTGGCGACCGAACCCGGAGTCTCCGCGCCCGGCACCACCGGCCTGCCCGTCCCGGGCTTCGAGGCCCAAGTGGTCGACGACGCGGGCCGGGTGCTCGGCGTCGGCGAGGCCGGACACCTACGGGTGCGCGGCGCCAGCGTGGGCGACCACTACTGGGGCCGCCCCGGGCTCAGCGGCGAAACCTTCCGCGACGGCTGGGTCCACACCAACGACACGATGATCCTGGACGCCGAACAGGGCTGGATCTACCTGGGACGCAGCGACAGCATCCTCAACGTCGCCGGCATGAAGATCGCCCCGACGGAGATCGAGGACGCCATCCACGCCGTGCCCGGAGTCCAAGTGTGCACCGTGATCGGCGTGCCCGACGAGGACGACGTCACCCGCATCGTCGCCCACATCGTGCCCGCCCCGGGAGCCGGTGACGAACTGCGCGGGCAGGTGCTCGCCGCACTGAGGCGCACCCTGCCGCCGTACAAACGGCCGCGGACCATCCGCCTGGTGGACGCGATTCCCACCACCTCCACGGGAAAGACGGCCCGTTTCCTGAGCCGCGAACGAGAAATGGAACGACAGCGATGAGAGCCGGACCCGAGCGAGTCGTGCTGCGAGAAGGCCATGCGTTCAACCTGATCTGCCTGCCCTTCGCGGGCGGTTCGGCACGGTCCTTCGTCCGGCTGGCCAGGCACATCCCCGACTGGAACGTCACCGCCGTACAGCCCCCCACGGGCTTCGCCGGCGCCGAGAGCGGGCTCGACGCGCTGGCCCACTTCTACCTCGGCCTGCTGGCGGCGGACCTGCGCGGCCCGGGTCTCGTGTTCGGGCACAGCCTGGGCGCGGCCGTCGCCCACCGCATGGTCCAGCTGCGGGCCGACGAATGGCCGCAGAACCTGCACGTGGTGCTGTCCGCACCCCCCGCGCCGCACAGCGCCACCGGCCACCTCCTCGCCCTGGACGACAAGGAGTTGTTCGCGGCGACGACGGCATCGGGCATCTTGCCCGACCTCGGCGCGTCCGAAGACCTGGCCCTGCGGTTCCTGCTGCCCGATCTGCGCGCCGACCTCGCGATCCTCGGCGGCCGCGGCTGGCAGCCGCACCCCCTGCGCGCTCCGGTCCATCTCCTGGGCGGGCACCAGGACTTGGCGAGCACACCGGCCGCCCTGGCGGAGCTGGCACAGTGCCTTCAGCCCCGCTCCAACCGGTTCGTGGAGGGCGGCCACATGTACGTACTGGAACAACCGGCGCACACCGCCGACGCCTTGCGCGCCATCGGCGCCGAGCTCACGGCGGGCGCCGCGACCGGACGGGCCGGGTGAGTGTGCAAAACCCGCTCTTTACGCCAGAGATCAAGTTTGTAAGCTGCGACGGCCCGCACCGCGCGGCGGCGGACCGAGCGCGCCTGCCCGTCCGTCCGCCTGCCCGCATGCCCGCCTGACGAGGAGAAGCCAATGACCCACGACGCTCACGCAGAACCGCTCATGGTCGCTTTAAACGACCCGAAGGCCATGGACCGCGGCGAAGTCGGCGCGAAGGCAGCCGTGCTCGCCCGCATGAAGGACGCCGGCTTCCCCGTTCCCGACGGGTGTGTCTTCACCGCACGGGCGATGCTGCGCCATGTGGCGGCCGTGGGGACGCCGACCAGTGACAGCGTCGCGGCCCGCGCCCTGGACGCCGAGATCCGCGCGGTGGTCGAGGAGGTCGCCGGCCGGCTGAGCGGGCCGCTGGCGGTGCGCTCGTCGGGCATCGACGAGGACGGCGACAACGCCTCGCACGCCGGGCAGTACTCCACGATCCTCGACGTCGAGGGCGCCGACGCGCTCGACGAGGCGCTGCGGGCCTGCTGGGCCTCCGCGTTCACCGATGTCGTGCGCAGCTACCGCGCCGGCGCGGGCGCCGAGGACGACGCCCCGCTGGCCGTCCTCGTCCAGGAGATGGTGCCCGCCGAGAGCGCCGGCGTGGCCTTCACCGTCAACCCCGTCACCGGCGCCCGCGACGAAGTCCTCGTCAGCGCCGTCAAGGGCCTGGGCGAACAGCTCGTGTCGGGCGAGGTCTCCCCGGACGACTGGACCGTCCCGGCGGGCGGCGCGGGCGCACCCGTCAACACGGCCGGGCGGCACGGAGCCGTCACCGCCGAACAGGCGGCCGAGATCGCCGCGTTGGCCGAGCGCGTGGCCGAGGTCATGGGTGGCCCGACCGACATCGAATGGGCCCGCGCGCACGGAAACCTCTTCCTGCTCCAGGCCCGGCCGATCACCGCCATGGCCGAGGCCCCCGCGACAGCCGTGCCCGTGGACATCGACCCGCCGCGCGGCTTCTGGGCCAAGGACAGCACCCACGCCCCGCTGCCGCTGCTGCCCATGACCCGCGACCTGCTCGACTACAACAACGCCGTGCTGCGCGACGTGTGCGCCGAGTTCGGGCTGCTGCTCAAGGGCATGGCCTTCGAGACCATCGGAGGCTGGCGCTACATGGGCACGGTGCCGCTGTCCCCCGCGGAGGTGCCGGCCCGCATCGGCGCCTGCGTGGAGGCCAGCCGCAGCGACCGGGCGGCCCAGGCGATCGACGAGTGGCTGCACAGCGACCGGGCCCGCTTCGCGGAACGCATCGCGGCGCTGGGCAAGCCCGAGCCGGCCGCGCTGCCGGACGCGGAACTGGCCACCCATGTACGGGACGTCCTCGCCCTGCACCGCGAGGGCACCGAGGTGCACTTCCGGCTGCTGGGCGCGGTGTCCATCGCGCTGGGCCGGTTCGGGCTGCATGTGACCAACGTGCTGGGCTGGGAGCAGAGCAAGCCCTTCGAGCTCCTGGCGGGCCTGTCCACCGAAAGCACCGGCCCCGCGCTGGCCCTGGCCGAGCTGGCCACCACCGCGGCGAAGGCGCTCGGCTCGACCGCGCCCACCCTCACCGCGCTGAGCGCCGCCCTGGAACAGGACGAGCGGTTCGCCTCGGACTTCGAGCGCTACCGCGCCGCCTACGGCTGCCGTGCGTTGCAGTACGAGGTGGCGCAGCCGGCCCTGGGGGAACGCCCCGAGCTGATCCTCTCCCTGCTGCGCGACCAGCTGGCGCAGAACACCGACAAGGGCCAGGCCGGCGAGCCGGCCGCCGAGGCGCGGCTGCGTGCCGTCGCCGCCGCCCACGAGGCGCTGGCCGGCCGGCCCGAACAGGCCCGCTTCGCCGAACTCCTCACCGGCGCCGAGCACGCCTATCCCGTACGCGAGGACAACGAGTACTGGACCGTCAGCGCACCCAACGCGCTGCTGCGCTGGGCGATGCTGGAACTGGCGGGCCGTCTGGTGGACCGCGGCCGGCTCGACCGCCCCGAGCACGTCTTCTTCCTCACGGCCTCCGAAGCCCTCGACGCCTTCACCGAGGGCGCCGACCGGCGCGAGCTCGTCACCCGGCGCCGCGGCGAGCACCGCTGGGCGCTGGAGAACCCGGGCCCGGACAGCTACGGCGAGCGCCCCGGCCCTCCGCCCTCCATGGACCAGTTGCCGGCCGAGGTGCGCGAGACCATGGGCGCCTTCCAGTGGACGCTGATGCACATGGCCGGCGCGGCCCCCGCGCCGCAGCAGGGCGACAGCGGCAGGGTGACCGGCGTGCCCGGCTCCGCCGGCCGCTACACGGGCCCGGTCCGTGTCGTCCTCAGCGAGAGCGAGTTCGACAAGATCAGGGCCGGTGACGTCCTGGTCTGTCCGATCACCTCGCCGGTCTGGTCCGTGGTCTTCCCGAGCATCGGCGCGCTCGTGACGGACACCGGCGGTGCCCTCTCGCACGCCGCGATCATCGCCCGGGAGTACGGCATTCCCGCGACGCTCGCCACCGGCAACGCCACCGAGATCCTGGCCGACGGCATGCTGGTCACCGTCGACGGCGTCACCGGGACCGTCGAGATCCTGGAAAAGTAGCCGCCGGGCGGGGCGACAGGCCCCGCCACCCCTCACGAGGTGCCCCGCCCCCACCGGCGTCCCCGGTGCGGCGGGGCGCCTCGTCGTACCGGCCCCTCCCGGTACCACCACCCCCCGGTACGCCGAAAAGCCCGCCCCGTGGGAGCGGGGCGGGCCGGACAGTCAGGGGATCACAGCAGGCGCGAGCGGAGCTGTACCAGCGTGGTGTGGTCGAGCCCGAGCCCGTAGCGGACGAAGGCGTTGAAGGAGCCGTACTCCTTGACCGCCTCGTCGAACGAGGCTTGCAGATAGGCCGCGTCGACGTCGAGGAAGGCGTCGACCAGGTGCGGGTCCTGCATGTGGGCGGCCTGGAGCGCCCGAAGGACGGACGCCTTCCACGCGGCGAGCTCGTCGTTGGAGCGCATGTACTCGGCGTAGACGTCATTCTGCGAAGCGCCGAGGATGCTCTGCACGATCGCGGCCATCCAGCCGGTGCGGTCACGGCCGCCGGAACAGTGCAGGACCACGGCGGTGCCGCGGGGCGCGAGCGCGATGTCGTGCAGCGCCTTGGCGAACTGGGCGCGCTTTTCGGGCACGGAGACGAACTCCCGCGCCGACTTGATCATCATGTCCCGGGCCCTGCCGTCGCCCAGCAGGTCCTGCTGCTCCTGAGCCGACAGCCGCAGCACCATGTCCATGGACTCGACCTGGCTGTTCGCGACGATGGGATAGGAGGCCAGGCTCGCGCCGGCCGGCAGCCGGTCCTGGCCGGATTCGAGTTCCTTCGCGCTGCGGAAGTCGATGACCTTGGTGACGCCCAGCCGGGCCAGGGTGGCGACCCCCGCGTCCGTGATGGAGTTGAGCGAGCCCGAGCGGTAGACCACCCCGGTGCGGATGCGCGGACCGTAGGCCGTCGCAGGACCGCCGACGTCACGGAAGTTCAGCACCCCCTCCACGGCCACCGAAGCGCTCGGGGCCAGGAGTTGATGCGCGGGAGCGGTTGGCGGCGCCGCCGCGGCCGGTGAGGCGGTGCCCGCGAGGACGGCCGCCAGGGCCAGGGCGGTGGTCGCAGCGGAGGTCGCGGAGGCAAGACGGAGCTTTCTTCGTCTGCTGTGCCGGATGGTCTGTTCCATGAATGATCGTCCTTGAGGAAATGCGGACCGGGTGGCGAAAACCGCATCCGCGTGGCTTGTTGTGGGGGACCTTCTCCCGAACATGCCTTTCGGGACAAGAGGGACCGGTATCCGCTGTGCACCGTGCCAACTGAGGAATGTCCGCGGTTGCTCACCCCTTTTGCACAAAGGTGTGGGAGATCGCTCTCCGGCCTATCCTGCACGCTCGATCGTGTGTGTTCCGGACGCAGAAACCGCAAGGCGCGGCAGGGGGAGATTTCTTGATGGGATCCGAGCAGGCGCAGACAACTTCCGGGCAGCGGACCGGACCCGGACGGATCGTCCTGGCCGAGCCGCGCGGATTCTGCGCCGGGGTGCGCCGGGCCATCGGCATCGTGGAACGCGCCCTCGACCTCCATGGCGCGCCCGTCTATGTGCGCAAGGAGATCGTGCACAACCACCATGTGGTCGGGGAACTCGCCAAGCGCGGCGCGGTGTTCGTCGACACCGAGGAGGAGGTGCCCGAGGGCGCGGTGTGTGTGTTCTCCGCACATGGTGTCTCACCCGCCGTACGCGACGCCGCGGCGGACCGCCGCCTCGAAGTCATCGACGCCACCTGCCCCCTGGTCGCCAAGGTGCACCAGGAAGCCGTCCGTTACGCCCGGGACGGCTTCACGATCGTGCTGGTGGGCCACGCCGGCCACGAGGAAGTCGAGGGCACCCTCGGCGAGGCACCCGAGCGGACCCTGATCGTGGAGACGGCGCGGGATGTCGCTCTGCTGGATCTGGCGGACGACGCCCCCGTGGCCTATCTGACCCAGACCACCCTGTCGCTCGACGAGACCGCCAAGGTCGTGGACGCCCTCAAACGGCGGTTCCCCCACATCGTGGGCCCGCACGGCGACGACATCTGCTACGCCAGCCAGAACCGGCAGAACGCCGTCAAAGAACTGGCCCGCGCCAACGAGCTGGTACTCGTCGTCGGTTCCGCCAATTCCAGCAATTCGATCCGCATGGTCGAAGTGGCCCGCGACCACGGCGCCCGCGCCCACCTGGTGCCCGATGTGAGCCACCTGGACGAGAACGTCCTGCGCGGCGTCACATCCGTCGGCATCAGCTCCGGGGCCAGCGCGCCCGAACTCCTCGTCCGCGAACTCGTGGCAAGGCTCGCCGAGTTGGGATACGGCACGGTCGACGTGGTGCGCGGAGCCGCCGAGGACATCGTCTTCACCATGCCCGCACGGCTCGCGGACCCCGTCACCGGGCGCGTCCCGAGCACCCCGCTGGCCGAAGAGCGGCACTGACCCGCCCGGCCGCCACCCGGCGCGACAGCGGTCCCGCCCCGGTCGCCGGGCAGCGCCCTGGAAGGGGCCGCGCCGGTGACCGACAGAACGAGCCACCCTGACTCAAGATCAACTACCGGCTCCGCGGCGCGATCTACGATGCGAACGGATTCGTCGTACACGCCGACATGAAGGCAGGACCGCTGTGAGCGACAAACGAGTTGTCATCGTGACCGGCGCCGGTTCCGGCATCGGGGAGGCCACCGCCCGGCTGCTGCGCGAGGGCGGCCACGCCGTGATCGCCGCGGGACGGCGCCCCGAACCGTTGCGGCGCCTCGAAAAGGAGACCGGAGCCCTCGCCCACCCCTGCGACGTGGGCACCCCCGAAGCCGCCGACAGCCTCGTCCGCGCCGCCCTCGACACCCATGGCCGCCTCGACGGCATCGTGCTCAACGCGGGCATCGGACGCGGCGGAACGGTCGGCGCCCTGTCGATGGAGGACTGGGACGAGGTGATGCGCACCAACCTCACAGGCCCACTGCTCCTGCTGCGCGCCGCCATGCCGCACCTGGTCGAGGCGCGCGGCGCCGTCGTCGCCGTCGCCTCGGTCTCCGCGCTGCGCAACGGCCGCGGCAACGCACCGTACGCCGTCTCCAAGTCCGCACTGCTGCAACTGGCCCGCTCCGTCGCCGTCGACTACGGGGACCGGGGGGTGCGCTCCAACACGGTGTGCCCCAGCTGGGTGCGGAGCGAGATGGCCGACCGGCGCATGACCCGGTTCGCCCAGGAGGCGGGCCTCGACGACGGCGGCATGGAGAGCGCCTACACCGAGGCCACCCGGCTGCTGCCCATGGGCCGCCCGGCCGACCCGCGCGAAGTGGCCGAGGCGATCGCCTTCCTGCTGTCCCCGGCGGCCTCCTTCGTCAACGGCGCGGTGCTCACCGTCGACGGCGGAGCGACCGCCCTCGACCCCGGGACCCTCGCGTTCGACTTCCGGATCACGCCGCGCGACGCAGCGGACGTCTGACCCGCCGCGGCGCGCATCAGTGCCGCGACGCCCGCAGCAGCCCCGCCCCGCCCGGCGCAGGACCCGACACCGACGGCCACATCCGCGCGATCGCGAGCAAGGTCACCGTGCTGCCCCGGTCGACCCCGGGCAGCGGGCACGGCACGGACGGCGGTTCGCCGCCGAGCTTGGCCCGCCTCGCCTGGTCCAGCGCCCCGGCGAGCGCGGCCGCCGCGAGCCGGTCGCCGTACATCCCCGCGCGCCGCGCCCGCAGCAGCGCCTGCTCGTACGCGTCGGGCCTGACGTACTGCTGGAGCTCCAGCATCGCGTCGTACGTCTCGATGGTCTGGCGGTGTGCCTGCAACGCGAGCGGCGAACGCGGCCGCAGCACGTCCTGGATCCGCGAGCGCTGCGGCCGGGTCAGCGTCACCTGGGGCACCGCGACCACCAGATCGCGCCACAGCGGCCACAGCCGCCAGGTGGTGCGCAGCGCCGACGTCGACCGCGCGATGGCGGTCGCGGTGGGCACCAGCAGCGAGGCCGCACGGAACAGGCCGTGGACGCTGATGACCAGCGACAGGTAGGGCAGGGTGCCGGCGGTGTGGAAGCACAGGTTGAGGAGGTAGCCGCTCCAGAACACGATGGCCAGCACGCTTCCCGCCGCGAACAGCCGCAGCGACCAGACGAGATCACGGTCGTCGGCGCGCCGGCTGTAGTCCCAGCAGACGACGACGGCGACGGCGTCGCCGATCAGATGGGAAACGACGAGAATGAGCCAGTACAGGGTCGACGGGTCGGCGGGCCCCTGGAGAGCCGTCTGCGAACCCGACTGCTCGATCCCGAACCGGTCGAGCACCAGCAGCGACCCCATCGCCAGCGCGAGGCCCGCGATCACCGTGGTCTGAAGCCGCCGCGAACGCGTCGAGTCGACGACGAACAGCAGAACGAGCCCGGCACTCAGGACGCCGAGCACGTTGCGGGTCAGCGACACCAGGTGCGCCGTCGCCCCGTCGGTGATGAGCCATGTCACGACGCTGGGCTGGAACAGGGTGATGGCGATGGTCGCGGCGAGGACGGTGAGCCACAGTCCCCGCTGGGCGGGGCGGCGAAGGGCCGGCGCCGCCCTCCACATCAGGGCGGCCCACAGCACGAAGATGCTGCCGAGGCCGACGACGTCCTCCGCCTCACTCAGCACCGTCGGCCGCCAACCCCAAAAAGGCGCCGAGCCGCCCCAGGGGACCAGCCGGCCGGCTGGGCTTCCCGGCGCTCTGAATCAGGCTGGCGATCATCTCCGCTTCCTGCTCCTCACTGCTGGTGTAACTGCTGCGCGCCATCAGGCGCTTGACGAGCTGCGGCTGGAGGTCGTCCGGCAGCGGACCGGCCGCCAGGCCCTCGGCCCTTGCGGCGATGTCCCGACGGTGATCGCACAGGACATGGCCGATCTCGTGCAGGATGATGTGCTCCCGGTGCAGGGGCGCGGTCCTGGCCTCGTAGAAGATGTAGTCGGCGGCGTCGGTGCCGAGCCACAGCCCGCACACCCCGCTCAGCGCGGCCTCCTTGGGCAGTTCCCGCAGGACCAGCGGCCGGCCCCTGAGCTCTTCCACCCGCGCGCGGACCGCATCGAAGGGCAGGGACCGCTCCACGCCGAGATCACGCAGCATCGCGATGCACCTGCGCTGCAACTCCTCGTATGCGCCGATTGTCCGCACTGGTTCTCCGCCACCTTCCACGATCGCCGGGGGACAGTACGCCACAAGGGCGCTCTCCACGTGCACAAGCGGGTCTCTCGGGGCTCTCTCGGATGCGCCGGGCCGCTCACGACACGGGGCGCGGGGCCGAGTCCCGCGGAGCCGGGCAGCCGCCTCGGCGGCGGCCCGCCACACCGCGCGCGGCGCTCCGCCGCGGCCGCCCGGCGGCTTGGTGACCGGGCGCCCGGGGGCTCCGGTGGCCGGCGCCGGGGGCGCCTTCGCGCGGTCGGACCAAGGAGAGCGGACGCGGCGCGTCGCTCCCCGCCGTGGCGTTCGCGCTCATGTCTCCAACCCCCGTGCCCAGGGACCGCGTTCCGGCCCTGACCGATTCCATGCCACCCCAGACTAATGAGCCGTCCGCGATCCCGGACGTTCGAGCCCCGCCTCCCGCTGCTGTTTGGCGCAAATGCGCCGTCGGCTCCCGGGGCGCCCGGGCCCTGCGGGGCGTGTCGGGACCCGCCAGGAGCACGCCGGTGGTACGGGTCCGCGCCGGTGGTACGGCATCCGGTGCGCCGAACCGCCCCGGCCCGGCGGCCCGGCGCCCCACACAGGCCGCCGCCCGCCCCCGAGGTGTCGTTCGGGAGCGGGCGGCGGTCTGTGCGGGTGCGCCGGTGCGGCCCGTACGCGCCCGGCAGGTACGCCGGGCGCGTCAGGCGCGTCGCATCAGACGAGGTCGAACCGGTCCAGGTTCATGACCTTGTCCCACGCCGCGACGAAGTCGTGCACGAACTTCTCCTTCGCGTCGTCGCACGCGTAGACCTCCGCGACCGCGCGCAGCTCGGAGTTGGAGCCGAAGACCAGGTCGGCGCGGGTGCCCGTCCACTTGACGTCGCCGGTGGCCGCGTCACGGCCCTCGAAGGCGGACTCGTCCGACGACGTCGACTTCCATGTCGTGCCCAGGTCGAGCAGGTTGACGAAGAAGTCGTTGGTGAGCGAGCCCGGGTGCTCGGTGAAGACGCCGTGCGCGGACTGCTGGTGGTTGGCGCCCAGGACGCGCAGGCCACCGACGAGGACCGTCAGCTCGGGCGCGCTCAGCGTCAGCAGGTTGGCCCGGTCGAGCAGCAGGTACTCGGCGGGAAGGCGGTTGCCCTTGCCGAGGTAGTTGCGGAAGCCGTCGGCCGTCGGCTCAAGCGCGGCGAAGGACTCCACGTCCGTCTGCTCCTGCGAGGCGTCGACCCGGCCCGGCGTGAACGGGACCTCGACGGCCGTGCCGCCGTCCTGCGCGGCCTTCTCGACGCCCGCCGCACCGGCCAGCACGATCAGGTCGGCGAGCGAGATCTGCTTGCCGCCGCTCTGCGCCGAGTTGAAGGACGTCCGGATGCCTTCGAGGGTGCGCAGGACCGCCGCCAGCTCGTCCGGCTCGTTGACCTCCCAGCCGATCTGCGGCTGGAGACGCACGCGCGCTCCGTTGGCGCCACCGCGCTTGTCACTGCCGCGGAACGAGGAGGCCGAGGCCCATGCGGTCGACACGAGCTGCGACACCGTGAGGCCCGAGGCGAGGACCTTCTCCTTGAGGGACGCCACGTCCTGGGCGTCGACGAGCTCGTACGTCCGCGCCGGCAACGGGTCCTGCCACAGCAGCTCCTCGGTCGGCACCTCCGGGCCGAGGTAGCGCACCACGGGACCCATGTCGCGGTGGGTCAGCTTGAACCAGGCGCGGGCGAAGGCGTCCGCGAAGGCCTCGGGGTCGTTCAGGAAGCGCCGCGAGATCTGCTCGTACGCCGGGTCGAGCCGGAGCGCGAGGTCGGTCGTCAGCATCGTCGGAGCGTGCTTCCTGGACGCGTCGAAGGCGTCCGGCACGGTGTCCGACCCGGCGCCGTCCTTCGGCCGCCACTGGTGCGCGCCGGCGGGGCTCTTGAACAGCTCCCACCCGTAGCCGAAGAGGATCTCGAAGAAGCTGTTGTCCCACGCGGTCGGCGTGTTCGTCCAGATGCCTTCGAGGCCGCTGGTGATGGCGTCGGGGCCGACACCGGTGCCGTGGGTGTTCCTCCAGCCCAGGCCCTGCTGCTCAAGGGAGGCGGCCTCGGGGTCGTTGCCCACCGCCTCGGAGGGACCGGCGCCGTGGGTCTTGCCGAAGGTGTGGCCGCCCGCGATCAGCGCGACGGTCTCCTCGTCGTTCATCGCCATCCGGTGGAACGTCTCGCGGATGTCACGCGCGGCGGCGATCGGGTCGGGGGTGCCGTTGGGGCCCTCGGGGTTGACGTAGATCAGGCCCATCTGGACCGCGCCGAGCGGGGTCTCCAGCTCGCGGTCGCCGGTGTAGCGCTTGTCGTCGAGCCAGTTGGTCTCGGGACCCCAGTACACGTCCTCGTCGGGCTCCCACACGTCCGCGCGGCCGCCACCGAAACCGAAGGTCTTGAAGCCCATCGTCTCCAGGGCCACATTGCCGGTGAGGACCAGCAGGTCGGCCCACGAGATGCTCTTGCCGTACTTCTTCTTCACCGGCCACAGCAGCCGGCGCGCCTTGTCGAGGCTCACGTTGTCCGGCCAGCTGTTGAGCGGGGCGAACCGCTGCTGACCGGCGCCCGCGCCGCCGCGGCCGTCGCTGATGCGGTACGTGCCCGCGCTGTGCCACGCCATGCGGACCATCAGGGGGCCGTAGTTCCCGAAGTCGGCGGGCCACCAGTCCTGCGAGTCCGTGAGCAGCGCCGCGATGTCCCGCTTGACGGCGGGAAGGTCGAGGGACTTGAAGGCCTCGGCGTAGTCGAAGTCCTCACCGAGCGGATTGGACACGGCCGGGTTCTTGGCCAGGATCTTCACATTGAGCCGTTCCGGCCACCACTGGCGGTTGCCGCCGCCCTGCGTGGGGTGCGGGGCACGCTCGTGCGCGACCGGGCAGCCACCGGTGCCTTCCGCTTTGGCGTCGGTGACGATTGCATCGGGGTTCTCGGACATGGCAATCCTTCTTGGCTCGGTGGATCACGGTGCGCAGGAACTGCGGGCGGTGAGACGGCCGGGGCACGCGGCCCCGGAGAGCAAGGTCCCGGTCTCCCCGATCGAGGAGGACCGGCGGACGTGGCCGGTGCGTGCCCGGCGCGACGGGCGGCCGGGGCGGGCCGGGACGCGGCGCGAACCGCACCCGGCGAGGTGGGCAAGTGGAGGGCCGCGTACCCGACTTGGAAGAGACTACGGCCCACATGATCACGCGCCCGGGAAGACGTCGCGGCGTGCGCGGGGTGCTCGTCCGCCGGGGCGGTGGCGGTCGGCACGCCGCGGACGGCACACATCCGCGGGCCTGCCCCCCGCATCATCGCGGCGGCGATCCCCGATCACGTATGCGTCTCCTGGTGGTGTGTCGCGGTGATGGTGTGCTGGATCCTTCTTGTCCCTAGGCTATCTACGTTATCGATCCTACGATGGACCTAATCCAAGTCAAGAAGAACACCAAACCCGTACTCGCCTTCTTCGGCACGCGCAGACCTCCGCCCTCGACAGGACCCCCGACCCCGACGCCCGAACTCTGAACCCCCGAAGAACCGAAACCCGACCCGTGGACAGGTGGACCGGCATGAGTGACCTGGTCGAACGGCTGCGCGGGCGCGGCTGGCGGATGACGTCCCAGCGCCGCGTCGTAGCGGAGGTCCTGAGCGGCGACCACGTGCATCTGACGGCCGACGAGGTACACGGCCGCGCCGCCCGGCTCCTGCCCGAGATCTCCCGGGCGACCGTCTACAACACGCTGGGCGAACTGGTCGCGCTCGGCGAGGTCATGGAGGTCTCCACGGACGGCCGCGCCAAACGCTACGACCCCAACGCCCACCGGCCCCACCAGCACCTGGTGTGCTCCGGCTGCGGGACCATCCGCGACGTCCACCCGACCGGCGACCGCCTCGCCGACCTGCCCGCGGAAGAACGCTTCGGCTTCACCTTGTCCCAGGCCGAGGTCACCTATCGCGGTCTGTGCCCGTCCTGCGCCTAGGGGGTGTCTGGTGGATCATGGCCGGGGGTGCGGCGCCTGGCACGGCACCTCGCGGCGTTGCCGAAACGCCCCGATAGCTCCGCTATC
>NZ_JBICXU010000047.1:0-32464 GCF_043200435.1 Streptomyces sp. NPDC048416
TCGTGATAGCGGAGCTATCGGGGCGTTTTGGCAACGCCGCGAGGTGCCGTGCCAGGCGCCGCACCCCCGGCCATGATCCACCAGACACCCCCTAGTCCCTCCCCGGCGACCGTTCGCTCGGCGGGGCGGAGCGGTCGACGCACGGAATACGGCGGGCAGCGGTCCGGCCACAGCACGTGGCCGGACCGCGACGCCATAGCCGAAGCGCCTTATCGCCGCCGCGTGATCGCGAGGCGTGGCCGAGCCCCCCGCCGCCGACGCGGCCCGGCCCGGCGCGCCCTCGGAGGGCGTCGAAGCGCCGCGCGGAGAAATCAGCGGCAACCGCCAACGCAGGCAGCCGAGTTCACGGGACACGTCCTGTCCTGCAAGCGTCGCCGAGCTCACCGCATCCGCCCTGCCCGCGTCTCCGAACGCACCGAATCCGCCCCGCACGGGCCGCCGAGTTCAGCGGGTGCGGCGCGCGCGAGTCGCCGAGCTCACCGGACGCGTCCGGTACGTGTCGTTGTCCGGTGTCCCGCCACCGGCAGAGCGGCGTCCCGCATCGCGGTGCGGTTGACCAGGCCGTCCAGGATGAGAGCGAGACCGGCCTCGAACGCCGACTCGTGGTCGATCACCGGCAGGTCCGCTGGCAGGTCCGCCGGTGGGCCCGCGTCGCCGCCGGAGCCGGCGTCCGCCTGTTCCTCCAGGACACTGCCGACCGTGAAACGTCCGGCGGCCAGCATCGCCATCTGCGCGTCCCGCTCAGGCACTCCGGACGCGGCCAGGAAGTCCATCTTGCGGCGGATCCGATCGAGGTCGTTGGCGGGGGTGCTGCCCGCGTGGAGGCGTGCGCCGTCGCGACGCATGAGCAGCGTGCGCCGGAAGCTGCGCATGTTGTCCAGGAACCACGCGCGCCACTCGTCGTCGGGCGCGGGCAGCGGCGCGGCCGCGTGCGGTGCCATGGCCGCCTCCGCCATGGCGGCGAGCAGATCCTTCTTGGTCCGGAAGTGCCAGTAGAGCGAGGGCTGTTCCACGCCCAGCCGCCTCGCCAGCCGTCGCGTACTGACCGCGTCGAGCCCGACCTCGTCGAGCAGGCCCAACGCTTCGGATACGACGATCGCACGGTTCACCTTTGTCACTTGACGAATCTATCACCGATAGATGACGCTGAAGAGAAATCATTCACCGATAGATTCTGAGGTGACGGGCATGGTGACCGGATCAGAAGCAGGCAGACCGTCAGCAGACGGACCGGCAGCAGACAGATCGAAAGCAGACGGATCGGAAGCACGCCCCCTGCGGGTCCTGGTCGCGGGCGGCGGCGTGGCCGGCCAGGCGCTGGCCTTCTGGCTCACGCGAGGCGGCCACGAGGTGACCGTCGTCGAACGCCATCCGGCGCTGCGGGCCACCGGGGCGCAGATCGACCTCCGGGGGCAGGGCATCGAGGCCGTCGAGCGGATGGGGTTGCTGGACACCGTGCGCGCCAGGCTGGTGGACGAGGCGGGCGTCGCACTCATCGACGCGCGCGGCAGGGCCCGGGCAACGATCATGGCCAACACCTCCGGCCGCGGCCGGCAATCCCTCACCTCCGAGTACGAGATCATGCGCGGCGACCTGATACGCATCCTGTACGACGCGTCGAAGAACGACACCGAGTACGTCTTCGGCGTCGGCGTGGACCGCTTCGAGCAGGACGAACAGAAGGTCCTCGCGCACTTCTCGGACGGCTCCTCCGGCGAGTTCGACCTCCTGGTCGGCGCGGACGGACAGGGATCGCGCATCCGGCGGGCGATCCTCCCGGCAGGCTTCGATCCGTACCGGCGGCTCGGCATCCACATGGCTTACTGGTTCGTGCCGCGCACAGCGTCCGACAGCACCATCCGGGACACCTACATGATCCCGGGCGGCCGTCAGATCATGCGCCGCAGTCACAACCCGGCCGAGACCCAGGTGTACTTCGTACTGCGGGACGAGTCCGAGGAGGCCACGGCGATCCACCGGAAACCCGTCGAGCGTCAACAGGAGTTCTGGGCGGGCCGGTTCCGGGACGCCGGCTGGCAGGTCGAGCGCTTCATCGACGGCATGCGGACGAGCCCGTTCTTCTACTCCCAGGAGGTCGTCCAGGTCCGCACCGACACCTGGTCACAAGGCCGCGTGGTCCTCGTCGGCGACGCCGCCCACTGCGCCTCCCCCTACAGCGGCATGGGCACATCGGGCGGCCTGGTCGGCGCCCATGTGCTGGCCGGCGAGATCAACCGGCACCCGGGCGACCTGAGGACGGCGCTGGCGAACTACGACGACGTGCTGCGTCCCTTCGCCAACGAGATACAGGGCGCGGTGAATTCACGGCTCCTGCGCCTCGCCATGCCGACGACCCGGCGGGCGATCGGCGCTTTCCAGGCAGCCACCGCACTCGCCTGCTCGCTGCGCGTTCCCGACCTCGTCGCGCGCTTGTCGAAGGAGGACCGCGGCGGCGGCTGGCGGCTCCCCCAGAACCCGGCGGCGGTCGTCACCGCGTGAGCGGACCAAAGTACGCGTGCGAGAGTCCCTGCCGTCAGAGAGGCGAGCATCTGGCGCTCCTCCTCACCGAGCGGGCCGTCCTGCGGTGAGACGCGTACCGCATGCAGCAGTGACGGCCGCACGGCGCGTTCACCCGCGCCCGCTACGCCGATGTGCCCGCTCTTTCTCCGGAAGCGGGGCACATCGGCTTGCGGGACCTGTCAGCAGCTCAGATTGTTGCCCGCCGGAACCCCGAGGATCGAGACGAAGCTCTGGTAGGCGTTGATACGGCTCTGCACCTGGGCGGGGTTGCCGCCATTGCACTCGATGCTGCCGTTGATGCTGCGGATGGTCTCACCGAACCCGGCGCCGTTGACCATGGCGTTGTGCGGGGTCATCGTGCCGGGGCCGCTCTGCGTGTTCCAGTACCACAGGCCGGTCTTCCAGGCGACGGCCGAGTCGGTCTGCACGAGGTTCGGGTTGTGCAGCAGGTCGATGCCGAGGGCGTCACCCGCCGCCTTGTAGTTGAAGTTCCAGCTCAGCTGGATCGGGCCACGTCCGTAGTAGGCGGACTGCCCGGCCGGACAGCCGTAGGGCTGCGTCGCGTCGCAGTAGTGCGAGTAGTTGGCGGTGTTCTGCTCGACGATGTAGACGAGCCCGCCGGTCTCGTGGCTGACGTTGGCGAGGAACGCCGCCGCCTCCTGCTTCTTCACCGTGTCGCTGCCGGTGTTCGCGAAGCCCGGGTACGCGCTGAGCGCGGCGGTCAGACCGCTGTACGTGTAGAACGAATTCCGGTTCGGGAACATCTGGTTGAACTGGGCCTCGCTCACCACGAAGGAACCGCTGGACGGCGGAGTCGTCGGCCCCCCGCCGCCGTTGCAGCCGTACGGGTCCCAGTACCAGGTGCTGATGACGGGGTCGTAGCCCGGGTTGTCGTGCTCGGCGATGTAGTAGTTGCCGTCCGTGTACTTGACGATGTCGCCCGCCACGTAGGAGTGGCCCGCCGCCCAGGCCGGGTAGTCGCAGCTCCCGCCGGTACCGCCCGAGCCCCCGCCGCAGGCGCCCTGGTCGGCCCAGACGGCGGCGACACCGGGCGTCTCGCCCTGAGTCCACCACTTGGCCTGCCAGTTGTGACTGCTGTACGAGGCGGACGTACCGCCGGTGTAGACCGAGGAGGAATTCCAGGCACCGGCGCAGGTGGCCGCGGCGGAGGCGGGCGACGCCAGCGGTATGAAGAGGGCGAGTCCTACCGCGACGGCCAGTGCGGTGAGAAGTGCGATGAGCCGTTGTCTCGACACGCGACCACTCCTTCTGGGGAGTTGAGTGGGATCTCGGCAGACTCAAGCGGAATGGCCTGCACCTGTCAAGGTCCAGACCATTCCGGGTTCACCGCGCGACGAGGAAGGGTCGGCCGGCCGAGCGATCGCGGTACGACGTGCGGCACGTGCCGCATGTGCCATATGTGCCGCATCTGCTGCATGTGCCTCTCGCGCCTCCCCCGTCCGACCATTCGGAACCGGGAGACTGGGCGTCTCGTTCAACGGCCCTCCTCGGGAGCTCCATGTACTGCGACGCGCCGCGCACCACCACACTGTCCGGCGGTCCGGCGCCGACTGGTCCGTCAGCCGCGCCCATGAAGAACCGGATCTGTCTGGCGAGTGTCGCCGGCCGCGAACGCGGCTCACGTCCGGATGGAGGTGGCCGCGGCCGTGACGCGTAGGCCCCCGCGAGTCGGTTGCGCCGACGAATCGGACCACACAGCGATCCCGCGCGCACCAGCGCCCCTTGGCCACCTCGGTCTCCGCGGGCTTCTTGGGCTTCTCGGACTTCTTGGCATCCTGACCTTGGCCGCCGCTTCACCGACGGCACCCCCGAACGCCCCGCCCGCGCAGCGCTCCGTAGTACCCACTGCCGTGTCCTCAACCGCAGGTAGTTCGACCCCACTGACCGGATACGCAATTCAGTCCACGACGCGGGTCCCCGATGCGGCAGCCGCCGTATCGTCGCCCGGCTTTCCGACAGACGGCTGGCACAAGGCCGCGCGCCGCTCAACCGTGCTCGCCGCCCTGGTCGCCGACGGCACCTACCCCGACCCGTTCTACTCGACCAATCAACAACGCATTCCCGCCCGTGCGTTCGCCGTGCCGTGGTGGTATCGCAGCGACTTCATTCTCACCAGTACGCGAGCTCGCACCTACCTGGACGTCAGTGGAGTGGTCTCCGCCGCCGACGTCTACCTCAATGGGCGGCGTGTCATCGACGCGGGCACGGCGGCCGGGGTCTACCGGCACCACGACATCGACATCACCGCGCTGGTGCGTGCGGGCATCAACACGGTCGCCTTCCGCATTCAGCCCAACGACCCCCGGAGGCATTTCACCTTGGGCTGGCTGGACTGGATTCAGCCACCGCCCGACGCCAACATGGGCATCGTTCGCGACGTCCTCGTACGCCGCCGCGGACCGGTCGCCCTCCACGATGCGCACGTATGGACCGACCTGTCCGTTCCCTCACTGGACACGGCCGAGCTCACCGTCAAAGGGCAGGTCCGCAACGACTCGGAGGTGACTACCCGGGCCACGGTCACGGCGGTGGTCACCAACGCGGTTCCGCCGCCGACCCGTACCACCGACATGGCCGCCCGCACCACCCACGTGGCCGCGCACGACGAGGTGGCCGCTCACGACGGCGGGATGGTCGCTCACGACGACGAGGTGGCCGCTCACAACGGCGGGGTGGTCACTCACGGCGGGATGGTCGCTCACGGCGGAGTGGTCGTCCTGCGCCAGAACGTCACTCTGCGGCCCGGCGAAGCCAGGGCATTGGTCTTCACGCCGAAGGAATACCCTCAGCTGCGCCTGCACCGCCCCAGAGTGTGGTGGCCCGCCGGAATGGGACCGCAGAACCTGTACCGCCTCAGCCTGACCGCCGCGGTTGCGGGCAGACCCTCCGACACCGTCCGCCACGCCTTCGGGATCCGCGACATCAAGGCCCCGATCAACGCCGCCGGTGCGCGCCAGTATGCGGTCAACGGTCGCCCTGTCCTGATCCGCGGCGGGGGTTGGTCGGCCGATCAACTGCTGCGCTGGGACAGCGTCGCGGCCGAAGACCGGATCGAGGCAGCTCTCGACGCCGGTCTGAACACACTCCGGTTGGAGGGCCACATCGAACCGGACGAGTTCTTCGACCTCGCCGACCAGCACGGGATGCTGACGTTGCCCGGTTGGGAATGCTGCGACAAGTGGGAGGCACAGGTGAACCCCATCGACAGGGGTGAGAAGTGGAACCGTGCCGATCAGCTGGCCGCCCGCGCCTCCATGGCTTCCGAGGCCGCCCGGCTGCGCGACCACCCGAGCGTCCTGTCCTTCCTCATTGGCAGTGACTACGCACCGGACCTGCAAACCGAGAAGGCGTACCTCACAGCCCTGCGCGCCGCCGACTGGCATACCCCGGTCGTCCCCGCTGCCTCCGATGTCACCACCCCGCTGAGTGGTCCCTCGGGCATGCGGATGACAGGCCCCTACGACTGGGTTCCGCCCTCGTATTGGTACAACAAACGCGAGGGTGGAGCGAGCGGCTTCAACTCCGAGACCAGTGCCGGCCCCTCCATCTCCACCCTCGACACCCTGCGCCGCACCCTCTCACCCGCGGAACTCGACGTCCTCTGGAGGAAGCCGTCCGCGGCGCAGTACCACCGCTCCCCCTCCCGCACCTTCCAGACGCTTGAGCTGTTCGACGCCGCACTCACCCACCGTTACGGCGCGCCGCGCAGCCTCGCCGATTACACCGCGAAAGCGCAGCTGGACCACTACGACAACGTCCGTGCTCAGTTCGAGGCCTACGCCCGTAACGCCTCCGACGCAACAGCACCGGCTACTGGGGTCATCTACTGGATGTTCAACAGCGGCTGGACGTCCCTGCACTGGCAACTCGTCGACCGCTACCTCGACGTAGGCGGCGCCTACTACGGCGCGAAGAAAGCCAACGAGCCTCTGCACATCCAGTACTCGTACGACGACAGAACGGTGACGGTCATCAATCGCCGACCCGTACCCACCTCCGGGCTCGGCGCCGTCATCACCCTGTTCAGCATGGACGGGGCCAGTCACTATCACCGTGCGGTGCACGGCATCCGGGTAGGCGGTGACGGTGCGAAGAACACCGTGCTGACCCTTCCTGCCCACGTGAGCGGCCTGGGCGGCACCTACCTGGCGCGCCTGACCCTCACGGACCGCTCCGGTCGTGAGGTAAGCCGCAACGTGTACTGGCTCTCCGACCGCCCCGACACCGTGGACTACGACGCCACCGACTGGTACCACACCCCCTCCACCGGCTACGCCGACCTGACGGGCCTCAACTCCCTCGCACCCAGCACCCTGTTGGCCACTGCGCACACCGCTCGCCACTACGATGCCACGTCCACCACCGCCGTCGTTGCACGCAACCCGGGGACCGGCCGAGGCAGCACGGGTCCGCCTGCCCTGATGACGGATGTCCATCTCGTCGACCGTGATGGCACACCCGTGCTCCCCGTTCGTTGGAGCGACAACCACGTCACCCTGTGGCCCGGCGAAAGCACCACCCTCACCGCCACGTACCGCACCACCGCACTCCGCCATGGCCTGCCTCTCGTCCGCCTCTCCGGATGGAACACGCCCACCACGTCCATCACTCCTGGCCGATGACAGCAGCGCCGCCGACCCTGGCGAGGACGCCCCCATGCGAGTGCTCGACTGATCCGCATCCGCGACCAGGTCATTTTCGCGTCAGGCACAGGCACTAATCGGAAAGGACAGCTCCCCCGACCAAGTAATCCAGCCCTGGCTTGAACTCCAGCCGGGGGATGGCGGCCAGCACCCGGAGTTGCAGGTCGTGGGGCACTTCGTAAGCTGCGCAGGCAAGCCACTCGTCCTCCCCTGCCGGGGGCAGACGACGGTCAAAGAGGTCGCGGATGCGCAGGATCTCTTCCCGGCTGAGTTCGGTGACGTGCGCCGGGCGTTCGTCAGCATCCCAGCCGGTCAGGTCCCAGACGAGTCGATCGTCGGTCGTGTCGTTCATGCCATAACGATAGTCGCGCAGCTGACGGGCTCGGGAGCGAGGACGATCTCGACGTCTACGCGGGAAAGTTCGAGCGGACCGGGTTCACCGACGCACTCAACCGCTACCGCGCCATGGACCGCGACCGGGAAGACCTCGCCCCTCATCGGGGAGCTCCGATCACGCAGCCGGCCCTGTTCATCGGCGGCGCACTCGACGCCTCCACCACCTGGATGGCCGACACCATCGACGCCTACCCCACGACGCTGCCCGGACTGTCCGCCTCCCACGTCCTCGATGGCTGCGGCCACTGAATTCAGCAGGAGCGCCCCGGCGACGTCAACCATCTCCTCATCGACTGGCTATCCACCCTCCAGAGCTGAACGGGCAGGCCGCCCGGCCGACTTGAGGACCGGAGGGTGTCCCCGACCACGAGCCCGTCGGTGGTCCGCGATGTGCCTGGACGGCTCGGGCGGCTGTTGCAGGGAGCCACGTTCTCGCACACCCGGGCAGGCGGTCCGGGAGATCAGCGATACTCGTCCGCCGAGGCATCCTTCGTGCCGAAAACGACATCCTCGAAGTACGCCCAGGCGTCCGGCTGGCTGCCGTCCACGTCACGTACTCCATAGGTCTTGGCGAGCTCACCGCTGGAGGTGGACCTGCCGTTCCACCGGTCCGCGCGGTCCGGGTCGGCGGCGAGCGCGGCGACCGCGCGGCCCAGGTATTGCGGGGATTCGGCGATCGCGAAGGCCGGCTCCTGGGCGATGGCGTCGCGCCAATTCTCCTCAGTCACACCGAAGTGGGTGAGCATCTGCTCCGAGCGCAGAAATCCCGGCGACACCGCCACGGCAGTGCCCCCGTACTCGGCCAGTTCCTGGCCCCAGCCGAAGGCGAGCCGGATCGGGGCGTTCTTGGCGAGGTCGTAGTACATGTTCTCGCGATAGCGCCGGTTGGAGACCGCGGTGCCGTCGGTGACCTCCACGTGCAGCGGGGCGTCCGAGCGGATCAGGAGCGGCAGCACGAGCGCCGCGGTGATCACGTGCGATCGCGCCCCCAGGTCCAGGATGCGCAGACCGTCGGCGAGTGGTGTCTCCCAGCTCTTCTTGCCGAAGACCGACCCGGCCAGGAGGTGTTCGCCACCCCACAGGTCGTTGACGAGAATGTCGAGCCGCCCCTGTTCCTTGTCGATCCGCTCGACAAGGGCGCGCACCTGCTCCTCGTCGAGGTGGTCGGTGGGTACGGCGATGCCCGTGCCGCCGGCCGCCGTGACGAGTTCTGCGGTCTCCTCGATGGTCTCCGTGGTCCGGCCGACCTCGCTGGTTGAAGCGCGTGTGGTGCGTCCGGTGACGTAGACGGTGGCGCCGGCGCGGCCGAGTTCGACAGCCTGGGCGCGTCCGGCGCCGCGGGTGGCCCCTGCCACGAGCGCGATCCGGCCCTGGAGAGCGCCTTCCTGGGCTGTGTCCTGGTCAAGGTTCCGGGAGGAGATGTGCTGACTCATGTTGAGCATCGTCCATGCTCACGGCGGCTTACCGCATCCCCATTCTTCCTTCTTCGGGCCCGTTTCCCCATCTCGTCCTCGGCGACGACGCCCTCCACGTGGCTGAACAGCGTGCATCCCGACGCCCCTGTGGCCGAGCAGAGAGCCCTGCTACAAGCGGCGGAGAACAGGCTCGATTTCTGCCAGGCTTTCGTGCAGTCGTCGGGCTCCCCGAACAACACGAACGTCGGTGTCGCCCGACATCTCCTCGCAGAGCCGCAGCGCCTCGTCCAGGTCGTACGAGAAGATGCTGAAGACATCGTCGATCGCGATGTGGATGTAATCGGCGTGATTGTCGTCGGCGACTGCCAGTGCCAACGCGACGATCTTCAGCCCGGCCTTGTCCTTTCGCCTGAGCAAGACCTCCGCGGTTCGCCGGGTGACGAAGGTGTCACCAGAATCGAGTACAAGCTCAAGCAGCAACTCTGCGGCCTCGGGCATCTCGGCGAACCCTGCCAGGCCGTGGCCGGCATCCGCCCGGTCACGGTAGTCGTCGCTTCGTCCGAGTGCGCCAAGCGTCGCGACAACCGCACGCCGCAGGTCACTGTCCACGGATCCGCCCGCCCCTTCCCACGACGCCGGTCAACATCTCACCGAGTTGCCTGACCGAGGAGGACTTCCGCCGCCGCTCGCGCGTGCCGGCCGTAGTCCGCCTCGTTCAGGACCATGGCGCGGCTGGCCGCCCCGTCCGCGAGGGTGGCCAGTTGCTCGGCGAGTGGGAGGGGTTCGCGGCAGCCCAGTTCCGTCACCAGCGCGACGATCAGTTGCACCATGCGCAGCTTCTGCTCCCGGGCGTAGGAGTGCACCGCGCTCTGCGGGTCGGGGAACTCCACGGCGGCGTCGATGAACGGACACCCGCGCACCGAAGCTGCGTTGGCCACCGGCTGGTCGAACAGCTTGAGGAGCCGGTCACGCGGAGGGATGTCCTCCCGGGTCAGTACGCCTTCCAGGGTTGCTGCCGACCCTGCGAGGCCCTGCAAGTGGGCCATGACCAGGTCGTTCTTGGTGCGAAAGTGCGCGTAGAGCGTCCGCTTGGACACCGGGGCTTCCTCGGCAACCTGTTCCATGCCGGTCGCACTGATGCCCTGAGCCGCGAACAGTCGGGCGGCGGCAACCAGAATGCGCTCCCGCCCACCACGCCCTTGCCGGCGCGACGCCGTGGCCGTCGTACTCACGGTCGTATCCATGGAGCAAGTATACGCATGCGTTTACTTAGGCCGACACGTCGCGCTAAGGTGACGTGCGAATGTAAACGGCATCGTTTACATCATGTCCTTCGGCATCGAGGAGCCCCATGAGCAGGCCCATCCCCACTGAGCTGAGCAGCCGCGCGGAGAAGCTGATACGCGGGAGGCACGCGACCCGCGCGTTCCGTCCGGAGCCCGTACCCGATGACACGATGCGCAGGATCTTCTCGCTGGCCGGCGCCGCGCCGTCCAACTCCAACGCACAACCGTGGCAGGTGGAGGTGGTGAGCGGCGCGGCACGTCAGCGCCTGGCCGGTGCTCTCCAGGCGGCCCACGCCGAAGCGCGCACCTCGGTGGACTTCCCGTACTCCGAGAGGATGTACGCGCAGGTGCACCGGACACGTCGGGCGGCTTTCGGCGCCGAACTGTACGGGGCGCTGGGCATCGGCCCCGACGATCACACGGCACGTGCGGCCTACGACGCGGAGAGCCTGCGCTTCTACGGCGCGCCACATGCGGCGTTTCTCTTCGTCCACGGCGACGGAGGGGCCCGGTTGGCCGCGGATGTCGGCGCCTACATGCAGACGCTGCTCCTGGCGATGACCGCGTACGGCGTGGACAGTTGCCCGCAGGGGCTGTTGAGCTTCTACGCCGACACCGTCCGCACCGAACTCGGTGTCGCCGGAGGGAAGCTGCTCGTCGGCATCTCCTTCGGGTACGCCGACGAGGCGGCGCCGGTGAATAGGGTGAAGGCCGCGCGTGCTCCCCTCGCGTCGACCACGGCCTTCCACGACTAGGCAGTTGCGTGTGGCCGACAGTCGATGGCCGACGGGCGACAGCCGACGGGCGGGAGGTCACGGTCGTGGGTCTTGCAAGTCCCAGTACAGCGTGCGGAGGTGATGACCACCTGGACCTGTGCGGTCTCGTTTGGGTCATCGGGTGGACCGCAAGATCCGGGTGGCAGTCCGGGGACGATCCCCACACAAGCACGGCATCCGCGCGGTGATTCCGGAACGGGCCGTACGCTCCAGAGGCCCGCACCTCTGGAACGCCGGGTCCTGCTCGGCACCCTCTTCGGCACCCGCCGCTTCGGCCTCATCGAGCGGTGCCCGTCCCCCTCCGGCACGCGATGGTCCCGGCCGACCGCTCTCACGCACGACCTGACCAGGGCGTATCGCCCACGTCGGGCTATCCGGCGCGCGGCGGACTATGGTCGATGGAGCGGGGCCGCCACATCGCCGACGGTCCACTGATGTGCGGCGGCGGTGACATGCAGGGCGGCCATCTTGAAGGGACGCCATGAGCCGGGTGCATGGGGTGCAGGGCTTGCTGAACCGCACGGCCGTCGTGACCGGTGCTGCCCGTGGAATAGGCGCGGCACTGGCACGAAAGCTGGCCGAGCGCGGCATGCGGGTGGCCCTGCTGGGCCTGGAAGGCGACCTACTGCGCGAGGTCGCACGGACCCTGCCGGTGCAGACGTGCTGCCTCGACGTGGACGTCACCGACGAAGCAGCCATGGAGCGCGCCGCCGCCGCGGTCGGTGATCTCCTCGGGGCACCGTCGGTGGTGGTCGCCAACGCGGGCATCGCCGAAGGCGGCCCCTTCGGCTTCTCGGACCCTGTCACCTGGCGACGTGTCATCGAGGTCAACCTCTGCGGAAGCGCCACCACCGCCCGCGTGTTCCTCCCGGCCCTGCTGAGCAACCGCGGTTACTACCTCCAGGTCGCCTCAACCGCAGCGTTCGGCTCGGTACCCATGATGAGCGCCTACTGCGCCTCGAAGGCCGGTGTCGAGTCCTTCGCCCAGTCCCTGCGCGCCGAACTGGCGACACAAGGGACCGGGGTGGGCATCGCCTATGTGCACTGGACGGACACCGACATGATCCGTGACGCCGACCAGCACACCGCCTTGCGCGAACTACGCGCCCACATGCCACCAGGGGCCCGACGCACCTACCCGGTGACCACGATCGCCGCCTGGCTCGCCCGCGGCGTCGACCGTCGCCTCCCCGCCGTCTACGCACCGCCGTGGCTGCGCTACGCCCAGCCCTTGCGTCCCCTGTTCCCGCCGGCCGTCGCCGCTGTCTCGCGCCGAACCCTGCCACGCCTGACCGCGCCCGGGCAGCTCCCGTCGACCGGCCTGCTCGGTCCGGGAGGTCAAGCTGCCCGGAGCGGTGGCCGATAGGCACCACCCGATAGTTCTCACACAGCGATCCGTCCTCCCGAGCTGTCAGACTCGCGCACCAGCATCCGCTCGCGCTCCCTGAACTTTTCGCCCCACTCGCCTTCCCGCTTCCGGAAGCCCGCTCCGAAATGAGATGCGAACGGGCCCGCCTCACCAAGGCGTTCGCCAGACACCGAGGGGCGAACTCCCGCTGAATGAGAGCACGTTGATCCGTATGCCGTATGGAGGTCAACCACGTGCCGAAGGACCGGAAGCGCGTCGGCGGTGTGGTTGTGGTCCTCCAAGGCGGATGCCGACGACTCGGATGTCGACCGGGCCTGGCAGCAGGCATTCCTCCCGGCGGGCCCGGCCGTTCGGGGCCGCAAACAAACGCCGGGCAACCCGCTATGACGTAGGCAGAACCGTCCGATGCAAGAAGACAGTCATCGCCCTGCAACGGTTGACAGGTTGCAGAACAAGCTCAGTCGATGTCCTCGAACGCGGGGTGTCGACCGGCGCGCCGCCGAACGAAGCCGCGTCGGCCGGCCAGCAGGGTGATGGCCGTCCACCCGGCAACGCCCATGACAAGGGCACCGAGTTGGCCGTCCGAATCGACGTCGGAGGCTGCCTCCAGAGGGACAACGTTCTTCGGGTCGCTGACGACCTCGATGCGGTCGCCCACCTTCCACGGCGGATAGTCGCCCCCGTAATTCAGCGTTTCCTTGAGCTCGCCCGACCGGCCGACGAGGGTGAAACGGTGGTCCGAACCGCCGTCGGCGCTGTCGGCGGTGATGCGGACGTTCTCGTGCACACCTCGACTGTCCAACGCGGCTTCAGGGGCGTACTCGACCGAGCCTACGAGCACGAACACCGCCGGCAGCAGGGAGAGAACGGCGAGCCACCATGCGTGGTGAAGAAACCGCAGGACGATCACGAAAACGAGGCACCCGATGAAACCGGTGACGATCGGGATGACATCCACACCCAACGCGAGGTACGCGATTCCCGTGTTGGCCGCGGCGATGAACCAACCGAGCCCCACCACAGCGAGGGTGAACAGGACGTACGCACCGCGGTCCACCGTTGTCTGCGTCTTTTTCATGTGCGTCTTCTTCATGTCCACTGCCGTCATCCGAGCAGCATAGACAGGTTGCCCGCGACGGCCTTCGACTGCCCACCTCGTGCTGGCGACCAGGCCGGATGGGCGCGGAACAGGACATTGTCACGCTGGCCGCACCAGGAGGGCCGCAGCTCTCCGGACGCGCTGGCCGAAGCACCAGGCTGAACGATCACACAGCCGCAGTCACCAGCTGGCGATCGCGTCGAAGGCCCTGCGGGGCGGCGAGGTCGACCAGGCCGGGGAAGCGGCGTCGAGGTCGTCCCACCGAACAGGCTCTAACGGTCGCGCGGTGCCGTCATCCGACGGACCGTCTCAACAACGGCATCCCGCTGACGGGACCTGGCTTCCACACCGCCGGGCGCGGGTGCCGATGACGTCTGCGCCATGTCGCCGGCGGCCGTGAACCAGGCTTGGGCCAGGGCGAGCGTCAGGTTCAGGATGTCGGCGGGGTCCAAAGCGGGGTCGACGTCCCCTCGCCCCTGCGCCGCCGACAGGACGTCCAGCTTGCTCTGCCACGAGGCGGCCAAGGTGGGATGGGTCGCTCCCGGCCGCTCCAGTTGTTTCCAGGTGACCAGACGCACCAGGTCAGGGCGCTCCACGAGGTGGTCGAACAGGGCGCCCGCGTACCCCGGCAGATCCTCGACGTCGAAGGGAACCGCCTCGGTCCCCTCGGCCATGCAGTGCTCGACCACGCTGTCGAACAGCTGCTCCTTGTTGCCGAAGTACACATAGATGAGCCGCTTGTTGGCGCCTGCCGAAGCCGCGATGCGATCCACGCGGGCACCGGCCAGCCCGTGCTCGGCGAACTCGCCGAAGGCGGCGTCCAAAAGTCGTGCCCTGGTTGCTTTCGAGTCTCCCGTCATGGACGCACCGTACAGGTAACTAACCAGTTATTGACATTCGCCGAGGATGCATGCATGGTGGAACTAACCAGTTAGTTACTCACTCATCCCGCAGGAGAACACCATGACCATGAAGTACCGCGCATTGGGCACCCAGGGCCTGACCGTCAGCAGCCAGGGCCTGGGGTGCATGGGCATGAGTGCCTTCTACGGGGCCACGGACGAGGCCGAGTCCCTGGCCACGCTGGACCGGGCCCTGGAGCTGGGCGTCACCCTGCTGGACACGGCCGAGAGCTATGGTCCGTTCCGTAATGAGCAGCTGCTCGGAAGGGCCCTGGCGGGCCGCCGGGACCGGGTCGCCCTCGCCACCAAGACCGGCATCGAGTTCACCGATGGCGGTGAGCCGCGCGGCCACAACGGTCGGCCCGAGTACATCCGCCGCTCTCTGGACCGCTCGCTGCGTCACCTGCGCACCGACCATGTCGACCTCTACTACCTCCACCGTGTCGACCCGCAGGTGCCGATCGAGGAGACGGTCGGAGCCATGGGCGAGCTGGTCGCGGCAGGCAAGGTCCGTGCCATCGGGCTGTGCGAGGTGGCACCCGCCACCATCCGACGCGCCCACGCCGTCCACGCGGTCTCGGCCGTCCAGACGGAGTACTCGCTCTTCGAGCGTGGCATCGAGGCCGACGGTGTCGTCGACACCCTGAACGAACTCGGCATCGGCCTGGTCGCCTACTCCCCGCTCGGCCGGGGCTTCCTCTCCGGGGCGATCACCAGCCCCGAGGACTTCGCCGCGGACGACTTCCGCCGCACCGACCCGCGCTTCCAGGGGCGCAACTTCGAGCGCAACCTCGATGTCGTCCGTGAAGTCGGCCGCCTGGCGTCCGCCAAGGGAGTCACCGCGTCCCAGCTCGCTCTCGCGTGGGTCATACGTCAGGGCGCCGTCCCGATCCCCGGCACCAAGCGCCGCAGCTACCTTGAGGAAAACCTGGCCGCCACGGACGTCAGCATCACCGACGAGGAATGCGCAGCCATCGAGGCCGTCGCCCCGCAGGGCATCGCCGCCGGCGACCGTTACGCGCCCGAGCTCATGGCCACGCTCAACGGTTGATCTTCCTCGTGCTCGGGCGTCCCGCCAGCACCCGCAGGAGCCGGTTCCGCCTGGAGTCGTCGGTCATGTCGTTGCGCACAGCGACCTGGAGTGGACCCTGACCGCGCCTTGCGGTCGCACCACTCCCTCCACGGCCCCAGGGCGGCGTGCCGCGGGGGTGGCCCGGTCCCACACCGTCGATGTCGGCCCGTCGCTCTCATGCTGATGCGGAGGCCGATCCGCCGCCCGCGTCGGCCGTCCCACACCGGACTTGTCCGGAGACACCGTCAACCAACAACACCGCCCGACATGCTCACGGTCCGCTGTGAAGAACCACGCAGGTCCCTGCCCTCGACGTCTGGCGGCGACCAGCACCGTCGCAAGAACCCTGTCTCAAGCGGCACAGCAACTCACTCGCCCCGACGGCGCCGAACGTAGGCGATCGTGAGGGCGGCGACCAATGGCCCCCAGGCCAGCAGCGGCGCATAGCAGACATCCATGACCACGCCCGCTGGACCGTGCGGGAAGTCGGGGTTGTCCAGTGGCCCTCTTGGCGCCAGGGTGACCGCCGCGCACAGCGCCATCATCGCGACGGCGCCCACCGCAGCGGGTACGACCACTGCCAACGGTGGGATGCGACGGCCGCCCAACCACGGGACCCAGCGCGGGACCCACTCACCCCAGGGCCTCACCAGGCCCAGCGTCAGGCAGGCGGCCGCCTGCGAGGCCACCGACAGGATCAGCACGTAGACCATGATCGAGGTCCCCGTGTACAGCGAACCGAGTCGTCCAGTGAAACCAACATCGGCCCCGAACCCGAGCGAGAGCCGCCACACACATGACGGCACTGTGCACAGCACGGTCGCCCAAGCGGCCCGGACTGCCCAACGAGGGGCGGCAACCTGGGCAGTCGGCGGCGGGAGGGCGCTGGCCATCACGAGCTCCGGTGTGGTGAGGAGGAGAAACGGCCCCTTGACGATGCCACCACCCAGCAGCCGGCAGCATCATCCCGCCAGCCGGACCGCCTCCCCCATGCGAAGGAGCCCACCGGGGCATCAGCTCGCCCTCCGGTATGAAGCGGCAACGCTGGTCAGAGCGTCAACGGCTCACTGGGAGCGCCTTTTTCGCGATCCTTCCCGATCCCTTCCTAGTTGTCGCAGGCGTCCTCGCCGTCGGGGTAGAAGACCAGGAGCGTGCAGCCGGTCGCGGACTGCGGGTAGTGCACGGAGCCAGGTTCGGCGCAGAGCACCGTGCCGGCCTGCCAGGTGTCCGTGCCGTCGCCGAACTCGCCCTTGATGACGTGAACGAACTCGCGGACCGCGTGCCGGTCCTCGCCGAACTGCGCGCCCGGGGCGAACTCCAGCAGCGTGATCACGCTGGGGTCCTTCGGCGTGCCCTCCTTCAGGCGGCGCGCGGTGATGTGCTCGTTGACCTGGATGTCAGAGACCACGGTCTGGTCCAGATGAACGCCCACGAAACCCGGAAGCATTGGTGTCCCCACTTCAGCTGCTGTGCGGTGCCGGCCTGATGCCGTGCACCGGATGTCGATCAGCGTAGGGATCTTCGAGGCCGCTTACTACGCCACACGCGCACCACTGGCCTCATGATGCACAGCACGTGTGCACACCTGGTGGGCCGAAACCCTTGGTTACCAAGTCCGCGACAGGCCGCCGCGGCGCATTAGGACTCCATGGGGGGCCGGTGGCACGTCATCCGCGAGGGGGAATCGGGTCGGTGAACGGACAGTCGGAGTAGGCACTCATCACATCGCATCGCTCCGCCCCGGCCCGGCCCGGCCCGGCCCGCAACACATCCGGCTCGGCGGTGCGGGCCCGTCACACCGGCATCGGCTGCCACCCCGGCGCCGGATAGCATCGCATTTCACCCCGGCGGAGGAGACGTGATGCTCACACTCGCGACCCTGGCGCGTCAGCCCGAGTACGCCCTGCGCCCTCTGCACACCGCTCTTACCGACGACCGGGTCGTGGACCGTGCCGAGGTGGTTACGCCCGCCGACTGCCCCAACGGGCCTTCCGGCACGCTCTTTGTCTGTTCACCCGACGCCCTCGACCCGGGGCGTACGCGCACCTGGCTGCGGCGCCTCGCCGACCAAGGCGCCGTCGGCCTGATCCTCGCGGCAAACACGCCGCCCTCGGCGCACGGGCCGCTGACGGAGGCCGCGCGCCGCGCCGCGCTCCCGCTTTTCGCCTCCGGCGCGCCCATGGCAACCTGGCGCCACACGTTGATCTCGCAGATCACGGAGCACCGCCGACAGGCAGCCGACCAGCACGCTGCCCGCCTCGCCCATCTCCTGGACCACCTCGACGACGAGAGCCTTCCGGCCGACGTTCTCCTGGACTGGCTGGGCCGCGAGCTGGGCGCACACGTAAGCCTTCAAGGGGACGTCCGCATCCCCTTTCCCGCCCCAAATGAATCCCAACTGGCTACGGTAGTGGACGACTTCACCTCGACCCACCCTGTCGGGAACAGCAGCCGTTTCCTCACCGCCCACCGCCGCCACCACTCCTTCAGCACGTCTGAGAAGGACCTGCTGGCCCGGGCCGCCGCTGTCCTCGCGATCCGCCGGCACGCAGCCATGCCCCCGAGCCGCACGGTACTCACCGAGACCCTGCGTGCCGTACGGCTGGCCTCGTTCCAGGCCCTGATGGTGGGTCACATCGAGTCCGCGCAGCGCATCCTTGGGCCCCTCTCGCCCCACCTGCTGGACACGGACGACATCCAGGTCGCCATCATGGACTGCGCCGACATCTCCCGTGACGCGATGCTGGGCCCGGTCGAGGAGATCCTTTCGGACACCGGCATCGCCGTACGGTGTCCCGCCTTCGAGGAACACATCGTCATCGTCGCCCCGCGCCCCGAGCCTGAACTCCCAGAAGCGCCCGCCGTCACCGCCCTGCGCGGGCTCGTCGCCGACCGCAGCAGCCGGCTGAGTCTTGGCATCAGTCCCGCTCTGCCCGTCGAGGACACCGCCACGAGCTTCGGCCTGGCCTACGATGCCATCGCCACCGCCCGGATCAGCCCCACCGGCGCCGCGGTCGCCGTCCGCACCCCCGGCCTGCTGCACGCCCTCCACCCGGCCGCCGCACAACAATGGGCCTCCGCCCTGCTCCAGCCAGTCCTGAGCCGGCGCGGCGCCGATCGGCAACTGGCCACCGTCGCCCTCGGCCTCGAATTCGACGTCGCGGCCGCCTCCAGGATCCTCGGCATTCACCGCAACACCCTCAGTCGTCGCATCCACACCATGCTCCGGGCCACCGGCCTCGCTTCCGACCGCACCGCCGATCGCATCACCCTCTCCCTCGCCCTGCAGATCCACGCCCTGCACGGCCCGGTCGCCGCCCCGGGTCCCGGCCCCGCGCCCACCCTCGCCCACCTCCTGGCACAACCCTCCGCCACCACCTGGGCCAGTGCGGCGCTCGCGCCCCTCAACCAGGAATGCACCGACCGGCGCGCCACCAGCGGCGACGCCCTCGCGCAGACCCTCCGCAGCTGGGCCGCAGAGGACTTCCGGGTCGAGGCCGCCGCCCGGCGCCTGAGCCTCTACCCAGCCACAGTTCGTGGGCACATCCATGCTGCCGAAGCGCTCCTGGGATGGACCCTCATATCTGCCGTCCCCGCAGGCCAACCGCCCGACGACGAAGACTCCCCCGGCAGACAGTCCGGCCTGCGAAACCTGGCCGCCGCGATCCAGGCCACCCCCGGAACGCCCCGACCCGCCCTGCCGGACCCCACCCTCGCAGCGGGCGCCCACCATCGTGAAGTTGCCGGTCACGACCCTGGTACGCCGACGCTTCGGGCCACCAGAGATGCAGGTCGGGTCAGGACCGCGACGCCATGAGCGGGACCGAATCGGCCGTTCCGTAGTACGTCACTGCGCACGCACGCCAGGGCCATTCAGGGCACAGCTCGTCGTGTACGTACGCCGGGGCCACAGGGCACAGCTCGTCGTGTACGTACGCCAGGGTCGTTCAGGACACAGTCCGTCGCGCCCGCGGTGTGGTGTGGTCGCGGTGCGGCGCGCTCCGGTGGGACGCAATGGGGTGTCATCGACCGGCACGGTGTCGGCGAGATGTCGGCCCTCCGGCGGCGCTGTCGGTGATCCATCGGCAGTGTGTCGGTCGCCGGTGCAACCGTATGTGCCGAGTGGCCCCAGGGAGCAACGGCGGCCACCTTCAGCAGCAAGGGAGCCACATCGCCATGTCGTCCACGTCCTCCACCCCGTCCTGGAATGTCCAACGGCTGCCCCGTGCCGATGGCCGCGTCTTCCTGGTCACCGGTGGCAACGTCGGCATCGGGTACTTCGTCGCGGAGCAGTTGTCGGCATCCGGAGCCACCATCGTGCTCGGCAGCCGGAGCCCCGCAAGGGCCGAGGCTGCCATGGCGTCGATCCGTGCGCGTGTCCCCGGCTCGCAGGTGCGGGCCATCCGACTGGACCTCGCCGACCTCTCCTCACTGCAAACTGCGGTGCAAGCATTGGAGGTTGACCGCCTCGACGCGGTGGTTCACAACGCCGGCGTCGCGCTTGACGACCCTCCGCGACAGGAGACCGGGGACGGTCACGAGCTCATGTTCGGGACGAACCACCTCGGGCACTTCGCCCTGACCCATTGGTTGATGCCCCTGCTGTCGGCGGCGCCGGCGGCCCGCGTGGTGACCATGGGCAGCTTCGCCGCGAAGTCCGAGCGGCTGGACTTGGACGACCTGCAGTCCCTCAAGGACTACGCACCCAAGCGCACTTACGGACGCTCCAAGCTGGCTCAGATGTACTTCGGTCTCGAACTCGACCGCCGACTGCGGGCCGTCGACAGCGGGGTGCAGAGCGTGATGGTCCACCCCGGCGGTGCGCTGGACTCCCTCACCCCCTCGCGGCCACCGATCCATGTGCGAACCACCGGCGCACGGCTCAGCGCGGTGCCTGCGGCCCTGCTCGTCCAGGGCAAGCACGCCGGCGCATGGTCAGCGGTCCGAGCGGTACTCGACCCTGCCGTGCGGGGAGGCCAACTGTGGGGGCCGCGTATCTTCGGCCTGCGCGGCGAACCCCGATGCGAACCGGTGTGGAACCACCTCGCCGACTCCTCCGTCGCGGCCCGACTGTGGGACGCGACCCGCGATCTGACCGGCGCCGACCTCAGCAGCCTCTGCGAATAGCTCACGCACACGCAACAGCCCGGACGCATGGTCGGAAGCCGCATGGTCATGTCCTGCACACCGGCTTCAGGCAGAGGGGCGAACAAGGCCGGGCAGCCCACCCGATGTTGATACCATCCGGATGTTTCCGGCATCTCTTACTCCATCTCCCTTTGGAGGGGCTGACATGGCGACTCGGCGTCTGTTCCTGGTCAGGCACGGCGCGGCGGACGCCTTCGGGACGCTCACCGAAGTCGGAAGGCGCCAGACGGAGTTGCTTGCGGAGCGCTTGGCCCGCCTGCCGATCGACACGGTGTGGCACTCGCCGCTGCCCCGGGCGGTGCGTTCGGCCCAGCTCATCGGCGAGCGTCTGGCCGGGGTCCCGGTGCGGGAGGCGGCCGAGCTGACCGACCACATCCCGCACGTGCCGAAGAAGCCGCCTGCGGCATGGGCCGGGGTCTTCGACGGCTACGATCCCGCAGAAGCGGCGAAGGGAGAGCGCTTGGCGGATGCGCTGACCGACCGGTTCGCCCGCCCGGCCGACACCGAGACGCACGAGGTCCTGGTCACCCACGCCTATCAGGTGGCCTGGCTCCTGCGGCACGCCCTTGGCGCGCCACGTGAGCGGTGGCTGGGGATGAGCTGCGGGAACACGGCGGTGACGGCGATCGAGTACTACACCGGCGCCGCCCCCTCACTGGTGGTCTACAACGACATGAGCCATCTCCCCCCGGCCCTGCGCTGGACGGGCTTCGGGCCCGGGACGCGCCCCTGAGCGGACGAGCGGGAGGAACGCGGCCCGTAGGACGCCTGCGCAGTTGAACGGGGTGCCGCCCACACGCCCGAGCCCGGCGCACGTCGAGCGTTGAGCGTTGAGCGTGAGCGTTGAGCAAAGCACCGCCCACGCACCATGGCCCCGCACACACACCATGGCCCTGCCCGGCATGCACCACGGCCCGGCACCGCGCGCACCACAGCCCTACCCAGCGCGCACCACAGCCCGGCGCCGTGCGCACCATGGCCCGGCACCGTGCGCGCGCACCACGGCTCGGCACCGCGCACACCACATCTTGCGCGTCGGGCAGACGGCGCCAACGGGCTTGCGCAGCCGAACAGTTGTCGTCGTGCGCCGCACCTCGGCCGTACAGTGCCCGTGACCGTGACCCGGCAGGACGGCCCCCGGGCCCTCCCGGGCGCGGCCCGTGACCGGCCGCGTGGGCCCTCGGAACGAGGAGGGACCTTGGACGGCTTCCCGTCACTTCCGTCACTTCCGTCACCCCCGTCACCCCCGGTGGGCGACCACCCCCGGCGCCGATTCCCGCGCCCGGCCGAACTCGCGCCCCTGCTGCGGCCGCGGCCCCGGCCCGGCGGGGCCCCGCGACGGCTCGCGGCCGCCGCCGACGTGGCCGACCTGCGTGCCGCCGCGCGCCGACGCGCTCCCAGAGCCGTCTTCGACTACACGGACGGGGCCGCGGGCGAGGAGCTTTCGCTGGCCCGCAACCAGGCCGCCTTCCGCCGGATCGAGTTCCGGCCCAGCGTGCTGCGGGACGTCTCGGCGGTCGACACCTCGGCAACGCTACTCGGCGAGGTGTCCGCCCTTCCCATCGCGCTCGCCCCGACTGGCTTCACGCGGATGATGCACCACGAGGGCGAGGTGGCCGTGGCACGGGCAGCGGCCGCCCATGGGGTCCCGTACACGCTGTCCACGATGGGCACGACGGCCGCCGGGCCGCTCGCCGCCGCCGTGCCGGGCGTACGCCGCTGGTTCCAGCTGTACCTGTGGCGCGACCGGGCCCGCAGCCTGGACCTGGTGTGCGGCGCCGCGGAGGCCGGGTACGAGGCTTTGATGCTGACCGTGGACACGCCGGTCGGGGGATCACGGCTGCGGGATGTCCGCAACGGCATGACGATCCCGCCGGCGCTGACCGCGCGCACCTTGCTGGACGGGGCGCTGCGGCCGTGGTGGTGGCTGAATCTGCTGACCACCCCGCCTCTGCGGTTCGCCTCTCTCACCCAGTGGCAGGGCACCGCAGCAGAACTCGGCAATCTGATGTTCGACCCTGCGGCGACCGCCGACGACGTGGTGTGGCTGCGGGAGGTCTGGCCGGGCAAGCTGATCGTCAAGGGCGTCCAGACGGCCGAGGACGCACGCCTGATGGCCGGTCTCGGAGTGGACGCCCTGGTCATCAGCAATCATGGCGGGCGCCAACTGGACCGCTCACCCGTGCCGTTGGAGGAACTGCCCGCGGTCGTCAGGGCGGTGGACGGCGCAGCGGAGGTCTATCTCGACGGCGGGGTTCGGTCCGGCGCGGATGCGGTGGCGGCGGTCTGCATGGGCGCGACGGCAGTTCTCGTCGGCCGTGCCTATCTCTACGGCCTGATGGCGGGCGGCGAGGCCGGAGTGCGCCGGGTGCTGGACATCCTCTCGGCGGAGGTGCGGCAGACCATGCAGTTGCTGGGCGCCACCTCGCTCAAGGACCTCACCCCGGACCGCGTCCGCCTGCGCGCTGCGTAGAGCGGGCGCGCAGCGCCGTCCGTCACCCACGCCGCGTCGCGCCTGAAGTCACGTGCTGTCCCGACCGCCATGGGGAGCGATTCGAGGGTGGCGGTTGCGAGCAGGGCACGATGGACGCCCGGTATCAGGGCGTCCACGTGACCCAGCCGTCACACCGCCCTACAGGCGTGGACGCCGTCACACCGCCCCACCACGCGTGAACGCGGTCACACCGTCCCGTATGCGTGGACGCCGCCCCCACAACCCAACACCCCGCCGCACCCCGCACCCCGCACCCCGCACCCCGCACCCCGCACCCCGCACCCCGCACCCCGCACCCCGCAGCAGCATTCAGGCGCCGTGCGAACCGCGTCGTAGACGGTCCTGGATCAACGCGCCGATGCGGTGGAGCGTCTCCGGTTTGAGCATGCCGGCGTGGGAGCAGTCCATCCGCCGGTACTCCAGTGGCCCGTCGAGGTACGCGTGCCAGACGTCGGGCTCCAGCACGCTGTCGGTCTCCTGCGTGGCGGCGAACAGCATCATCTCGGTCGCGACCCGCTGATGCCGGTAGCGTCCGGTGATGTCGATGTTGTTCTCCATCACCCGCATGATGGTGAGGAATTCGCTCTCCTCGATGCTGCCCAGCACGGTGTTCGTCGTCCGCGCCACTGCCGCGAACTCCTCGAACGTCATGCCCTGCGTGGGGACTTCGACGGTGCTCACCCCCAGCAGTTCGAGGATGCCCCGGTAGTACTCCTCGTGCGCGTGCTCGGGGATGTCCTCCTGCGCGGCGGGCTTGGCGTCGAGGCAGACCATCAGCTCGACCCGCTGTCCTCGTTCGGCCAGCCGGGCCGCGACGGCGTGGGCGACGATGCCTCCGAAGGAGTGCCCCATGAGCCGGTACGGCCCTTCCGGCTGCACCCGGAGCATCGCCTCGATGCAGTCGTCGGCCACCTCCTCCACCGAGCCGGGCAGGTTGTCGGGGTCGGACAACCCGCGGGCCTGGAGACCGTAGAGAGGGATGTCGGCGTCGATGTGCGGCAGCAGGCTCGCGTAGTTCCAGCACATGCCGCCGCCCGAGTGCAGACAGAACAACGGCGCCTGGGCGCCCTTGGTGCGCAGCGGGAGCAGTACCTCGAACGCGGTGGAATGCGCGCCGCGTTCGCCCGGGCCGGAGCTGTGATCGGCGTCCTCGTCCAGGCGCCGGGCGAGTTCGGCGACGGTCGGCGCCTCGAAGAGGATGCGCAGGGGCAGTTCGACGCCGAGGACCGCCTGGATGCGACTGATCAGCCCGGTCGCCAGCAGGGAGTGCCCTCCGAGGTCGAAGAAGCCGTCGTCCACGCTCACTCCGGGCAGGCCCAGCACTTCGGCGTAGAGGGTGCACAGCACCTCTTCGCGCGGAGTGCGCGGCGGGCGCCCGGCCCGGCCGCTGTAGTCGGGAGCGGGGAGCGCCTTGCGGTCCACCTTGCCGTTGGGGCTGAGCGGCAGTTCGGGCAGGGCCGTCACCGCCGAGGGGACCATGTAGCCGGGGAGCCGTTCGCGCAGGGCCTCGCGCACGGCGGCCGCTGAGAAGCCGCCCGGGTCTTCCGGCACCACGTACGCCACCAGCCGCGGGTCCGTCCCGCCGTGCCGGTGGACGGTCACAAAGGCCTGGACGAGGCCGGGCAGGCGCAGCAACTCGGCCTGGATCTCGCCGGGTTCGACCCGGAAGCCGCGGATCTTCACCTGATCGTCGGCACGGCCGAGGTATTCCAGCTGGCCTTCGGCGTTCCACCGTACGACGTCGCCGGTGCGGTACATCCGCTCCCCGGGGCCGCCCAGCGGGTTGGCCACGAACCGTTCGGCGGTGAGCCCAGGCCGGCCCAGGTAGCCGCGGGCCAGGCCGGCCCCTGCCACGTACAACTCGCCGACCACTCCCTGCGGCACGGGGTGCAGACCGCCGTCCAGGACGTAGCCGGACAGTCCGAACAGCGGCCGCCCCATGGGAACGACTCCGCTCTCGCGGCCGGTCAGCGGCGTGCTCATGGCCGCGCCGACGGTGGACTCGGTGGGCCCGTACGCGTTGATCATGCGGCGGCCGGGTGCCCAGCGTTCCGTGAGGTCGGGTGAGCATGCCTCGCCGGCCACCAGGAGAACCGCCAGGTCGGGGAAGGGCACGCCCGGCCCTCGCGCGTCGAGGGTCGCAAGCACCGAGGGCGGCAGCGTCACATGGGTCACCCGCCGCCCGCGCAGCGTTTCCGCCAGCGCGTCACCGGCCAGCGCGTCGGCGGAGGCCGCCACGAGGGCCGCGCCCGACGCGAACGCCATCACCAGCTCCCACACCGACACGTCGAAGCTGGGCGAAGCGAACTGGAGCACCCGGCTGTCCGGGGTGAGCGCGAACGCGTCCAGTTGCGCACGCGCGAGGTTGGCGAACCCGGCGTGGGTGACCTCGACGCCCTTGGGGCGGCCGGTGGACCCGGAGGTGTAGATGACGTACGCGGTGTGCGCGGGATGGACCGGCACGCCCGGGTCGGTGTCCGGCAGCGCTTCGTGGTCCAGCCCGGCCGTCCAGGCGTCGTCGAGGACGACGGCGGGATCCGCGTCGGCGAGCATGTACGCGATCCGCTCAGCCGGATAGTCGGGGTCGACCGGGACATACGCGGCGCCGGTCTTGACCACACCGAGGATGGTGGCGACGAGCTCGGGCCCGCGTCGCATCCGCAGCGCCACTCGCCGGCCGGGGCCGACCCCGAGCCCCAGCAGGTGGTGCGCGACGCGGTTCGAGCGGCGGTCCAGTTCGGCGTACGACAGCTCGCTGTACGACCTCTCGTCGCGGCCCGAGATGGTCGCCACGGCGTCCGGTGACCGTTCGGCCGCCGCCCGGAAGAGTTCGGGCAGGGTAAGAGGGGGCAGGTCGGCGCGGTCGGCTCCGGACCATTCGAGCAGCGTCCCGCGCTCGTGCGGTGCCAGGATCCGCAGCGACCTGACCGGCCGGTGCGGGTCGTCGATCGCCGAGTCCAGCAGGCGCGTCCAGCGCGCGGTGAAGGCGTCGATGGTCGTCGCGTCGTACAGATCGGTGGCGTATTCGACGAGGCCGGTGAGCCCGGCCGGCTCGCCCGCTTCGTCAAAGGTCTCGGTGACGCTGACGAAAACGTCGAACTTGGCCGAACCGGCGCCCGCCTTCTCCGCCCCCACTTGGAGCCCCGGCAGGTCGAAGCGCGCGCCGTCGTCGTTCTGGAGGACCAACACGACCTGGAACAGCGGGTGGTGAGCGGTGGAGCGCTGCGGGTTGACCTTCTCCACCAGGTACTCGAACGGCAGGTCCTGGTGGGTGTACGCGGCCAGGCAGGTCTCGCGCACCCGGGCCAGCAGCTCGGCGAAGGTCGGGTCCCCGGAGGTGTCGGTGCGCAGCACCAGGGTGCTGACGAAGAACCCGACCAGGTCGTCCAGGTTCTCGTCGCCGCGGCCGGCTATGGGCGAGCCAACGGGAATGTCGTCCCCGGCGCCCAGCCTCGACAGCAGGGCCGCCAGGCCCGCCTGGAGGACCATGAACAGCGTCGAGTCCGCGGAGCGGGCCAGGGCCCGCAGTCCGGCGTGGGTCCCGGCGCCTATCCGGAACTGCGTGACGTCGCCGCGATAGGAGGGAAGCGCGGGGCGCGGCCGGTCGGGCGGCAGCGTGGCCTGTTCCGGCAGCCCGGCCAACTGGTCCGCCCAGTACGCGGCCTGCCGCACGAAGAGGCTGTCCGGATCGGAGTCGTCCCCGAGCAGATCGTGCTGCCAGAGGGTGAAGTCCGCGTACTGCAACGGGAGCGGGGCCCACTGCGGTCGTGCCCCGTCCCGGCGCGCGGTGTACGCGGCGACCAGGTCACGCGTCAGCGGCCCCATCGACCAGCCGTCGGCCGCGATGTGATGGATGACCACGACCAGCACGGACGTGTCGGGCCCGGTGACCAGGAGCCCTGCCCGGAACGGGATCTCCCTGTCCAACTCGAACCCCTGCCGCACGATCCGTGCCACCCGCTCGGGCACCTGCTCCTCGCCGATCTCCTCCACCTCGACGGTGATTCGCGCCCGCTCGGCAGCGAGCACCCGCTGGTGGGGCCGTCCGTCGATGTCGGGGAATACGGTCCGCAGCGGTTCGTGCCGCGCGATGACGTCGTTGAGCGCGGCCTCCAGAGCGCCGGTGTCCAGCTTTCCGGTCAGCCTGAGGACCAGCGGCATGTTGTACGTCGCCGACGCGCCCTCGAACTTGTACAGGAACCACAGCCTGCGCTGCGCGAACGACAAAGGAAGCACCTCCGGCCGCTCCCGCCGCTCCAGCACCGGACGCGACCCGGCACCCGAGAGCCGACCGGCGAGCCCCGCCACCGTCGGCGCGTCGAACAACGCCCGCAACGGCAACTCCACCCCCAACACCGCACGCACCCGGCTCACCAACCGGGTCGCCAACAACGAATGCCCACCCAGATCGAAGAAATCGTCGTCCACACCCACCACCGGCACCCCCAGCACCCCTGCGAACAGCTCGCACAGGACCTCTTCGGTCTGGGTGCGCGGCGCACGGGACATACCGGCCCCGCCGTATTGTGGCGCCGGCAGCGCACTCCGGTCGATCTTCCCGCTCACGGTCAGGGGGAACGCGTCCAGCGCGACGATGGCCGACGGCACCATGTACCTGGGCAGGTCACGGCTCAGCGACTCGCGCAGAGCACCAAGCGAGCGGCCGAGACCGCCCTCGGCGACGACGTAGGCGACGAGGCGGGTGTCGTCGAGATGCGGACGGGCCACGACCAGAGCCTGCGAGACACCCGGCTCGGCCTCCAACGCCGCCTGAATCTCGCCCGGTTCGATACGGAACCCACGGATCTTCACCTGATCATCCACACGCCCCAAATACCGGAGCTGACCATCAGCGTTCCAGCACACCAGGTCACCCGTCCGATACATCCGCTCACCCGAACCACCGAAAGGATGAGCCACAAAACGCTCAGCAGTCAGACCCGGCCGCCCCACATACCCACGCGCCAACCCCGGCCCCGACACATACAACTCCCCCGGCACACCCACCGGAACAAACCCCAAACGCTCATCCAACACAAACAGCCCCACACCCGGCACCGGCCGCCCGATCGCAACACCCCCACCCACGGTCAACGGATCACTGATCGACACAGCCACCGTCGACTCCGTCGGACCATACGCATTGATCAGCCGACGACCAGGACCCCACCGAGCCACCAACTCCGGCGGACACGCCTCCGCACCCACCGCCAAACCAACCAGACCACCCAGCCGCTCCCACGCACCCTCCGGCAACGTCGCCACCACCGACGGCGGCAAAAACGCATGCGTCACCCCACCCCGCGCAAGAGCTCCCTCCAACTCCGCCCCCGCCAGCCCGAACCCAGCCTCCGGCACAACCAACACCGACCCCGAACCCCACGCAAGCACCAACTCCAACACCGACGCATCAAAACTCAACGACGCCGAACGCAACACACGCCCACCCATCCCGAGCCCCATCCGCTCCACCAGGCCCGCCGCGAACCCCGCCACACCCCCGTGCGTCACCACCACACCCTTCGGCCGCCCCGACGAACCCGACGTATAGATCACATACGCCGGATGCGCGGGCAACAACGGAACCACCCGCTCGGCATCCATAACCTCCGCACCCGACAGACCATCCGCGCCGACCTCCTCCAGCAGCACGACATCCACCGCCAACCCCTCCGGCAGACTCCCCACCGCCGCACACGTCGTTAGCACCAGCCCCGGCCGCGCATCCTCCAACAGCCAACCAATCCGCGCCCCCGGATACTCCACATCCACCGGCACATACGCACCCCCCGCCACCACCACACCCAACACCGCAACCAACTGCTCCACACCCACCGGCACCGCAACCCCCACCACAACCCCAGGACCCACCCCCCGACCCATCAACCACCGAGCCAACCGATTCACCCGACCCCCCAACTCCCCATAAGACCACACCACTTCACCACCACACACCACAGCCACCGCACCCGAAGACTCACGCACCCGCCCAGCAAACAAGCCCGCCAACGTCACCGGCGCCGGTGAAACGTCAGTCGCCGACCACCCCAACAGCCGACTCCGCTCACCCACACCCAGCACATCAAGCCCACTCACCCGAGAGCCGGGCTCCGCAACCACCCCACCCAGCACCCGCACCAACCGCTCGCCGAACAACTCAACCGTCCGGGCGTCATACAGATCCGTCGCGTACTCGATCAGCCCGGACATGCCGGCAGGGTGGCCGTCCTCGTCGAACGTCTCACCCAGGTTGACGGTGAGGTCGAACTGTGAACCGGACACGCCCGGGTCCTCGAACTCGGCGCGGATGCCCGGGAGTTCGAATGCCAGGTCTGTGCTGTTCTGGAGCGCCAACATGATCTGAACGAGCGGGTGATGGCCGGGTGAACGCTGCGGGTTGAGCCGTTCCACCAGGTACTCGAAGGGGATGTCCTGGTGGCTGTACGCGGCGAGACTCGTCTCGCGAATCTGTGTCAGGAGTTCGCCGAACGTGGGATCCGACGTCACGTCGGCGCGGATCACCAGGGTGTTGACGAAGAAGCCGACCAGCTCGTCAAGGCCTTCGTCGGTGCGGCCGGCGATGGGCGAACCCACTGCGATGTCCTGCCCCGCGCCCAGGCGCGAGAGCAACGCCGCCAAGCCGGCGTGCAGGACCATGAACAGCGTCGCGTCCGCCGAGCGGGCGAGCTCCCGCAACGCGGCATGCGTAGAGGCGTCGAGCGCGAAGCTCACGGTGTCGCTGCGATAGGAAGGCGTCGCGGCTCGCGGCCGGTCGGTGGGCAGGGAGACGACATCGGGCAGACCGCTCAAGTGGTCCGTCCAGTACGCGGCTTGGCGGCGCAGCATACTGTCGGGGTCGGTGTCCTCGCCGAGCAGTTCGTGCTGCCAGACGCTGTAGTCGGCGTACTGGACCGGGAGCGGGGCCCACTCCGGCCCCTCGCCTCCGCGCCGGGCCGCGTACGCGGAGGCGAGATCGGCGGCGAGAGGGGTCATCGACCACCCGTCGGCGGCTATGTGGTGCATCACGAGCACCAGGACGGCCTCTCCCTGTCCTGTGGTCAACAGCCTTGCCACGAGCGGTATTTCGCGGTCCAGCTCGAATCCGTGCTGCACACACTCCGCCAGTCGGGAAGCCACCGCGTCCTCCGTCACCGGTTCGACGGTGAGGGTGAGGTGGGTTCCGATGGGGGTGAGGATGTGCTGGTAGGGCTCACCGTCGATGTCGGGGAAGACCGTCCGCAACGGCTCGTGCCGGGCCATCACATCATTGAGTGCCGCCTCCATCGCCGCCCCATCCACCTCCCCCGTGAGACGCAGCACGAGCGGAATGTTGTACGTCGCCGACGCACCCTCCAACTTGTACAGGAACCACATCCGGCGCTGAGCAAACGACAACGGCAGACGCTCCGGCCGCTCACACCGCTCCAGCACCGGACGCGCCCCCGCCACCGACAGATGCCGCACCACACCCGCCACCGTCGGACGATCGAACAACACACGCAACGCCAGATCCACACCCAGCACCGCCCGCACCCGGTTCACCAACCGCGTCGCCAGCAACGAATGCCCACCCAGCGCAAAGAAGTCATCCTCCACCCCCACCACCGGCAGACCCAACACCTCCGCGAACAGACCACACACCATCTCCTCCTGCGGCGTCCGCGCCCCCCGAGACCCCGACACCCCATACTCAGGAGCAGGCAACGCACCCCGGTCAACCTTCCCGCCCACCGTCAACGGCAAAGCCTCCAACACCACAAACGCCGCCGGCACCAAATGCGACGGAAGCCGCTCCGACAAACTCCGACGCAACACCGACACCAACTCACCCACCACCCGCGTCCGCACCGGATCACTCGCCAACCCCCCAAGCGACCCCACACCCACCGGACCCAAGACCCCCGACACCGCACCCGCAGCCGCCCCATCGGGCAGCAGCACCACATCGAAGGTGTCGAGTTCACCCTGCCCAACAGTCACCACCGCGTCCCAGCCCCGCGAGCGAGCCCAGACGCACACCGATTCAGGATCCAGGCCGCCGTCCTCGTCCAGAAGCTCGCGGACACGCTCGATGGGCTCGCCCGCGGCCAGCGCGCGAGCCGCCGCAACCTCCCCGGTCAGCCGCGCATTCGGCACCCCCGAAACCCGGACCGGCAACGTCACATCACTTAACGCGTCCAGCGCTTCGACGTCCCGGCCCCACACCATGACGGGCGTCCGAGCGAGAGAGAGCGGCTGCGAAGGAGCCTTGTGCAGGACCACGTCGTAGCGGTGGCGCGTCAGCTCGTTGTGCGCGGCCCCCCGCTTCCACCGCACATCCACCCCCACCACATCCGACCGCCCAGACGCCCAGACGGTGAAGAAACCGGGATCCAGCAACAGCTCCTTCTCCGTCACCACCGCCTGCTCCACCACCGCACGCAACCGAGCCGCGTCCCCAACACCCAGCTGACGCGCCTGAACCGCCGTCTGCAACGCCCGCAACAAACCCCGATGCCGCACATCCCCGACCACCAGCCGGCCACCCTCGGCCAACAACCCGAACGCCCGGTCCAACACCCGCTCCAGATACTCCCAACCCGGGAAATACTGCACGACCGAGTTGATGACAACCGTGTCGAACTCCCCCACCGGCAGCCCCGAAACATCATCCGCGGCCTGACACCGCACCACCACATGATACCAGCCCAGCCCCGCCACCTGACCCCGCAACCGCTCCACCACCGACGACGAGAAATCCGTCGTCCAGTACGACTCCACCCCCACCGCCACATGCCCCATCAACAACCCCGAACCAACACCAATCTCCAACACCCGGCGCGGAGCAGACTCCTGGATCCTCGCCACCATTTGGTCACGCCATTCCCGCATCTCCGGCAACGGGATGGGCTCGCCCGAGTACGAACTGTTCCACCCCTCAAACCCTTCACCCAACTCACCGGTGCCGGCCCCGCCGTCATGAACGGCTTCCTCGTAGACCGAGTCGTAGATCTCACGCCATTCGTCGACCTGCTCGGCGGTTATTCCTTGCTCCCCTCCCGCCGAGGAAGGAACGACGTAGGCGACGAGGCGGGTGTCATCGAGATGCGGACGGGCCACCACCAGAGCCTGCGAGACACCCGGCTCCGCCTCCAACGCCGCCTGAATCTCCCCCGGTTCGATACGGAACCCACGGATCTTCACCTGATCATCCACACGCCCCAAATACCGGAGCTGACCATCAGCATGCCAGCACACCAGGTCACCCGTCCGATACATCCGCTCACCCGAACCACCGAAAGGATGAGCCACAAAACGCTCAGCAGTCAGACCCGGCCGCCCCA
>NZ_JBICXU010000048.1:0-32378 GCF_043200435.1 Streptomyces sp. NPDC048416
TAGCTCCGCTATCACGACGTTCCGGCGCCTTGCGATGCACCGCACCAGGCGCCGCACCCTGACCGACCCTGATCCACCAGACACCCCCTAGCCCGCGGCGCGCACGGCCGACACCGCCTTGCGCGCCGCCACCAGGACCGGGTCCCACACCGAGGAGAACGGCGGGGCGTACCCGAGGTCCAGGGCGGTCATCTGCTCCACCGTCATACGGGCCGTCAGGGCCACCGCCACCACGTCGATCCGCTTCGCCGCACCCGCGCCGCCCACGATCTGCGCGCCGAGGAGCCGCCCGGTGCGCAGCTCGGCCAGCATCTTGACCGTCATCAGCGTGGCGCCCGGGTAGTACCCCGCGACGTTGGTGGATTCGATGGTCGCCGTGACGTACCGCAGGCCCTCCTCGCGGGCCTCCCGCTCCGAAAGGCCGGTCCGTGCCACCTCCGTGGCGCAGACCTTGGTGACGGCCGTGCCCACCACACCGGGGAACGTGCCGTAGCCGCCCCCCACGTTGGAGCCGATGACCTGGCCCTGCTTGTTGGCGTGCGTGCCGAGCGCGATGTGGCGGTGGCGTCCCGACACCAGGTCCAGCACCTCGACGCAGTCGCCCCCCGCCCAGATGTTGTCGTGCCCGCGCACCCGCATCGCGGTGTCGGTGCGCAGGGCGTCCGCCGCGCCGAGCGGCAGACCGGCGGCGCGGGCGAGTTCGGTGCGGGGCGCGACGCCGAGGCCGAGCACCACCACGTCCGCCGGGTACTCGGCGGACTCGGTCGCCACCGCGCGCACCCGGCCCGACTCCCCGGTCAGCACCTTGGTGACCTCGGCGTCCGTCACCACCCGGATCCCGGAGCGCTCCATCGCCTCGGTGACGAGACGTCCCATGTCCGCATCGAGCGAGTGCATGGGCTGCGCCCCGCGCGTCACCAGGGTCACCTCGTACCCGCGCTCCAGCAGCGCCTCGGCCATCTCGATGCCGATGTAGCCGCCGCCCACCACCACCGCGCGCCGCCCGCCGGCCGCCTCCAGGCTTGCGAGCAGGGCCCGCCCGTCGTCGATGGTCTGCACCCCGTGCACCCCGGGGGCGTCGATCCCCGGCAGGCCGGGCCGGATCGGCCGCGCCCCGGTCGCGATGACCAGCTTGTCGTACGAGGTCCACTCCTGCGCCCCCGACGCCAGGTCGCGGGCCCTGACCCTGCGCCCCTCCACATCGAGCTCGGTGACCTCCGTACGCATCCGCAGATCGATCCCGCGCTCGCGGTGCTCCTCGGGCGTACGGGCGATCAGATCCTGGTGGCGCGGCACGGCGCCGCCCACCCAGTACGGGATCCCGCACGCCGAGTACGAGGTGAAGCCCGAGCGCTCGAAGGCGACGATCTCCAGCTCCTCGGGGCCCTTCAGCCTGCGGGCCTGCGACGCCGCGGACATGCCCGCCGCGTCACCGCCGATGACCACCAGTCGCTCCGCCGCCATGGGTGTTGCCTCCGCTCGTGAGGGTCCGCCTTCTCCTGGTCACGATACGTACGCCGGGGGTGCGGAAATTCCCCGCCGGACGAGCGGCCGTCCCGGTGTTGGCCCGCCGGGCCGCCAACTTGCCTCCGCAGCAGCCCAGTTGATGACAGGCGGCCTCGTGGCGGGGCTCGTTTCGGGTGTTCGGGGCCGGTCTGAGACAGTGGAGGCATGGACAACGCCCCCGCCCGCGCCCCGCACATCGTCGTCGTCGGAGGCGGCATCTCCGGGCTTGCCGCCGCCCACCGGCTGCTCGCGGCCGGTGCCCGGGTGACCGTGCTCGAAGGCAGCGCGGTGCTCGGCGGGAAGCTGCTCGCCGGTGAGATCGAGGGCGTGCCCGTGGACCTCGGCGCCGAGTCGATGCTGGCCCGGCGCCCCGAGGGGGTGGAGCTCGCCCGCGCGGTCGGTCTCGAAGACCGGCTCCAGGCGCCCGCCACGGCCAACGCCGCCCTCTGGACCCGGGGCGCCCTGCGCCCGATGCCCACGGGCCATGTGATGGGCGTGCCCGCCGACCCGGCCGGCCTGCACGGCATTCTCTCCGCCGAGGGCCTGGCCCGGGTGGCCCAGGACCGCGACCTCGCCCCGAGCGAGGTCGGCGAGGACATCGGCGTCGGCGAGTTCGTCGCCAAACGGGTCGGCCGCGAGGTCGTCGACCGGCTGGTGGAGCCGCTGCTCGGCGGGGTGTACGCGGGCGACGCGTACAAGATCTCCATGCGGGCCGCCGTGCCCCAGCTCTTCGAGGCGGCCCGTACCCACAGCTCGCTCCTCGACGGCGTCCAGGACATCCAGGCCAGGGCCGCCGCGCGGCAGCAGACCGGGCCGGTCTTCGCGGGCCTCGACGGCGGCATCGGCACCCTGCCGGGCGCGGTCGCCGATGCCGTGCGCGCCCAGGGCGGCGACATCCGCACCGGGACCCCGGTGCTCGCCCTCGCACGGACCGCCGACGGCTGGCGCATCCGCACCGACTCCGAGCTGATCGACGCCGACGGCGTGATCCTCTCCACCCCCGCCTGGTCGGCGTCCACGCTGCTGGCCGAGGAGTCGCCGGCCGCCGCCGCCGAGCTCGCCGAGGTCGAGTACGCCTCGATGGCGCTGGTCACTCTCGCCTTCCGGCGGTCCGACCTGGCCGGCCTTGCGGAGCGCTCCGGGTTCCTTGTGCCGCCGGTGGACGGCCGCACCATCAAGGCCGCCACGTTCTCCACGCACAAGTGGAGTTGGGTCAAGGAGCGCGGCTCGGACCTGTTCGTGCTGCGGACCTCGATCGGGCGCTACGGCGAGGAGCGCCACCTCGACTGGGACGACGCCGACCTCGTGGACGTCTCGCTCGGTGACCTCGGTGAGGCCGTCGGCCTGTCCGCCAAGCCCGTCGCCACCGCCGTGAACCGCTGGATCGGCGGCCTTCCGCAGTACCCGGTGGGCCATCTCGCCAAGGTCGCGCGGATCCGCGCACAGGTCGCCGAGCTGCCCGGACTGCGCGTCTGCGGCGCCGTCTACGACGGCGTCGGCATCCCCGCGTGCGTCGCGAGCGCCCAGCGCGCCGCCGACGAGATCATCGCCACGTCGACCCTGGCGCGGAACACCCAGAGTGACGCGGGACAATAGCCACATGAGTGCTGCTCCGGAAAAGATTCCCAACGCGGGGAAGAAGGCGAAGGACCTCAACGAGGTCATCCGCTACACCCTGTGGTCTGTCTTCAAGCTGCGCGACGTCCTGCCTGAAGACCGCGCCGGCTACGCCGACGAGGTCCAGGAGCTGTTCGACCAGCTCGCCGCCAAGGACATCACCGTCCGCGGCACCTACGACCTGTCGGGCCTGCGTGCCGACGCCGACATCATGATCTGGTGGCACGCGGAGACCTCCGACGAGCTCCAGGGCGCCTACAACCTGTTCCGCCGCACCAAGCTGGGCCGTGCGCTCGAACCGGTGTGGTCGAACATGGCGCTGCACCGGCCGGCCGAGTTCAACAAGGCGCACATCCCGGCGTTCCTCGCCGACGAGCACGCCCGCGACTACGTGTCGGTGTACCCGTTCGTGCGCTCCTACGACTGGTACCTGCTGCCCGACGAGGACCGCCGCCGCATGCTCGCCGACCACGGCAAGATGGCCCGCGGCTACCCCGACGTGCGGGCCAACACGGTCGCCTCGTTCTCGCTCGGCGACTACGAGTGGCTGCTCGCCTTCGAGGCCGACGAACTGCACCGCATCGTCGACCTGATGCGCCACCTGCGTGCCTCCGAGGCCCGTATGCATGTCCGCGAAGAGGTCCCGTTCTACACGGGACGCCGCAAGAGCGTCGCCGACCTCGTCGCGGGACTGGCCTAGCAAGACCAGGTGAGAGGGTCCGCGCCACGCGAGCGGACCCGGCTCACCCCTGACCCGGAAGATCAGAGAGTGGGCGGCACATGCCCCGGCCTGAGGGCCGTCCGCTCGTCCAGCGACACCGGGTTCGGCTCCCGGTGCGGCGCGCACGCAGCGCGCCGCACCGGCGTCCGGCCGTTCAGCAGATAGTCCTCCACATAGCCGTTGACGCATGCGTTCGGGCCGCCCGCGATGCCGTGCGTGCCGGCCTTCTTCTCCGTGATGAGCACGGAGCCCGGCAGTCGCCGCTGGAGTTCGAGCGCTCCCGGGTACGGAGTCGCCGCGTCCCGCTCCGCCGCGAGGATCAGCGTCGGCGGCAGCGCCCCCTTCTCGGCCCGCACGTCCACCGGCTTCTGCTGCGGGGCCGGCCAGTAGGCGCACGGCAGGTTCATCCACGCGTTGTCCCACGTCTCGAACGGCGCGACCTTCGCGAGCTCGCTGTTGTCGCGGTCCCAGGTCGCGAAGTCCCTCGGCCACACGGCGTCGTTGCACTCGACGGCGGTGTACACGGCGTTGCCGTTCTCGTCGTCGCGCGCCGACTCGGGGCGTGGCGCGGCCTGTTGGATCAGCGGCTTCGCGTTGCCCTTCAGGTACTCCGAGAGGGCGGTCGCCCGGCTCGCCCAGTAGTCGTCGTAGTACCCGGCCTTGAGGACCGCCGCCTGCAACTGGGCGGGTCCCACCGTGCCGCCCGCCGGTTCGCGGGTGAGCCCCGCCCGCACCTTCTCGTAGCTCTCCAGCACCTCATCGGCCGTCTCGCCCAGGTGGTAGACGTCGTCGTGCTTGGCGACCCAGATACGGAAGTCCTCCCAGCGGCGCTCGAAGGCCAGCGACTGGTCGAGGTTGTTGCGGTACCAGATCTGCCGCGGAGCCGGGTTCACCGCCGAATCGAAGACCATCCGGCGGATGTGCGAGGGGAACAACGTCGCGTACACCGCGCCGAAGTAGGTGCCGTACGAGGCTCCCATGAACGTCAGCTTCGGCTCGCCCAGGGCGGCCCGCAGCACGTCCAGGTCACGGGCGTTGTTGATGCTGGTGTAGAAGCGCAGCGCCTCTCCCGCGTTGCGCGCGCAGCCCTGCGCGTACGCCTTGGCCTGCGCGATCCGCTCCTTCTTGTACGTGTCGGACGGATAGGTGGGCGATTGCGTCGGTGCCTTGGTGAAGTCGCCGGGGTCCTGGCAGGACAGCGGCGCCGAGCGGGCGACTCCGCGGGGGGAGTAGCCGATGAGGTCGTAGGCCCCGGCGACGCGCTTCCAGTCGGGCATGCCGGCGACCATCGGGAAGTACATGCTGGAGGCGCCGGGACCGCCCGGGTTGAAGACGAGGGCGCCCTGGCGCTCGGCGGGCTTGCCCCTGGCCTTGGTCCTGCTGACGGTGAGATCGATCTGACGGCCCGTCGGGTGGGCGTAGTCCAGCGGGACCCGGACGGTGCCGCACTGGACGGACGGGGGCAGCGACTCCACGTCGGGGCAGCGGCCGAAGGCGATCGAGTCGGCGGCCGCGCGCCGGGCGGCGGCCTCGACCCCCCGGGCCTCTGCGGTCAGCGGGTCGGCGCTGCCCGCGGGGGCGGCGACGAGGGCGGAAAGGACGAGGGAACCCAGGGTTCCGTACAGCGCTACAGCTCTCATCGCCGGTACATCCCTTTCGTGCTGCGGTACTACGGAAGTACATACAGATCAAAAGGGGATACTTCGAACGAGTGGAAGTAAAGCAGCGGGGCCGCGCCGGGCACGGTCATTGACCCCGATGAGCGATACGGCCGCGCGGCGGGTACGGGCGCGTTGGCGAACTGAGGGCGCGTCAGGCCGCCTGGCCTGCGGGCGGTTCGCCCGCGTGACAGGTGCCTGAGGGCCGTGGGCGAGACGTCGGGGCCCGCGGGCGAGACGGCCGCTCGTCAGGACTCCGGGACCCCGTGGGCGAGGCGGCCACTCGTGAGGGCGCTGCGCAGCTCGGGATCGTCCACCGCCCTGAGCCCGCGCACGGCGAGCGCCGTGAGTGGATCGCCCGCCGGGTCGAGCCCGCCGAGCAGCCGCTGACCATCCGGCGACGCCCACCGGGTGTACGGGTGGATCTCCACCCGGGCGATGGCGAGACAGCCCAGCGTGAGCACGAGGGGCAGCGCGAACCAGGCGGCGATCTCGGCCCGCCCGGTGTCGCCCCCGCCCGGCATGAACAGCGCCGCGCACGCGAGCGCGGTGGTGAGCAGGGCGGCGCCGCGCACCGCCCGCACCGAGGTGCTGACCCCCGACCGTACGGCGTCGGGGACGGCGAGGCCCGCTCCGGCGAGCCGGTCGGCGAGCGCGCGCACCGCGTCCGCCGCGGCCGTGCCGGCCCGTATCGCCGCTATCCGCTCCTGGCCGCCAGGACCGATCGCGGTGAGGACGGACCGCTCCAGGTCGTCCCGGCCCTCGGGGCCGACGACCGTGGCCCACCCGGTGTGCGCGAGCAGCAGGCGGCGGGCCCGGTGCATGGAGACGAGGGTGAGGTCGGCGACCCGGTAGGGGCCGCCCGCGAGGAACGCCGCCTCGTAACGGGACAGGTCCCGCTCCTCGTCCGGACGCGGTTGGGGGCGCGCGGCGGCTACGGCGGAGAGGCAGAGCAGGCCGCAGGACAGACCGGCCGCGACCATCGCGGGCAGCAGAAAGAGGACCCAGAACATGGCCGAGTTGTATGCGAAGTTGGCGTTTCTCCGCCACAGTCTGTCCACAATTTGGACGTCGGGTTATCGCTTCGTTACGGAGTGTGGAGGTCGGGCCCGTCGAACGCCTCGCCCTTCGGGCGTGAGACGGCCGGTGGCAGCGAGAACGAGGGCTCGCCGCTGTCGGGCGGCCCGGGGGCGAGGGGGGCCGCGCTCGGCACGGCGGCGCCCGGGGTGGGCGGCGGTGGACCGGTCGGGCTCGCGGTCGCCGCGGCGCCGTCCTGTGCGAGCGCGTCGAAGTCGACGGACCCGGTTGCCTCCAGCATCGCCATGTGGTCGAGCACGGTCGTGTTCGCGTCGTCGGCGAGCCCGCGCACCAGCGAGTTGCGGGTGCCGGCCCGTATCTGTGCCACGAGCGTGAACACCGCGCCGTGCGAGGCCCGCAGGAGGTTCGCGAAGTCCCGCTCGTAGGCGGCGCCGCGGTCCGCCGTCAGGGTGCGCAGCCAGCCCCGCTGCTGGGCGTTGGGCCGGTCGGGCAGCTCCATGCGGAGGCCGGTCGCGACCTCGCGGACGCGGGCGTCGAGGAAGGCGTGCCCGTCGACGAGATGCTGCCCCGCCGCCTTGATCGCCGCATTGGGGGCCCGCTCGACGGCCTGCTGCCCGGCCGGTCCCTCCCAGAGTCCCGCGAGCCGCACCCGGACCACGAAGTCCCGGTCGGCGGCGGACAGCGGGCCCCAGCGGGTCGCCACCGTACCGGCGGCGAGATCGGCCGACGGCGTGCCGGAACGGTCGGCGTAGGACCAGACGGGGAAGAGCAGGGCGAGCAGGGTCGCCGCCAACGCGGTGAGGACGAGCCCGGTGCCGGACCACAAGTGACGCATGGATGCCTCCTGGTGCGGTGCGCACGGTAGTGCGGACGCCACTGATCCGGGAGGTGATTGCGTGAAGTGGGTGATGGGGCGGAGTGGGCGTCGTCACGTGATGCCGGAGACGCCCTCAACTGCCGTACTGGCGCGGTACGTTGACCCGTTGCGCACCCTGCGTCAGGCCGCCCGGGTCAGGGTGCGCAGGAGCCGCGCCGCCCGGCCCGGCGGCCTCGCACCGGCCCGTTCCTTGAACCAGCGGGCCAGCGCCCGGCGGGTGTCCGGATCGGCGGGACGCCCGGCGTCCAGCAGGAACCGGACGAAGTCCAGGGCGTCCTGGCGATATCCGCCCCGCATCGGACGGGAGGCGGCGTACGAGGCGAACGCCTCCCAGTAGCCGTCCCCGACGAGGCGCGGCAGCTCGGGCGCGACCTTGGCCACCACATCGGCGCGCTTGGCCACGAGCGCACGGGCCTGCACCCGCAGCCGCCGCCCGTCGAACCCCGCGGGCACCGGCGTCCCCGCGGTGAGCGAGGAGAGCAGCGCGGTCTGGGCGAGTGCCAGGCGCTCACGCGCGCGTGCGGTGTCCGGGGTGTCCGGGGCGCCGTTGGTCGGGGTGTCCGAGGTGCCACCGGCCAGTGTGTCCGGGGTGCCCGGGGTGCCACCGGCCAGTGTGTTCGGAGTGCCGCCGGTCGGGGTGTTGCGGGTGCCCGGGGCGTCGCGTGGGTCCGCGATGTGCGTGGGGCCGGGAGCGGCGCCGACGCCGGGCGGGCGGTCGGGAAGGGGGCTCTTTCCGGCCGGTGCGGGACGGCGCGGGGCGCGGAGGCCTGCCGTGTCGAGCGTGGCCCGGATCGCGTCGAGTTCGCCCGCGAGCTCCGCCGCGGGCGGGAACGCCTCGTCCCGCTCAAGGAGCACGCCGGGCGGCGTGACACGCGTGGCCAGGTCGGCGAGGACGTCGAGCACCGGGCGGGTCACGGGGTGGGCATGCGTGTCGTGCCATACGCCGTCCCGCTCGACGCCGCCCGCGACATGGACGTACGCGATCGCCTCCAGGGGCAGCGCGTCGAGGGTGCGGGAGGGGTCTTCGCCGCGGTTCACGTGGTTGGTGTGGAGGTTGGCGACGTCGATGAGCAGCCCGACCCCCGTACGCTCGACGAGCTCCGCGAGGAACTGACCCTCCGTCAGTTCGTCCTCGGGCCAGCCGATGAGCGCCGCGATGTTCTCCAGGGCGAGCGGCACGGGCAGCGCGTCCTGCGCGATGCGGACGTTCTCGCACAGCACGCGCAGGGCGTCGCGGGTGCGCGGCACCGGCAGGAGGTGGCCCGCCTCCAGGGGAGGGGATGCGGTCAGGGCGCCACCTGCCCGTACGAACGCGATGTGCTCGGTCACGAGCGGGGCGTCCAGCGCCTCGGCCCGGGCCGCCAGATCCGCCAGGCGCCCCGCGTCCGGCCGGTCGGCGCCGCCGAGACCGAGCGAGACCCCGTGCGGTACGACGGTGACGCCGCGCTCGCGCAGACGTACCAGCGCGTCGGGGAGATGGCCGGGGCAGAGGTTCTCCGCGACCGCCTCGACCCAGTCGATGCCGGCCAGACCCTCCACCGCCTCGGCGATCTGAGGCCGCCAGCCGATGCCGATGCCCAAGTGCTTCATGGACAGGTCATGGCCCGGGCGTCCCGCGCCGAACCCTGCGGGTGGCACGTTCAGAGCTTGATTTGAGGTTGGCGCCCCCGGGAGCACGCGCCCGGCCGCGCGGGCCTGGCCGTTCAGCCGCGCCCGCCCGGGCCGGCGGGCTCAGCTGGGGGTGGCGAGGGCGTCGAAGTCCACCAGGCCCGTCGCCTCCAGCATCGTCATGTGGTCCAGCACGGTGTTGTTGGCGTCCGTCGCCAGGTCGCGGATGAGGGAGTTCCGGGTGCTGGCCCGGACCTGGGCGACCAGGACGAACACCTTGCCGTGCGAGGCGCGGATCAGGTTGGCGAACTTGACCTCGTAGTCCCGCCCCGAGGCCGCCGTCAACTCCCGCAGCCAGCCCTGCTGCTGGTCGCTTGGCTGGGTCGGGAGCACGATGCCGAGCTTCGCGGCGACGTCGCGGGCATGCTGGTCGAGCGCGGCGTGGCCCATGACGAGATGGTCACCGGCGGCCTTGATCGCCGCGCTGGGCGCCCGCTGCTGTGCCTGCTGTCCGGCCGGGCCCTCCCAGAGTCCGGCGAGCCGGACCTTGTTCAGGAAGTCCCGGTCCATCGCGGACAGCGGGCCCCAAGCGGTGGGCGTGGAGGCGGAGTTGAGGTTGGCCTGGGGGGTCGCCGCCCGGTCGGCGTACGACCACACGGGAAAGGCGAGCGCGCCGATCGTGGCCACGAGTACGGCGATGAGCAAACCCGTGCCGTTGAGCCGGCGCAGGGCGAAGCGACTGGATCGAACTATTCCACGCGACAAGATGCCTCCCGGTACGACCAGTTGAGAGCGCGTGCGCTGCTCGGGGGTACCGGGGGATACGCGCGGGACGCCTGATGCGTTCAACCCGACGCCGTCGCACCGTTCGATGCGCCGGACAGACGCCCGTCGGCCACACCCACCGCTGAAAGCTCGCACGGCGGCCGCCCCGGTGATCCGCCCCGGTGATCCGAAAGGGCGTCCCCCGTCGGTCAGTCGAGACCTTCGATGATGCGAAAGTCGCGTTCGACGCCGTCGGAGAGGGCGGCCAGCGCCTTCTGGTAGGCCTCGCTCTCGCGCGCGGCGACGGCCCGCTCGAAGCTGTCGAACTCGATCAGAACAGTGCGTTCGGCGATTCCGGCATCATGTGCGACGGCCCGGCCGCCACGGGCGAGGAGCCGACCGCCCGCTGCCTGGACGGCCGGCCGGGCCAGCTCGTTGTAGGCAGCCAGCTTCTCGGGGTCGGATATGGCGCGGTAGGCGCTGACCCAGTAGCCCTTGGCCACGGAAACCTCCAGTGGTGTGAAGTCCTGTGCCAGCGTTCGCCGTTGGCAGCACGAGCCTATGCGGACGCGAGGGCATCGGGGCTGCCGAAACCCTCCGGGGGTGGAAGAGGGCTGAGGCCCAGGCCCTGGGGCTAGGGGGTGTCTGGTGGATCATGGCCGGGGGTGCGGCGCCTGGCACGGCACCTCGCGGCGTTGCCGAAACGCCCCGATAGCTCCGCTATCACGACGTTCCGGCGCCTTGCGATGCACCGCACCAGGCGCCGCACCCTGACCGACCCTGATCCACCAGACACCCCCTAAGCCCCAGACCTCGTTCGCGGCCGGAAGGCGCTCGTCCTCGAACGCCGGACGGGCTGACGATGCCGCCCGGCACCGGCAGCCCCGGGGTCGGGTCAGGGTTGCCGCGGGTGGGCTCGTAGGGCCGGGTGGTCCGCCACCACCGTGCAGGACCCGGGGGCGATCTCCGTGAAGCCCGCATCGCGGACCACAGGGAGCCCGCTCACGGTCAGTTCGCGCCACGCGGCGGGATCCGCCACACGTACCGACAGCGCGAAGTCCGCCTCGCGCCAAGCCGCGCGCTCGCCCTCCGACAGCTCCCACCACGCGAGCTGCGCTCCGTGCCCTGCCTGCGCCATCGCCTTGCCCGCGGACATGTCGAGGTCCGGGCTGAGCCAGAGCACGGGCGCGAGCGGATCGGGCGCGCCCGGGTCCGCCGGGTCGTCCAGATCGGTGCCGGACACCTGGAGCTTGGCCAGCTCCTTGGGCCAGCCGTCGAGCGGAACCGGCGGGAAGACGCGTACCTCGGCGGCCTTCCCGGTCACCGCGATGCCGGGCAACGCCGATGCCTTGCGCCACTCGGCGCCGCGGGCCCGGCGGACCACCTTGCGGATCCGCGCGTCCTGCCAGTCACGCATGACCCGGGCCCACTCGCCCTCGTCCTCCCCCTCGCCGAGCGACCGCTCGTCCGAGAGCATCACCAGCACCGCGCGGGCCGCCGTCTCCAGTGCGTCGGTACGCGCCGGGGGCGCCGCCTTCTCGATGCGTACGACGAGCGGCAGCACGAACTGGGGTGCCTCCTCGCGCGGGGACTCGGTGTCGAAGGGGCTACTGGAAGGGCTACTGGAAGGGGTGTCCTGGGTGCTCACCCCACCAGTCTGCCAGCCGCCGAACCGGTGATTCTTGGCGGAACGAATCGTTCCGGGACAGGATGCGCGCATGAAGAGCGACCTTTTTGCCATCGAGAACATGGCCCAGCCTGCGACCGCCGCCGGCATGACCCTGGAGAACGCCAAGTCGATCAAGTACGCCGTCAACGGCGAGATGCTGGCGCGCCAGGGCGCCATGATCGCCTACCGCGGCACCCTCCAGTTCGAGCGGCGCGGCCAGGGCATCGGCGGCATGCTCAAGCGCGCCGTCACCGGGGAGGGCCTGCCTCTGATGGCGGTCAGTGGCCAGGGCGAGGCGTGGTTCGCGCACGAGGCGCAGAACTGCTTCATCGTCGACGTCGAGCCGGGCGACGCCCTCACCATCAACGGCCGCAACGTGCTGTGTTTCGACTCCTCGCTCAGCTACGAGATCAAGACGGTCAAGGGCTCCGGCATCGCCGGCGGCGGCCTCTTCAACAGCGTCTTCACCGGCCAGGGCCGACTCGGCCTGATGTGCGAGGGCAACCCGCTGGTCATCCCGGTCTCGCCGCAGATGCCGGTCTACGTCGACACCGACGCGGTCGTGGGCTGGACCGCGAACCTTCAGACCTCCCTGCACCGTTCGCAGTCCATCGGCTCGATGCTGCGCGGCGGCTCGGGCGAGGCGGTCCAGCTCATGCTCCAGGGCGAGGGTTACGTCATCGTCCGGCCGAGCGAGGCCACGCCGCAGAAGGCTCAGCAGCACTGAGCACGGCACGCGCGCTGCGAGGCGTGGGCCGCCGGTACTCCATCGGCGGCCCCTGGGTGCTGCGCGGCGTCGACCTCGATCTGCCGAGCGGGGCACTGGTGCGGATCGAGGGCGCCAACGGCACGGGGAAATCAACCCTGTTGAGGCTCCTCGCCGGCATCGACGCGCCGACCGAGGGCCGTGTCACGGGCCGCCCGCGCACCGCCTACGTCCCCGAACGCTTCCCCGTGGCGCTGCCGTTCACCGCCGCCGGCTATCTGACGCACCTCGGCCGTGTCCACGGCCTGCCGCGCCGTACGGCGAAGGAGCGGGCGGGTCGGTGGCTGGAGCGGTTCGGCGCGGCCGCCTACGCCGCGACCCCGCTCGCCGAGCTGTCCAAGGGGACGAGCCAGAAGGTCGCCGTGGCCCAGGCGCTGCTCGCCGACCCCGAACTCCTCGTCCTTGACGAGGCGTGGACCGGCCTCGACGGCGCCGCCCGCGCCGAACTGGAGCGCGCGGTGCACGAGCGCGTGGCGGCGGGCGGGACCGTCGTCTTCGTCGACCACGACCCGCGGCGGCTGGCATCCCGGGAGGACGCGCGCTACGCGGTGGCCGACGCACAACTGCGTCCCGCGCGGCTGGGGTCTGGCGCGAGTGCGGGGCGCGCGCCACTGGGGTTCGGTGCGAGTGCGGGTCCCGGGTCTCTGGGGTTCGGTGCGAGTGCGGGGCGCGGGCCGCTGGGGTTCGGGGCGAGCGGGGGTTCCGTACCTCTGGCGGCTGACGCGAGCGCAGACTGCGAGGCCTTGGCCTCCGGTGCGAGTGCCGATCCCGTGCCCCTGGCCTCCCGCGCGCGTCCGGGGCCGTTGCCGCCGACGCCCGTCGGCGTGCAGCCCCGCCGTGTCGTGGTCCTGATCGACATCGTCGGGGCCGGGCCCCCTCCGGCCCAACTGCCTGGCGCGCCCGAGGAGTTGACGGAAGCCGACGGCGACACCCGCTCCCTGCGCGTGCCGGCCGAGCACTCCGACGATCTGCTGCGCGCCCTGTTGGCGGCCCGCCCGCCCTGGCACATCCAAGGAGTGCGCAGCACGTGAATCCGCTCGTCCCGCTCCTGCGCTACCAGAGTGCGCTGCTCCTGCGCTCCCAGCGCTGGCTCGCGCCGGTGCTGCTGTACGCCGCGTTCCTGGGCGTCGGCGGGCGGGGGAGCCGATCCTGGGCTCGATGGGGTACGCGGTCGCCGCCCTGCTCCCGGTGGCGGCCTGGCTGGCCCGGATCTGTGTCTCGCAGGAACCGGAGGCCGCGCGGATCTGCGCCGCCGCGGCCGCGGGCCCGGCCCGGGTCCACCTCGCGTCCTTGCTGGCGGCCGTGGGCTCGGCCGCCCTGCTCGGGTTCGCGGGCTTGGCGTACGTCGCCGTCGTGAGCGATCCGGCGAGCGAGGACCACAAGGTCGCGGTGCCGCTGGGTTCCGCGGTCGGGGCGGGTCTGGTGGCGGCCGGGGTGTGCGTGCTGACCGGCGTGGTGGTCGGCGCGCTGGGCGCCCGCCCGGTCCTGCACGGCCGGGGCTGGTCCCTGGCGTTCACGGCCCCGGCCGCGCTGCTCGCGCTGGTCCTCTCCCCCTCGCCCGCCAAGTACGCGGTGTCCGCCCTGGTCACCGGCTCGCGGACCGGGTCCGTACATCCGGCGTTGCTGCCGCTGGCCGCGGCCCTCGTGCTGGCGGGGGCCGTCGCGAGCGTGCTGTGTGCGCTCAGCTCGCGACGCCGCTGAGCGCGCCCACCCCCTAGGCTCCTCGTCATGGACGCGACGCACGACGACCCGACGTACTGCGACGGCGGCCCCGCCACGGGGTCAGGCCCGGGGTCCGCCACGGGGTCAGGCACCGGGCCCGCCGCACCCGGCGCGGTGGAGGGCCGCGCCGAATGCGTGCTCTGCCGCAGGCCGACCGAGTACCCGGAGTCGACACGAGGCAGCACGCTCTGCCCGGTCTGCCAGTGGCAGGAGGCCCAGCGCTCGGCCTGTTCCGGCTGAACGCGGTCAGCGGCGCGCGGCACCGCGGATCAGTTCGGACACCTTCACGAAGCGGTAGCCGCGCTTGCGCAGCTCGGGCACGATGCGCTGGAGCGCCGTGTCGGTGACCGGCGCCGCGCTGCGCGTGCAGTGCATGACCACCAGCGACCCCGGCTTGACCCCGGCAAGGACCTGCTCGGCCACCGCGTTCGCGTCCGTGGCGAAGGCGTCCCCGCTCACCACGTCCCACTGCACGGCGGTCATCTTCAGCGGCGCGAGCGTGCGCAGCACCTCGTCGTTGTAGCAGCCGCCGGGGAAGCGGAAGTACGGGACGGCGTTGCGCACCCCGGCCTTCGTGAACCGGGCCGTCGCCTTCTCCACGTCGGCGCGCATCGTGCCCTTCTCGACCACGGGCAGCCCGTAGCAGTCGGACATGAACGCGTAGTGGCTGTAGGAGTGGTTCCCGATCTCGAAGTTGGGGTCCGTCCCGATGGTGCGGGCCTGGTCGGGGTACTCCTCGGCCCAGCGTCCGGTCATGAACACCGTGGCCGGCACCTTCATGCGCCGCAGGTCCGCGATGAGGGCCGGGTTGTCGAAGTGTTCGCCCGCTGCCGCGCGCGGGCCCTGGTCGGCCGTCATGTCGGCGTCGAAGGTGAGCGCGACGACCTTCTCGCCCTGGCTCGCGGGCGCCCGCTCGAAGACCGGGGTGATGCCGCCGGGGCCGGGCGCCAGCGTCGGAACACCCCGCGCCGGCAACGGCGCGGCCGCGCCCGAGGAGGCGGGCGTGGACTTGCCCGCGCTGTGCGGCGGGGCCGAGGCGGGGTCGGTGCCGCACCCCGTGAGCGACATACCGAGCAGGGCAACCGCGAGCAGCTTTCGTACAGAGATAGTCACGTTCGGAACGTAGCTGGTCATATAGCACGATTTATTGAGGGCGCGTGCGCCATGCCGGAGATTCCGGCCAATGCCGCACAAGCACGTCCTCCGCCCGTGGCCGACCGCCCGCGCACCCCGCGACGCGCCTGACGGGCCCGCGCGGACTAGGCTCGTTCCTAGCGGAACGCACGCCCGAGCACGCCCCCCGCGCACCAGACGGGGAACGGCTCACACCCCCCGGGAGGCGATGTGTCCGGATCCCGCACCGCGGCCGTCTGCTCGACTGTCTGCTCGGCCGCCGCCGTGGTCGCCCTGGCCGGCGCGGCTCCAGCGCACGCGGACGACACCGGCTCCCTCACCGCCCAGCAGATCGCCCAGCGCTCCCGCGCGGCTCTGCTCGGTGCGTCATCCCTGCACATGACGGCCAAGGGCGATCTCGGCGCGTCCGGTGCCCAGACCTCCTTCGACCTCACCCTGGACAGGGCGGGGAACTGCCGGGGTTCGGTCAGCCTCGGCCCCCAGGGCTCGGTGCAGATCGTCAAGCGGGGCAGCGACGTGTGGCTGAAGCCGGACGCGGCGTTCTGGAAGAACGCGGTGCCGGGCGGCGCGGGCGCGCTCGCCTCACTGGTCGGCGACCGCTACCTCAAGGGCACCACCGACGACCCGGTCCTGCGCAACACGACCGACGTCTGCGACCTCGACACCTTCCGGCAGTCCGTCGCCGGCGCCACCCAGCAGCCGGCCACCGGGCTCACCAAGGGGAGACCGACCACGGTCGACGGCACGGCGGTCGTCCCCGTCACCGGCACGCAGCAGGGCAGGACCGTCACGCTCGACGTGGCGACGACGGGCAAGCCCTACCCGGTACGGATCACCATCGCCAAGGCGGGCGCGAAGGTTCCCGAGGCGACCGTGCGCTTCGACGGCTTCGACAAGCCGGTGCCGACGGCGACCCCGCCCGCCGACCAGTCGGTCGACATCTCCGGCCTGACCAACCGCGCGACCTGAACCGGACCCGGCCGCGCGCCGCGTTCCCCCGATCGTGCGAGATGCGGGGGAACGCGGCGCCGCCCGTGGCGGCAGGGTCAGGCGAGCTCGGCGGTCAGCGTGATCGTGGTCCCGGAGAGGGCCTGGCTCACGGGGCAGTTCTTCTTGGCGTCCTCGGCAGCCGCCTGGAAGCCGTCCGCGTCGAGGCCCGGGACCTCGCCGCGCACGGTGAGGTGGATGCCGGTGATGCCCTCGCCGGGCTGGAAGCTGACGTCGGCCTTGGTCTCCAGGCGGGTGGGCGGGGTGCCCGCGCCGGTCAGACCGTGCGAGAGAGCCATCGAGAAGCAGCTGGAGTGGGCGCCCGCGATCAGTTCCTCCGGGCTGGTCTTGCCGTTGGCCTGCTCGGCGCGGGACGGCCAGGAGACCGCCTGCGAGGCGATGCCCGAGGAGTCGAAGGTGACGGTGCCGGAGCCCTTGAGGAGCTCGCCTTCCCAGACCGTGTGCGCCGTGCGCGTGGTGGCCATGATGATTCCCTTCTGTGGCCGAGGGGGCGCTGGACGGATGCTGCTTGGGCCCCCTCGGCCCAAACCTACTGCCCCACAAGGCCCTTCGCGTCACGGGCGAGCGCGGTCAGACGGGAGATCGCTCGGAAGTACTTCTTGCGGTATCCGCCGTTCAGCATCTCGTCACTGAACAGCCGGTCGAAGGGAGCGCCGGAGGCGAGCACCGGCACCTCACGGTCGTACAGCCGGTCGGCGAGCACCACGAGCCGCAGCGCGGTCGACTGGTCGGGCACCGGGCGCACATCGGTCAGACACACCGCGCGCACCCCGTCCGTGAGCGCCCCGTACCGGCTGGGGTGGACGCGCGAGAGGTGGTCGAGCAGCTGCGGGAAGTCGTCGAGGGCGGCGCCCTCGGTGGCGTACGCGGCGCGGGTGACCTGCTCGTCGGAGTACGGGGCCGGGGCCTCGGGCAGACCCCGGTGGCGGTAGTCCTCGCCGTCGATCCGCAGCGGGCGGAAGTGCGCGGACAGGCCCTGGATCTCGCGCAGGAAGTCGACCGCCGCGAACCGGCCCTCGCCGAGCTTGCCGGGCAGTGTGTTGGAGGTCGCCGCGAGGGCCACGCCCTGCTCGACCAGCTTGCGAAGGAGCGAGGACACAAGCACGGTGTCGCCCGGGTCGTCGAGCTCGAACTCGTCGATGCACAGCAGCCGGTGACCGCTCAGCGTCTGCACGGTCTGCTGGAAGCCCAGCGCGCCGACCAGGTTCGTCAGCTCGACGAAGGTGCCGAACGCCTTGAGCGCGGGCTCGGCCGGGGTCGCGTGCCACAGCGAGGCGAGCAGATGGGTCTTGCCGACGCCGTACCCGCCGTCGAGGTACACCCCGCGCGGGCCGGCGACCGGGGCCGGCTTCTTCGCGAACCACCGGCGCTTGGCACCGGCGGCGTGCGCCCCGCCGAGCCCGGCCGCGAAGGAGGAGAGCACGGTGACCGCCTCGGCCTGGCTCGGCTGGTTCGGGTCCGGTACGTACGTCTCGAAGCGGACCGAGTCGAACCGCGGCGGCGGCACCATCTCGGCGACCAGACGATCGGCGGGAACGTGCGGCGCGCGGGCGCAGAGCGACACGGGGGCCGCTTGGGTTATGGGGCTGGTCGACACAGTTCCCCACTGTAAGGCTCGTGCCAGACTGCACGGCATGCGACAACTGTTCCCTGTGACCGACCAGACACCCGCAGCGGACGCGGAGTGGTCGCTCGACGAACTGGCCGACGCGTACGCCTACCCCGGCACCGACGGCCCCTGGCTGCGGGCCAACATGGTGTCCTCGCTCGACGGCGCCGGCCAGCACGAAGGCCGCTCGCACCCGCTGTCCTCCGCCACCGACATGCGGATCTTCGGCACCCTGCGGGCGCTCGCGGACGTGGTCGTGGTGGGTGCGGAAACGGTACGCCTGGAGGGCTACCGGCCGGCCAAGGCACGGGCGGATTTCGCGGAGCGCCGCAAGGCGGCCGGGCAGGGTCCCGCGCCCGCGATCGCCGTCGTCACCGCCGGCCTCGACCTCGACTTCTCGCTGCCCCTGTTCGCCTCCCCGCTCGTCCCCACCCTGATCCTGACCGGCGCGGCCGCCGACCCGGACCGGGTGCGCGAGGCGGAGCGGGCCGGCGCCGAGGTGCTGGTCGCGGGTGACGGGCCCGGGGTCGAGCCCGGCCGCGCGGTGCAGGCCCTGGCCGACCGGGGCCACCTGCGCCTCCTCACCGAGGGCGGGCCGCGCCTGCTCGGCCAGTTCGTGGCCGCGGGCGTCCTGGACGAGCTGTGCCTGACGATGTCCCCGACGCTGACGGCGGGCGACGCGCAGCGCATCGCAGGGGGGCCCGCGGTGCAGGTCCCGCAGCGCTTCGCGCCGACGTGCGTGCTGGAGGACGCCGGGTTCCTCTACACCCGTTACCGTCGGATCTGACGATCGGCGGAATTTATCGTTCCGGTTAGCTCACGCTGGGCAGACTTACCTCACGCAGACCCCGTGCGGGCACGGGGAAGGATGGTTTCCGCAGGGGCCGGACCCGCCACTTCGTGGTGGCGGCGGCCATGGAGAGAACAGAAGGGCGCCTGTGGTGTTCACGAGCGTATTGATGATCGAGAAGCCGCTGACCTCCGTCGACGTGGAATTCGTCACCACTTTGCACGGCGAGGAGCCGGTGTCCTTCGTCGTGCTCATGCAGCCCAGGGGCGACCAGGACCGTCTCCTGCGCGCGATCGACGACGTGGCGCTCGGCGAACTCGACGAAGCCGTCCACGAGAACGAGGAACCCGAGGGCTCGGCCGCGCAGGGCCCCGCCGAGCTGGCCCTTCAGCACTCGGTGCAGTCCCTGCGCGACGCGGGAAGCACGGCGGTGGGGCAGATCGTGGACGACCACCCCCTGGACAAGCTGAAGGGCGTCGTCGACGAGGTGAACGCCGACGAGGTGATCGTCCTGACCGCACCGCACTACGTGGAGGAGTTCTTCCACCGCGACTGGGCCTCGCGGGCCCGCCACAAGGTGGGCGTGCCCGTGCTCAAGCTGTTCGCGCACAGCGAGTAGGAACACGCGGGCACCAGCGGGACGGAGCACGCCCCCGCACGGAGCCGTGTACGGAGAGGAGCCCCCGGGGGAACTAGGCTGGGGGCTCCTTCTGTACGTCGCACCCCGGGAGAGAACCGCATGGCATCCGCCATTCCCACCGCCATGGAACGGCCGCACTTCATCGGCATCGGCGGTGCCGGCATGTCGGGCATCGCGAAGATCCTGGCCCAGCGCGGGGCACGGGTCGCGGGCAGCGACGCGAAGGAGTCCGCCACCGCCGAGTCGCTGCGCTCCCTCGGCGCCACCGTGCACATCGGCCACGCGGCCGGCCACCTCGCCTCCGACGCCACCTGTGTGGTCGTCTCCAGCGCCATTCGCGCCGACAACCCCGAGCTGGTCCGCGCCGCCGAGCTGTCCGTGCCCGTCGTGCACCGCTCGGACGCGCTCGCCTCGCTCATGGGCGGCCTGCGCGCGATCGCCGTGGCCGGCACCCACGGCAAGACCACCACCACCTCGATGCTGGCCGTCGCCCTGACCGGGCTGGGTCTCGACCCCTCGTACGCGATCGGCGGCGACCTCGAAGGGCCCGGCACCAACGCCCGGCACGGCGAGGGCGACATCTTCGTGGCCGAGGCCGACGAGAGCGACCGCAGCTTCCAGAAGTACGACCCCGAGGTCGCCATCGTCCTCAACGTCGAGCTCGACCACCACGCCAACTACGCCTCGATGGACGAGATCTACGAATCCTTCGAGACCTTCGTCGGCAAGATCAACCCCGGCGGCACCCTGGTGATCTCCGCCGACCAGCACGGCGCGGTCGAGCTGGCCCGCCGGGTGCGCGACCGGGCGGGCCTGAACGTCGTGACGTACGGCGAGTCCGGCACGGCGGACGTACGCGTCCACAAGATCACGCCGCGCGGTCTCACCTCCGAGGTCACGGTCCTCCTGAACGGCAAATTCCTGACCTTCACGGTCTCGGTCCCGGGCCGCCACTACGCCCTCAACGCGGTCGCCGCGCTCGCCGCGGGCGTCGCGCTCGGCATCCCTGCGCACAACCTGGCCTCCGCGCTCGGCACGTACACCGGCGTCAAGCGCCGCCTCCAGCTCAAGGGCGAGGTCAAGGGCGTCCAGGTCATCGACTCCTACGCGCACCACCCCACCGAGATGACCGCCGACCTGGAGGCGATGCGGGGAGCGGCAACCGACGCGCGCCTCGTCGTGGTCTTCCAGCCCCACCTCTTCTCCCGCACCCAGGAACTCGGCAAGGAGATGGGCCAGGCCCTCGCGCTCGCCGACCTCTCCGTGGTCCTCGACATCTACCCGGCCCGCGAGGACCCGGTCCCCGGCGTCACCAGCGCGCTGATCATCGACGCGGCCAAGGCGGCCGGTGCCACCGTCACCGCCGTGCACGACATGTCCTCGGTCCCGGACGTCATCGCGGGAATGGCCGCCCCCGGCGATCTCGTTCTCACCATGGGCGCCGGTGATGTGACGGACCTCGGCCCCGCCATCCTGGCCCGCCTGTCGCACTGATCCGACCGAGGAGCACCCCATGTCGTACGACGTCGAGAAGCCGGACGAGCAGTGGCGCGCGGAGCTGACGCCCGCCGAGTACCAGGTGCTGCGCCAGGCCGGCACCGAGCCCGCCTTCGTCGGCGAGTACACCGACACCAGGACCGAGGGCGTCTACGCGTGCCGTGCCTGCGGCGCCGACCTCTTCACCTCCACCGAGAAGTTCGAGTCGCACTGCGGCTGGCCCAGCTTCTTCGACCCGAAGGACACCGACGCGGTCGAGCTCATCGAGGACCGTACCCACGGCATGGTCCGCACCGAGGTCCGCTGCGCCCGCTGCGGCTCGCACCTGGGCCACGTCTTCGAGGGCGAGGGCTATGCGACCCCGACCGACCAGCGCTACTGCATCAACAGCATCTCCCTGACGCTGAGGAGCACCGAGGGCTGAGCACCCGGGTTCGGCACGGCGGCGCGGCGGCCCGTGGGACAAAGGACCGCCGCGCCGCCGCGCCGCCGCGCAGACCGGGACTCAGGACGGCGACGGCTCGGCAGTGACCTTCTCCTGGCCGATCCTGCTGCCCGACTCGTAGATGGTCACGACCCCGTCGTGGATGACATAGCGGTACGGAGCGTTCGTGGCCTCGTACCCGCTGTCCGTCTTCTTGGCCGGCATGGCGATGCCCGGCTCACGGTGGTCGCTGAACTCCCCGAAGTAGTACAGGTTTCCCGCCGTCGTACGGCACAGGGTGATCTGCTTGTTCTGCGTGACGAACGCCTCGACGAGACGGGCTCCGTCGCCGCTGGGCAGCGCCCCGGCGATGCGTGAGGGGCAGGGGCTGCCGCTCGCGCTCGACGACGGCTTCGCCGAGGCGGAGCCGTGGTCGAAGAGGCTCTTGCAGCCGTCGGCGAAGATACCGAGGACGAAGACGAGCCCGATCGCGGAGAGACAGCCCACGCACCCGTTGGACCGTTTCGGCCGTGGCGCGTACGAGGTGCGCGGGGCCACGTACGCAGGCGGCGCGGGAGCCGGGGCCGGCGGCGGGTGGGGCGCCGACGGCCGGGGCGCGGTGGGGGTGTAACCAGTGGCGCTCGGCGGCGGATAGAAGGCTCCCTCGGGGCGGGGATGCGGCCGCGTGGGTCCGGTCGGCGGTGGCGCCGAGGCGCGCGGTGTGCGGGGCGCCGACGGGGCGCTCCGCTTCGGCGCGGGCCGCTTGGGCGCCGATGGCCCCGAACTCGTCGGCTTGCCACCGGTGGGCTTCGCCCCGCCGGGCCCGGGGGTTTTGCGGGGCGCCGACTTCTTCGTGGCCGCCTTCCAGCCGGTGCCGCACCCGATGCACGAAAGATCCGAAGTGACGTTGTTCGTATCGCACTTGGAGCACTGCCAGTCCTTGGACGGCCGCGCCGGAGCGGGGCGCTTGGCGGGGGAGCGCGGCGCCGGGGCGCCGCCGCCGTCCGCCGGGGCCTGGCCCCGCGTCGTGCCCGGACGCGGCGCGGGGGCCGGGCGGGCGTTGCCGCAGCCGTCGCAGGCCCGGTCGCCGGGCCCGTTCACGTTGTCGCAGTCCGCGCACTGCCAGTTGGCCGAAGCCGCCACCCTCGTCCTGCCTCTCTGTCAGTCGTCGTCCATCGGGGTCTTTCGTTCGGATGCGCCGGATCAGGGCGCGGTGCCGGACTCCGAGAGCCCGGCACGGCCCGGACGAGGTCCGCCAGGGAGTGTCTTCCAAGGAGTGTCGTCGGCCCGCCGACCAGGCGGGACGTGGAAGACACCCCCTAGATGTCGTCCGCGTTCACCCGGTCCATGACGAGCTGGAACAGCTCCTCGGACGCGGGCGCCGCAGGGCTGAGAATCCACCCCGCCTCGCGGGGGCAGCGCGCCAGATGATGGGCGCCGGTGTCCTCCGCGGGCCGGTCGGGAATCTCGTACGCGCTCCACAGCGCCCGCATGAACTCCTCGGCGTCCCCGCTCTGCGCGGGCGGCACGTCCACGCGCAGCACCACCGGCGCCGCCCCGTGCTCCGCGCCCATCTGGAAGCGGAACACCAACTGGCAGCCGCCGTCCTGGCCGGGGTGCAGGGTGGCCGCGACGCAGCACGCCACCCTGGCGTCGAACACTCCGGTCCCGGCCCACGCGAACTCCAACAGTCCCTCGGGGCCGCCGCACTTCAGCCTGAACCCCGGCCAGGCCAGCCTCACAGGCTGTTCGCGATCGTCTCGATGATCTCGTCCATCTCGAACTCCTCAAGACCCTGCCCCGCCTTGGAGGCGAAGTGGAGCGTCAGGTCCCACTCCTCGGCGATCGGATCGGACCACGGCGCCTCGTCGGGTGCGAACAGGACGAGCCGCTTGGCCGACTGCTCCATGACCGAGGTCTGGCTGCGGGCGTAACCCCACTGCTCGAAAAGGTCGTCGATGCTGCGCGGAATGCCCGCCGGATACGACTGGGCGCTCGCACCGGCCGTGCCGAGCGGATGGGCGGGGGCGTCCGTGAACATCACGATCACATGGCGCCTGCGGTCGAGCCCCGTCTCCCACGGGGAATTGACCGCCAGGGCCAGCGCCTCAAGGCCGGACTCGGGGATGTCACCTCCGCCGGACGCGTGGATGCCGCTGAGGAACTGCTCGAAGTCCCGCGCCTGGGACGGCAGTTGGAGGAAGTCGGTCTGCTCGATGGCGGTCGAGGGGTCGTCACCGAAGTCACGGAAGGCGATCACCTTCAGCCGCAACTGGCTGATGGCCTTGCCCTTCTTGCCCATCACGCCGTCGAGCCGCTCGTGGAACTGGAGCGCGCTCGCCTTCACGGTGTCCAGGACGGGAAACATGCTGCCGGTGGCGTCGATGCAGAGCACGATGTCGACGGCGTACTGCAGATTCCCCTGGTACTGCTCGGCATGGCTGTTCACGCGGGTACGTCTCCTTGCGGTGCGGGTGCGGGTGCGCGTTCGAAGGGGCGGGCGGTCCTGTGCGGCGCGCTCACGACGAGCGGCGGCCGCGGTCGCGGTCGCCCAGGTTGATACGGACGCGTGAGGACCGGGGCCCGGGCACGTCGGGTGACGGCGCGGGGCCGGGCTCGGCGGCGGTGGCATCTGCCGGGGGCGCCGGCTCGGGCGCGGGGGGCGTCCTCGGTGCGAGATTGGTGCGGATACGGCTCGTACGCCCCTCGCCCGCCGAAGCCGTCGGCCCGGGCGCCTCGGCGGGCGCCCGCTTCGGTCCGGACGTTCCGGGGCGGCGGTGTTGCAGCGCGCACACCTTCGGATCCGAGAGCGCCGCGAGGAACGCGGAGATCCGTGGCCGGCTCCCGGCGTCGCCGGCCGTCATCCGGCGCAGCAGGCCCAGCATCTGGTCGGAGAGCCGGGTGCTGAGGGCCAGCTCGTCGCCCCCGTTCACGGCGTCGGCCGGAGACCCGAACCGGCTGTCGTAGTAGGGGAGTTCACCCACCAGATACAGATGCGTCATGAGGCCGAGCGCGAAGATGTCGACGGCGCAGGTGAGGTCGCCCGGCCCCGCGTCGCGCTGGAGGTAGCGGCGCCACTCGGGGGAGCCGTAGAAGGAGTCGCCCGAGATGTCCTCGGGCTCCGGCGGGCTCCCCGACACATAGGAGTCGTCGAAGTCGATCAGCTTCGCCGCGTGGAAGGCGGCGCCGTCGCGCTTTTGCACCAGGACGTTCAACGGCTTGAGGTCGCCGTGCACCACGTCGATGTCGTGGAGCTGCTTGAGACTGTTGCCCAGCGTCTTGAGCAGCACCATCTTCTGCCGCGGTTCGAGCGCCTGGGGCTTCTCCAGGGTGGAGGTGTCGATGCGCTCCGTGACCTTGTAGTACGTACTGCCCTCGTGGAAGAAGTCCTTGGCCAGGACGATGTTGCCGCCGCCGCGCGCGTCCGGGCGCAGCCGCTTCATGATCGTGTGATGGCGCTCCTCGAACTCCTTGGCCAGCCGGCGGCGGATGGCCAGGCTCGGGGACTCGCGGGCGTCGTCGCGGGGCCGCTTGGGCTCCAGGAACTGCTTGATGAAGTATGCGGCGCCGTCCTTCTCAGCGAAGGCCCAGATGCACTTCCCGCCGTTGGCGTTGGTGGGGTCCGTGACGATGCGGTAGCCGCCGATCGTGTCGCCCTTTTTCACGCGTGCTCCTCGGATGCCGCCGGCAGATAGGTCTCGTAGGCGCCGCGATAGGCGTGCCAGCTCTGGTCCTGCCAGGCGCGGACGCGGCTGCCCAGATGCGCCGGGTCCTCCGGCGCGGCGCCGCTGTCGACGGCGCGGGGCGAGCGGTCGAGAGCCCGGGGCCGGTTGCGCCCCTGGCGGTCCCTCAGCTCCGCGAGCCGCGGCGCGTACGCATCCCGCAGGGCCGCGAAGCTCGGGTGCCCGATGGCCACCAGGGCCAGCGAGGCGTCATCCGCCGTGTAGCGCCGCACCTCGCGGCGGACCAGATCGGCCCACTCCTGCTCGTTCGCGGCCCGCACCAGGGTTTCGAGCAGCACCGCCTCGAAGTCACCGGGCGTATGGACGTACCCGAAGAATCCGTCCGTCGCGGCCACCAGCACGACGGGCAGGGAGAACGGGTTGAGCCGTTGCGAGTCGATCACGAACTCGCGGTCCGCGGACGCCAGGTTGGTCATCGGCGGATCGCTGCGCAACAGTTCAAGCGTGTCGCTCTCGCGGGTGTGGTCGCGGGTGAGCACCTGGAGCCCGTCGTGCGGATGGAGGGTGTAGGCACGCGAGTCGCCCGCCCACAGCGGCTGGAGAACGACGAACCCCTCATCGTGCAGGCGGTAGTACACCCCGGCGACCGTGGTGGGCAGCTGACGGCGCATGGTGCCGCCGATCTTGCTGCGCCGTTGCGGGGCCCTGGACAGAAACCACTGCACATAGTCGTGCAGGCTCTCGGGCTCGGCCCAGTCGGGGTCCAGCGAGACCTCGCGGAACCAGCAGTCCGTGGCGAGGCGCGCCACCCGTGAGCCGACCCAGGCCCCGGTGTGCCATGAACCGGCCGGGCTCTGCCAGGCGGGCGCGGAGCCCGCGCCGCCCGACCCGTCGAACACGGCGAGCAGCCCCTGCCGGGTCTGCTCGTGGTGCGCGACGAACGGCTCCGCGTCCTCGCCCTGCCCCGGCACCTGCTCGCTCCACACGGTGAAGGCACGCACCCCGCCCTCGCCGCCGGGGGCCGCCCAGGTCCCCGGCGTCATCGGGCGCGGCAGCGGGCCTTCCGGTGCGGACGGCAGGACGCCGCCCGCATCGGGGGGAGTGGTCGGCTTGTCGGGTGTGGGCGCCAACCGGTGCTCTCCCAGCGGTACTTGGGCGCCCGGCGCCGTCGGGGGCGGTGCGCCGTGCCGCAGGGCGTGCCCGATGTGCCAGGGTTCGTACTCGCTCGTCACCGCCGGCCGTCCTTTCCTGGGGTCCCTCGCTTGGCGGTGCCGCGCACGCGGCTGACACGGGGCGCCGCGGTGGAGGGCGGCTCGCCGTCGGGGCCGCCGGTGGGCGCGGGTGCCTCGCGGCCGGAGGATGCCCGTGGCGGAACGGCTTCGCCGCCCGAGGGCCGCCCCGAGCCTTCCAAGGGGCCGGATCGCGGGGGCCAGTGCTCGTCGACGACACGCCCGCGGCGGTCGGCGGGGCCGGGCAGGGGCTCGTCATCGGGCGGCGCCGAGGGACCGGCGGGAGCCGGTGCGAAACCTGAACGGCCTTCCGTGCGCGGCGACTTGGGCCCGGCCGGGACCGCCGCCCCGCTCGCGCCGGGCCCGCGGTCCGCGCGGCCCCGCCCCGAAGGGCCCTCCTCACGAAGGACCTCTCCCCTGAGCGGCGCCCGGTCGTCGTGCGCGTCCGGATCCGTCTCCAGCGCACGCGCCAGGGTGCCGCGCAGCCGGCCAGGACGGGTCGCCTTCTCGAAGAGACCGTCACCTTCGCGCAGTACTTCGTCGAGGACGGCACGTTCGAGCTCGGCCTGCTCGAACGGCTCCCGGTCGGCGTCGCCGCGTTCCAGGACCATGCGCATCACCTCGCGCCGCACCTCCCGCTTCTCGGCCTCGCCCTTCTCGATCCAGGCGAGCGCCGCCCGCGGCCCCTCCCGCTCCATGATCTCGGCGATCAGACCGTCGACGCCCTCCTCGCGGATCATGTCGAGATGCCGCCTGCGCCGCATGCCGGCCAGCCGGGTCTCGCGCTCCACATCGCGGAACTCACGCCCGCTGCCGACGATTTCGTCCTCGTCGACGAGGAGTTCGACCTGGACGTTGCGCAGCCGGATCGCGTCGTCCCCCGTGAACCCGGCGAGCGCGGCGTTCAGGGCCTGCTCGGCCTGGTGGAACTCGGCGATGTCGTAGTCGCGGGCCACCGAGCGCAGCGACTTGCGCAGATAGCCGTACAGCGCGCCGCTCATGTCCCGGATGCCGCGCGAGACGACCTTCGCCGGGTCCGCGACCCGGCACACCAGATCGACCCGGCTGCGGAAGGAGAACGTCGGGTCGCGGCTGAGCAGAGGAATGTCGAGCAGGAGCCGGTGCTCGGCCATGTCGATCGTGTACATGCCGCTGTACGCGCCGAAGCGGGAGGAGGGGATCTCCTCACCACTGCGGACCGTCAGGGAGGGCCCGCTGTCCCGCACCAGGACCAGGGCGCGCCCAGGATCGGGCGGCCGCACCGGACTCGTCAGACGCCACTTGGGCAGGTCCTCGCTGTGCAGCACCGGATCGTAGGTCTGTGCCTCCACTGTGCTCCTCCCGACTCGTCCTGTGTGGGGTGTGCTCATGTGTCGCGTTCGAGCCGCTGGTGCAGCACCGCCGCGTTCTTCGAGGGCCGCTCCCGGCTGCGCGCCCACTTCTCCAGCCACCACAGCAGCCGTTGACGGTGCGAGCCGGGCCTGCCCGCGACCTCCACGAGGAGCGATCCCAACGCGTCCAGGGAGCCCGGGCACTTGTCGCAGTAGGTGTCGATCCACTCGCGCAGCGCCTCAAGCGCCGTCTCCTGGAGCGGGCGTCGCGCCAGCGCCCGCGCCCACAGCTCCGCGAGCCGGTCGCCGTGCCGCGGCAGCCCGCTCAGCAGCAGCGGCACCCCGGGCACGCCTTCGACGGGCCCGTCGGCCATCCGCTCGTACGGCCGGGTCGCCGCGAAGACGAAGGCCGACAGGGACTTGACGACCATGGGGGAGAGGTCCTGCGGCTCGGACCACTCCAGATAGGCGTCGAGAAGCGGGCCGGCCTGCCCCTGGTGGACGAGATGGACCCCGCCCCAGGCGACCGACGGCAGAGTGCCCCAGTCGTCACCCCGGTCCAGGGCGCCGCGCAGCACGGCGACGGCCCGCTCGGGGGCCTCGCGGCCCAGGATCCCGCCCACCGCGTTCGCCGCCGTCCCGGCGAGCCTGCGCTGCTGCGCCGAGCTGCCGCCGCGCGCCCAGCCGTCCAGCAGGTCCCATACGGCCTCGGACGTCTCGGGGCGGCTCCCGGCCACCCCGAGAGCGGTGGCCGCGGCCTGCCGCAACGGCCAGGAGGCGGCGCCCGCCCAGGAGGTGAGGAAGCGGTGGACCGCGTAATGGTGATCCGCCGAGGCGAGCACCCCGGCGGCGACCGCGGCCCGCGCGCGCACCTCCAGGTCGCTGTGGCTCAGCAACTGGCGCATCCAGGCGAGGACCGCATCACGCCATCCGTCGAGGCTGGTCCACGCGTAACGCAGGATGACCTGCCCGAGCAGCGCGCTGCGAAAGCGCACCCGCGGTGGCCCCGATCCGTCCGGGACGAGCTGGATCCACTGCTGCTCGTATCCGACGCGGTCCCTGAACCGCAGGTCGGGCGTGGCGGGTTCGGGCGGCGTGAGCGTTGCGCAGAGCTTGACCGCCGCCTCCGAGACGGTGAGGTAGCCACTGCCCTCCAGGGTGGCGGCCGCCAGCGCGAAGGCCAGGGCCTCCGGTTCGCGGTAGCGGTCGAACCAGCCGCGTACCTGATCGCTCGGGTCGCGCAGCGCCGCCGCCTCGGCCGCCACGTCGCCGCCGGCCCGGATCACGGAGGCGAGCCGTGCGGCGTGCCGGGCCGCGGGCTGCTCCCGCAACGCGCGGGCCGCTCCCGTGGATTCGATCAGCGCGTGCAACGCCGCCCGGGACTCCGGGTCCTCCTCGTGGCCGAGTACCCGCCGCTCCAGGACGGCCAACGGGTCGGCGGGCCGCAGGGCATGCGTGGCGATGGCCGCGCCGCCCGGCCCCCGGAGCACCAGGGTGAGGTCGTGGCCGCCGGTGAGCACCAACAGCCCACCGCCGGCGCGCAACGCGGCCACCACGGACGGCAGTCGGCGCAGGGCGTCGGCGAACCCCGTCACGCCCGCAGGACCGTCCTCAAGGCTCGCCAGGTACCCGTTGTTCTCTCCCGGCGGCGCCCAGTCGGATTCGAACAGCACCGTCGGGTCTAGGAGCCGGTGGCAGGCCCCGCCGCCGCTCAGCGCGAGGGCTTCCCCGAGCAGATTCACCGCGGTGGCCTCGCGGCCGCTGCCGGGGGCGCCGGTCAGCACCAGCAGGCGCTCCTCGCAGAGGAGGGTGAGCGCGTCGCCGTACCCCGCGGGCTGGACGAACAGGTCGGTGTGGCCGGCGACCTCGGACGGGTCGAGCGCGAGTGTCGGCAGACCGCGCGGGCCCGCCGCGCGGCGACCTCCCCCCGTGGTGTTGAACCCGCCACCGAAGCTGACCGTTTCGTTGAACAGCGCGAGCGTGCCGATCCGGGTCCCCGAGGCGTCGTCGTTGAGGCGCTGCGCGATGAGGTCGGCGATGGCGCCCGCCCGCAGCGCTTCGGACCGCTCCGCGTCGGCGTCCGACGTGCTTTCGGTCAGGTTGCGCAGGGCATCGGACTCACTGACCGGACCGTCCTGCTCGGCCCCGCCGGTACGGGGCTCACCTTCCGGCGTGGATGTGGCCGCGGGGGCCGCCAGGCCCGAATCGGGGCTCTCCGGCCCGGTGTCCGGCGTCTCCGTCAGGGATTCCTTGCTCATGGCACTCGGTCTTCCGGGGCAGAACAGACAAAGGGGGAACGGCACTTGCGGGCGCTCGTCGACGAACAGGACGTGACGAACAGGATGTACAGCAACGGGGAACGGGACGTACGGCGACGGTGAAGGGGACGTACAGCAACGGGGAACGGGCCGGGTGGCGACCACGGACGGACACGCCCAGCACGGTGGCGCCAGGTGGCCGTGCGTACGGGACCTGGACGGCGCCCCGGGTGGTGGGGGCGCCGAGTGTTCGCAGCACCCGGGGCGCGGCCGACGAGCGGGCGGCGGCTCAGCGTCCGGCGGGATCCGCCGTCGGAACACCGTGCCGCCGATCCGCCGGACCCGCCGGGGAGAGCCGCACCGGGGCGCCTTTGGCCGTCAGGACACGTTCCAGTCCCCGTGCACTTCGACCTTCTCGTTGAACACCTGCGCGTTTTTGATCAGAGCCGCGGTGACCTGCGGGCCGCCGCGCCCCATCGTGGCGGCCGCCTCGTCGACCAGCCGCCGGACATCGGCCTCGAACGCCGGGTCGCGGAGCATGTGCGCGGCGAGGATCCGCTCCAACTCCTGACGCGACTCCTCGTCCTGCGGCGCCCGCGTCACACGGTCGAGAGCGACCTCCGCAGCGCAATCCCCTCCGAACCGTGCCCGCAGCCGCGCCATGAGTCTGGCGCCGCCATTCCAACCGGACCGCCCCGCCTCTTGGGCGGCGGCCTCAAGGGCTCCCTTGGCCACGAGCGCGACACTCGCGGCCGCGACAGCTGTCACCGGATCCATGGTGCTCCCCCGATTTCCCTCACAAACATGTGAGACCGGCCAAGTTTGCCCTCCCTCCCTCGTGGAAAGGGGGCCTCGCCGAACGTTGGCCGAAACCCGCCGGGCAGCGGAAACCTTTCCGTGTCCGGCACGGCAGGCCGCGGCTGAACTCCGGCTGCGCCGAGCAGAAATGGACGATTGGCCGGATCCTTGTCCAGCCTCCGTACGCCGTCCCCTCGGGGCCCCAGGCCCCTGCGATCACTGGTCGGTCGTCGACAAGGTGGTCGAGCCGGCTGCCTCCCCGGCACTTGTCCTGAGCACCGGCACTTCTCTTGAGCATGATCAAACTGACCAAAGTGATCGAACTGGTCGAACTGGTCGAACCGATCAACGCTGAGCGCCACGGTTTCGATGAGGCGTGGTGCCCCGGCAGATCTCCAGGATCGTCATCGCCAGGGCGCTTCCCTGCCGCCCGAACCGGGCGGCATAGCGCTTGATGATCACGTTCTCGCGCCGGAACTCGGTGCGGCGTCCGCCCGCGGCCATCCGCACGTGCTGGACGGTCTCGGACAGCTCGCGGCGGCACTCCAGGAGGGTCAGGATCTCGGCGTCCACCACGTCGATGGAGCTCCTGAGCTCCGCGATGGTGGCCTCGGTTGCGGCGGGGTCGGAGGTGGGCGGTGCCTGCATGGTCATGGTGCTCTCCTCGGACGGTAGGGCAGTTGACGTGCGGGCCGGTCGGCCTGGGTACGACATCCGGTGGAACAGATCGGCGACGGACGAGACCGGAACCGCGCCCACCGGCTCGCCCCGCCCCGCCTCTTCCCCGTCGTGCGAGAGGGGGGGAGAGGCCGGGCTCGTCAGGCGTGTACGCGCAGGTGGATCTCAGGACGGCTGCCGTCGGAGCCTGCGGGTACGGAGCCTGTGGGTACGGACCCCGTGGGTGCGGAGCCGGCGGGTATGGAGATGGCCGCGGCCCAGGCGTCGGGCACGGCGAGGTCTGTCACGGTCCAGGACGCGGGCGTGCCCGGCACCCCGGCGGCCACCACGACCGGCCCGGAACTCTCCGGCCGTGTCTCGACCGCGCGCAGGTCGGTCGTGATCCCGACGCCCACCGCCTTGAGCACGGCTTCCTTACGTGTCCAGGCGCGCAGGAAGGCGCGGGTGCGAGCCGGCCGATCGGGCGCACCGAGTACGACCCTGCTCTCGGACCCGGTCAGCGTGGACTCCGCCAGCTCCTCGACCGGGAAATCCCGTACGCCCTCGACATCCACCCCCACGGGAACGCGGGCCACGGCGAGCATGCCGCAGCCGTTGGTGTGCGAAATGCTGATCCACAAGGGGGACTCGGGGTGGAGCACGGCGGGCGGGCCATGGAGCGGGTCGCCGCACCCGGGGCAGGGCCTGCGCCCCAGGCCTATGTCCCCGGGCGGCACACCCAGGAGTTCCGAGAGGATCCGTCGACTGGCGGCGCGCCCTGCGACGAAACCCACCGCCGTCGCGGGATGAACGATCCGGGCGGCACGTGCGCGCTCGTCCGCACTCAGCAGGGCCAGGTCGGCGGGCTCGGGGGAGCCGTCTCCAGTACGCCACCACCAGGCGTGCGCGACGGCGGTCTCGGGTTCGAGGATCAAGGTCACGTCAGCACGCTACAACCCTGGGCGTCGCGGAGTTGAAGCCCAAGTTGACTCGGGATGAGCAGCAGCGTAAGGTTTTTCGGGTTGCCACGGAGCCGGAACGGTTCTGCGACAACCGTCCGCCGCAGCTTCTGCGGCAACCCTACTCAGCACGATCCCTCGACCGGGGCGAATTTGGCATGCCGAATTCAATTCCTGTCGAACCGGAAGACTCGATTATGAATCCGCCGGGGAAATCAGCTAGAGTTCGGGACGTCGGAACGGCCCAACGGCCAGGACGACAAACCCCGCTCCGACGGGGAATCGGACACGAAAGAGTCTGATAGAGTCGGGAACACGTAATACCGAAGGGAAGCGCCCGGAGGAAAGCCCGAGAGGGTGAGTACAAAGGAAGCGTCCGTTCCTTGAGAACTCAACAGCGTGCCAAAAGTCAAC
>NZ_JBICXU010000049.1:0-31737 GCF_043200435.1 Streptomyces sp. NPDC048416
TGATAGCGGAGCTATCGGGGCGTTTCGGCAACGCCGCGAGGTGCCGTGCCAGGCGCCGCACCCCCGGCCATGATCCACCAGACACCCCCTAGGTGCGGAAAGTCCCACAGGAGCCACGGGAAACACGGTACCCACGGAAAAAGGGGCCGGCCCGGCTCGTACGGTGCGTACGAGCCGGGCCGGCCCCTTCGGGCGGGACCTCCGAAGAGGGCTACGCCTCCTTGCTCAGGTTCGGACCGCCACCGGCGGCCGCGTCCTCGATCGGCGGGGCGTCGGGCAGCGCCGACTTCTCCTCGCCGCGGAAGGTGAACTTCTTCTCCTCACCCTCGCCCTCGGTGCCGATGACCACGATGTGACCGGGGCGCAGCTCACCGAAGAGGATCTTCTCGGAGAGGATGTCCTCGATCTCCCGCTGGATCGTCCGGCGCAGCGGCCGGGCGCCCATGATCGGGTCGTAGCCCTTCTTGGCGAGCAGCGACTTGGCCTCGGCATTGAGCTCGATGCCCATGTCGCGGTCCTTCAGGCGCTCGTCCACCTTGTCGATCATGAGGTCGACGATCTGGATGATGTCTTCCTCGGTGAGCTGGTGGAAGACCACCGTGTCGTCCACACGGTTCAGGAACTCGGGGCGGAAGTGCTGCTTCAGCTCCTCGTTGACCTTCGCCTTCATGCGGTCGTACCCGGTCTTCACGTCACCCTGGGCGGCGAAGCCCAGGTTGAAGCCCTTGGAGATGTCCCGGGTCCCGAGGTTGGTCGTCATGATGATGACCGTGTTCTTGAAGTCCACGACCCGGCCCTGGGAGTCGGTCAGGCGACCGTCTTCCAGAATCTGGAGCAGGGAATTGAAGATATCGGGGTGGGCCTTCTCGACCTCGTCGAACAGGACGACGGAGAACGGCTTGCGGCGCACCTTCTCGGTGAGCTGGCCGCCCTCTTCGTAACCCACGTAACCGGGGGGCGAACCGAAGAGACGGGAAACGGTGTGCTTCTCGCTGAACTCCGACATGTCGAGGGAGATCAGCGCGTCCTCGTCGCCGAAGAGGAATTCCGCCAGCGTCTTGGACAGCTCGGTCTTACCGACACCGGACGGACCGGCGAAGATGAACGAACCACCGGGACGCTTCGGGTCCTTCAGACCGGCACGCGTACGGCGAATGGCCTGCGAGAGCGCCTTGATGGCGTCCTTCTGGCCGATGACGCGCTTATGGAGCTCGTCCTCCATGCGGAGCAGCCGCGAGGACTCCTCCTCGGTGAGCTTGAAGACCGGGATGCCCGTGGCCGTGGCCAGGACCTCGGCGATCAGCTCGCCGTCGACCTCGGCGACGACGTCCATGTCGCCGGCCTTCCACTCCTTCTCGCGCTTGGCCTTCGCCGCCAGCAGCTGCTTCTCCTTGTCGCGGAGCGAAGCTGCCTTCTCGAAGTCCTGGGAGTCGATGGCCGACTCCTTGTCGCGACGCACGCCCGCGATCTTCTCGTCGAACTCGCGCAGGTCCGGCGGCGCGGTCATCCGGCGGATACGCATCCGCGAGCCGGCCTCGTCGATCAGGTCGATCGCCTTGTCCGGCAGGAAGCGGTCCGAGATGTACCGGTCGGCCAGCGTCGCGGCCTGGACCAGCGCCTCGTCGGTGATGGAGACGCGGTGGTGGGCCTCGTAGCGGTCGCGCAGACCCTTGAGGATCTCGATGGTGTGCGGCAGCGACGGCTCGGCGACCTGGATGGGCTGGAAGCGGCGCTCAAGAGCGGCGTCCTTCTCCAGGTGCTTGCGGTACTCGTCGAGCGTGGTGGCACCGATGGTCTGGAGCTCACCGCGGGCCAGCATCGGCTTCAGGATGCTCGCAGCGTCGATCGCGCCCTCGGCGGCGCCCGCACCCACCAGGGTGTGGAGCTCGTCGATGAACAGGATGATGTCGCCGCGGGTGCGGATCTCCTTGAGGACCTTCTTCAGGCGCTCCTCGAAGTCACCGCGGTAGCGGGAGCCGGCGACCAGGGCGCCGAGGTCCAGCGTGTAGAGGTGCTTGTCCTTGAGCGTCTCGGGCACCTCGCCCTTGACGATCGCCTGGGCAAGGCCCTCGACGACGGCGGTCTTGCCGACGCCGGGCTCGCCGATGAGGACCGGGTTGTTCTTGGTGCGGCGCGACAGCACCTGCATGACGCGCTCGATCTCCTTCTCGCGCCCGATGACCGGGTCGAGCTTGGATTCGCGAGCGGCCTGCGTCAGGTTGCGGCCGAACTGGTCGAGCACCAGGGACGTGGAGGGGGTGCCCTCCGCAGGGCCGCCGGCGGTGGCGGCTTCCTTGCCCTGGTAGCCGGAGAGCAGCTGGATGACCTGCTGCCGCACCCGGTTGAGATCGGCGCCCAGCTTCACGAGGACCTGGGCGGCGACGCCCTCGCCCTCGCGGATCAGGCCGAGCAGGATGTGCTCGGTGCCGATGTAGTTGTGGCCGAGCTGGAGGGCCTCGCGGAGCGAAAGCTCCAGGACCTTCTTGGCGCGAGGGGTGAAGGGGATGTGCCCGGACGGGGCCTGCTGGCCCTGACCGATGATCTCCTCCACCTGCTGGCGGACCGCCTCGAGCGAAATCCCGAGGCTCTCCAGGGCCTTAGCGGCGACACCCTCACCCTCGTGGATCAGGCCCAGGAGGATGTGCTCGGTGCCGATGTAGTTGTGGTTGAGCATCCGGGCTTCTTCCTGAGCCAGGACGACAACCCGCCGCGCGCGGTCGGTGAACCTCTCGAACATCGTTAATCGCTCCTCAGAGCGGTCGGAGCAGTAAGGGGGCGGTCCCCTCCCTGTCCTTCCGCATGCTAGTCCCGCAGGGCGGGACAGCTCATTCCAACTGCCGACACCCGTTCAATGCCTCCCGGCCCGAACAGCCGACAACTGCTCCAACCCGATGGTGCGAGACGATGTTCCCGCAGGCCAGACAGATACCCCTGTCTCCAGTACGCCGATGGCGAACGTGAGACCGCCTGACGAGCGTGTCGCCCCTCCCCACTAGGAATGTCTTACCCGTCCGGACCGACACTCCATGCGGCGCGCCCCGTTTCCGTAAGCTACGGGCGAACAGCCTTGCGCCTGCCCGCACCCCCGAGCGCCCCGAATCGAGCGACGGAACGCGTTCGACCGGAAACCCAGCGTAACTTGGCGCCGTTTCTCCAGTTGCTCCGGGCATGGCCTTCACCGTGCCGGCACCCCGCGCTCCCCTGGATGGCCCGCTCGCGCAGTGGTACGAGCGCGAGCTCGGCTGGGCCGTCTCGGCGGGACCCCCCGTCCACCTGCTCACGGGGCTGCGCTTCGACGTCCTCGAACTGCCGGCCACCGCCGGGTTCGCCCTCCTGGAGCGGTACAAGCACACCGGTCCTGTCGCCCTGACGGGATGCCGGATGCGGCTGCTCGTCGCCGCCGGAAGCGCGGACGAGCTGCCGGGGCTGCTCGACTGGCTGGAGTGGGGCGGGGTGGGCCTGGATCTGACGGCGATCGGCGTCGGGGGCCGGATCACCGCCCCGGTGCCGCCCGGCTGGTCCGGCTCGCGAGGGGCCGCCGTGTGGCTGCGGCCCCCCGAGCCCGGGTGCGAGGTGGAGGCGCGACTTCCCTCCTTCACCGGAATCGCTCAGTGCGGTGGCGCCGGTGAGCCGGGCGCTGGCGGGGACCGCAGGACGGCCCTGCCGGACAGTCGCGCCACGGGCCTCAGCCTCGTGCGACTGGTGGCCGCGGCGGCGACGGAATGCCACCGGGCCCGGTTGTTTCACGCCCCATCCCCCGATGGTGCGGGGAACGCGGGAACTCAGCCGTTCTGCTTCTCGTAGGCTTCACGGATTTCGGCCGGGACGCGTCCGCGGTCGTTCACGTTGTAACCCTGCTCCTTGGCCCACTTGCGGATCTCGGCCGTGTTCTGGTTGCCGCCGCCGAGCACCGCACCACGCGCCTTGCCACGACCGCCGGCCGCGCGGCCACCGGTACGCCGGCCACTCTTGAGGTACGGCTCAAGGAGACCGCGGAGCTTGTCCGCGTTGGCGGTGGTGAGGTCGATCTCGAAGCTCTTACCGTCAAGAGCGAACGTCACCGTCTCGTCAGCCTCGCCACCGTCGAGGTCATCGACAAGAAGGACCTGAACCTTCTGTGCCACCGGATTTCCTTTCATCGAAAATGCAGTACGCGGAAAGGAAACCGCTTTTGCCTGGAAAACACAAACCCCCAGCAGAGGTTCAGGATCCCCGCCCCACGGGAAACGTACGCGATTCGGACATAGGGATCCGACAGGTTCCTGCCGCTTCCCCGATCACAGGTGCAGAAGCATCCGGGTGTTGCCCAAGGTGTTCGGCTTCACTCGTTCGAGACCGAGGAACTCGGCGACGCCCTCGTCATAGGAGCGCAGCAGCTCGCTGTAGACATCTGTGTCGACGGTATCGACGGGAGTCTCGCCGATCTCCGTGAAGCCGTGCTTCACGAAGAAGGCGACTTCGAAGGTGAGACAGAAAACCCGGCGCACTCCGAGCCAACGGGCGGTCTGGAGCAGCTTGCCGAGCACCAGATGTCCGATGCCGGAACCGTGGAACTCGGGGTCCACCGCGAGAGTGCGCACTTCGGCGAGGTCTTCCCACATCACGTGCAGCGCCCCGCAGCCGACGACCCGTGCGTCGGAGTCCCGTTCCGCCACCCAGAACTCCTGGATGGACTCGTAAAGCGTGACGGTCGGTTTGTCGAGCAGGGTCCCGTCGCCGACGTACGCATCGAGAAGGCTTCGCACGGCCCGTACATCGCCGGTCCTGGCCCGGCGGACGGTGACGGCATTAGCGGCGGGATAAGGCATGCCTGGACGCTATCGCCCCGCGCTGTCACCGGACACATCGGCCTCTTCGGATCCCTGTTCGGGTTCCGGGCCCTGTTCGGGTTCCCTGCCGTGTTCGGGTTCACGCTCTCGTTCGGGTTCCGGCTCCGACACCATGCGTACGGCATCGCGCAGCGCTTCGCGCTCCTCGGGGGACATCATGCCGAAGAAGGCGACCAGTGCGGCGGCGCGGTTGTCGCTCCGGGACCAGGCTTCGTTCATCAGGGCCGCGGCGTACGCGGCCCTCGTCGAGACCGCCGTATATCTATAGGCCCGCCCGTCGACTTCCCTGCGGACCCAGCCCTTCTGATGGAGATTGTCCATTACGGTCATGACCGTGGTGTAGGCGATCGACCGTTCCTGCTGAAGGTCTTCGAGGACTTCCCGGACGGTCACCGGACGGTTCCACTGCCAGACCCGGGTCATCACGGCGTCTTCCAGCTCTCCCAATTGACGGGGCACATCTGCACCATAGTGGGAGATGTCGCGAATGGCTGGTTATTTGCCGTGAGGGCGCAGCAAAAAGGGCGCACGTCGGGAAATGAACCCGTGCGCCCCCGCGAGGTGTGCCTGTATGTGCCCGCCCGGGCCGTGAGGTCAGGAGGCGGCGGGCTTGTGCTGCTGTGCGGCCTCGGCGCGCGCGAGCGCGCTGTCCACGGCCGCGTCCTCCTTGCCCTTGTTGGGGCCGCCCTGGCTCTTGACGATCGTCACGACGAGCGCGGTGAAGAAGATGGCCATCACCACGGGGGGCAGAAGCGCGGAAACGTAGTCCATACCGACAGGGTAGCTAGCCCGCTCGCCGTTCCTCGGGCGGGGGCACGGGACGGCGGCGTGGCGGGAAGGCTTCGGACGGCTTCGGTACGGGCCGCTCGGGCGCGGGCGTCGCGGGCGCCGGGCGGGCGGGGGCGGCCGGGCGCGGCTCGGCGGCCCTGTCGCCGTCCTTGCGGTCCTCGCGGTCCTTGCGCCCGTCCCTGCCCTCGCCCGCGCCCGCGCCTCCGTCGAGCAGGGTCAGCAGCCGGGTCCGCGGGGCCGGGGCGCGGAGCGCGCGGCCGGCGAGGCGGGCCCGTACGGAGCGTTCCGCCAGCACCCGGCAGCGCTCCAGGAGGGCCGCGCAGACCGGGTTCGAGCGCAGGGCGCGCAGGGCGGCCAGATCGTCGGGCCCGGGGTCGTAGCCGGTCGCCAGGGCGTCCTGAAGCAGCTCCGTGTAGCCGGGCAGGGAGCCGGGGAGCGCGTCGCGGTAGCGGGCCAGGTCGGCGAGCAGAAAGGTCCGCAGCCGGTCGGCCTCGCGGACGGCCTCGTCCACGGATTCGGCCAGGCGCAGGCAGTCCTTGATGTCCTCGTCCTGGGCGGCGGTGGGGTGGAGGGCGATGGCGAGGGCGCGTCGGAGCACACGCAGCTCGTCAGCGCCGAACGCCATGCCGCCACGGGATCCGTATGGCGTGGGCATGCGGTGACGATACGTCCTACAGGGACAAAATCCCTTTAATGGTGAGATGCCGGGCGCGTTGACCTGAGGGCGCCCGCGTGCCCGAGTGCCCCCGCGCCCGCGCCCGCGTGCCTGCGTGCCCGCGTGCCCGAGGGGAAGCCCCGCCGAACGCGAAAGGCGGCGCCAGGGGCGGCGCCGCCTTTCGGTGCGGGAGCTCAGGAACGCGGCACGTTGCGTTCGTACACGAGCCGCAGGCCGATCAGGGTCAGCCAGGGCTCGTGCTCGTCGATCTCCTCGGCCTCGCCGAGCACCGTGGGGGCGAGGCCGCCGGTGGCGATGACCGTGACGTCGTCCGGGTCGCCGTCGGGGCCGACGAGTTCGCGCTTCATGCGCCGTACGACACCGTCGACCTGGCCGGCGAACCCGTACACGATGCCGGACTGCATGGCCTCGACGGTGTTCTTGCCGATCACCGAGCGCGGCCGGGCCACCTCGATCTTGTGGAGCTGGGCGCCCCTGATGCCGAGGGCGTCGACGGAGATCTCGATGCCGGGGGCGATCACGCCGCCCGTGTACTCGCCGCGCGCGGTGACCGCGTCGAACGTCGTGCCGGTGCCGAAGTCGACGACGATCGCCGGGCCCCCGTACAGCTCGACGGCCGCGACCGAGTTGACGATGCGGTCGGCGCCGACCTCCTTGGGGTGGTCGGTCAGGACCGACACGCCCGTCTTGATGCCCGGCTCCACCAGGATCGCGGGGACGTCGCCGTAGTAGCGGCGGGTCACCTCGCGCAGCTCGTGCAGGACGGAGGGGACGGTCGAGCAGATCGCGATGCCCTCGATGCCGTCGCCGAGCTCCGCGCCGAGCATCGGGTGGGTGCCCATCAGGCCGTTCAGGAGGACGGCCAGTTCGTCGGCGGTGCGGCGCGGGTCGGTGGAGACGCGCCAGTGCTCGACGACCTCCTCGCCGTCGAACAGACCGAGGACGGTGTGGGTGTTGCCGACGTCGATGGTGAGCAGCATCAGGCCCGGCCCTCTCGGCCGGCCTCGCGCAGGTCGAGACCGATGTCCAGGATGGGCGAGGAGTGGGTGAGGGCGCCCACCGCCAGGTAGTCGACGCCGGTCGCGGCGTACTCGGCGGCGTTGGCCAGGCTGAGCCGGCCCGAGGACTCCAGCATCGCGCGGCCCGCGACCAGGGCGACCGCCTCGGCGGTCTGCTCGGCGGTGAAGTTGTCGAGCAGGATCAAGTCGGCCCCGGCGTCCAGGACTTCGGTGACCTGGGCCAGGGTGTCGACCTCCACCTCGATGGCGAGGTCGGGGAAGCGGTCGCGTACGGCCTTGAAGGCCTCGGCGACGCCGCCGGCCGCGACCACGTGGTTGTCCTTGACCAGCGCCGCGTCCGACAGGGACATGCGGTGGTTGACGCCGCCGCCGCAGCGCACCGCGTACTTCTCCAGGGCGCGCAGGCCCGGCGTGGTCTTGCGGGTGTCGCGGACCTTGGCGCCGGTGCCCTCCAGGGCGTCGGTCCAGGCGCGGGTGGCGGTCGCGATGCCGGACAGGCGGCACAGCAGGTTGAGCGCGCTGCGCTCGCCGGTCAGCAGGTCACGGGTGCGGGTGGTGACACTGAGCAGCTTCTGTCCGGCTTCGACGCGGTCGCCGTCGGCGACGTGCCGCTCGACCTCGAACTCCTCGGTGCACACGATGGACAGGATCGCCTCGGCGACCCGCAGCCCCGCGACCGTACCGGCCTCGCGGGCGGTGAAGTCGCCGGTGGCGACGGCGTCCTGGGGGACGGTGGCGGCCGACGTCACGTCCATGCCGCCGTCCAGGTCCTCCTCGATGGCGAGGTGGGCGATGTCCTCGACCTGGACGGGGTCGAGGCCGGACTCGGCGAGCAGTGCGGCGAGCGCGGGGTCGAGCCCGCACTCGTACACCTCGTCGTCCCCGCCGCAGCCGCAGTCGTCGCCGCAGCCGCCGCCCTGGGCGGGCGCACCGATCTGGATCAGGGGGACGTCCACCGGCTGGGGACGAAGTTCCTCGGGCGTGCTCACGGTTACGGCTCCAGGGGGGTGGCTGCGACGGTCGGGGGGAAAGTGGCGGTGCTGGTGGGACGGATGTCCAGGGACCGCTCGGGCGTGAGGCGGACGACGAGGTGGCGCTGCCAGGCCGCGTCGTCGCGGTCGGGCCGGTCCTCGCGCCAGTGGCAGCCGCGGGTCTCGGGGCGGGCGGCGGCCGCGGCGACCAGGACGCGGGCGACGAGCAGCAGGTTGGTGGTCTCCCACGCCTCGACGCCCGGCACGGCGGCCTTGCGCTCGTCGGCGCGGATCGCCTCCAGACGGTCGGCCGCCCCGGCGAGGCTCCCGGCCGAACGCAGCACCCCGGCGCCCATGGTCATGGTCCGCTGGATCTGGATGCGGGCGGCCGGGTCGAGCAGCGGCACCGGCTCGCCCTGGGGCTCGACGTCAACCACCTTGTGGCGAACGGGAGTTGACGAACCGGCCGCGAGGTCCGCCGCAAGGCCCGCGGCAATGTCCACCGCGACGTCCGCCGCAAGGCCCGCCGCGATGTCCGCCGCGATGTTCTCCGCGAAGACCAGGCCTTCGAGGAGGGAGTTGGAGGCGAGCCGGTTGGCGCCGTGCACCCCGGTGCAGGCGACCTCGCCGCACGCGTACAGGCCGGGCACGGTGGTGCGGCCGCACAGGTCGGTGCGGATGCCGCCGGACGCGTAGTGCGCGGCGGGCGCGACCGGGATCGGCTCGGTCACCGGGTCGATGCCGTGCGAGCGGCAGGCGGCCAGGATGGTCGGGAAGCGCTGTTCCCACATCCGGGCGCCGAAGTGCCGCCCGTCCAGGTACATGTGCTCGGCGTCCTGGGCCTGCATCTGGCGGGTGATGGCCTTGGCGACGATGTCGCGCGGGGCGAGCTCCGCCAGCTCGTGCTGACCGAGCATGAAGCGCGTGCCGTGCGCGTCCACGAGGTGGGCGCCCTCGCCCCGTACGGCCTCGGAGACCAGCGGCTGCTGGCCCTCGGAGTCCGCGCCGAGGAAGAGGACCGTGGGGTGGAACTGGACGAATTCGATGTCGGAGATCTCGGCGCCTGCGCGCAGCGCGAGCGCCACCCCGTCGCCGGTGGACACCGACGGGTTGGTGGTCGCGGAGAACACCTGGCCCATGCCACCCGTGGCCAGGACCACGGCGGGCGCGCGGACCGCGCCGACCCCGTCGTGCTGGCCCTCGCCCATGACATGAAGGGTGATGCCGGCGGTGCGGCCCTCGGCGTCCTTGAGGAGGTCGAGGACGAGCGCGTTCTCGATGGTGCGCACGGCCTGCGTGCGGACCGCCTCGACCAGCGCGCGGGAAATCTCCGCGCCCGTCGCGTCGCCGCCCGCGTGCGCGATGCGGCGGCGGTGGTGGCCGCCCTCGCGGGTCAGCGAGATCGCGCCCGTCGCGTCGGTGTCGAAGTGCGCTCCGGTGGCGATCAACCGCCGTACGGCGTCCGGGCCTTCGGTGACCAGGAGGCGCACCGCGTCCTCGTCGCACAGCCCGGCGCCGGCCACCAGGGTGTCGTCCAGGTGCTGGCCGGGGGTGTCGCCGTCGCCGAGGGCCGCCGCGATACCGCCCTGCGCCCAGCGCGTCGAGCCGTCGTCGAGGCGGGCCTTGGTGACGACCACCGTGGCGAGCCCGGCCGCGGTACAGCGCAGGGCCGCGGTCAGGCCCGCAACGCCGGAGCCGACGACCACGACGTCCGCGTCGATGGCCCAGCCGGGCTCGGGGGCGTCGAGGCGTATGCCGGTGCCGGTCGTCGCGTTGCCAGTCATTCCGGTGCTCCGAACGTGAGCGGGATGTTGTCGATGAGGCGCGTGGTGCCGACGCGTGCGGCGATCGCGAGGACCGCCTCGCCGTCGAACCCTTCGGGTGCCTCGCGGAAGGTCGCGGGGTCGACCAGCGCCACGTAGTCGGCGACCACCGGCGGTTCGGCCTTTGCCGCGTCGTCGAGGACGCCCTGGGCGACGGCTCGAATGACGGCGGGGGACGGCGCGGCGGCGGCCACCGCGTGGGCGTCGGCGGCCGCGCGGGCCTCGCCGATCGCGGTGAGCGCGCCGGCCCGGCCCGTGACGGCGCCACCGGCGGCGGCGCGCGCGTGCAGGGCGTGCTCGGCGGCGAGCCGGTCGCGGGCCGCGAACAGCGCGCGCGACAGGGCGCGGGCGGCGGCCCGCTCGTCCGGCGAGAGGTAGCGGTTGCGGCTGGACAGGGCGAGCCCGTCGTCCTCACGCACGGTCGGTACGCCGACGATCTCCACGGGGAAGTTCAGGTCACGCACCATGCGCCGGATCAGGGCCAGCTGCTGGGCGTCCTTCTGGCCGTACAGGGCGACGTCGGGCGCGGTCAGGTGGAGCAGCTTGGCGACGACGGTCAGCATGCCGTCGAAGTGGCCGGGGCGCGAGGCGCCTTCGAGGCGTTCGCCCATGGGGCCCGCGGTGACGCGCACCTGGGGCTCGCCGCCCGGGTAGACCTCGTCGGTGGCGGGCGCGAACACGGCGTCGGCGCCCTCGCGTTCGGCGATCGCGCGGTCCGCGTCCAGGGTGCGCGGGTAGCGGTCCAGGTCCTCACCGGCGCCGAACTGGAGCGGGTTGACGAACACCGTGACCACGACCTGCCCCTCGGGGCCCGCCAGCTGCCGTGCGGTGCGGATCAGGGTGGCGTGCCCCTCGTGGAGCGCGCCCATGGTCATCACGACGGCGCGCCGGCCGGTGCGGTCGAGGGCCGCGAGCTCCGCGGCCGTACGCACCAGGGCGGTCCGGCCCGTGCGGGCCACCGGGTCTGGGTGAGCCGTCGGGTCCGGGTGAGCCGTCGGGTTCGTGCGGGCCGTCCGGTCGGCCGGGTCGGCCGGGTCGGCCGGGTCGGCCGGGTCGGCCGGGTCGGCCGGGTCGGCCGGGTCGGTTGGCTCCGTGCGGTCCGTGCGGTCCGTGCGGTCCGTGGGGTCCGTCCGGTCCGTGCAGACCGTGGGGACCGCGGGGTCCGTCCGATCCGTCCGGACCGTGGGGTCCGTGCCGTCCGTACGTGCGGTTCGTTCCGTCATCGGGATTCCCCCTCGGCGAGCACCCCGAGCAGGTCCTGGGCGAGCTCCGGCTTGAGCAGTCCGTGGGCCAGCGCCCGGTCGGCGGTCGTACGGGCCATCGCGAGGTAGCCCGCGACCGTACCCGGAGCGTGCTTGCGCAGCTCGGCGACGTGGGCGGCGACCGTGCCCGCGTCGCCACGCGCGACCGGTCCCGTCAGGGCCGCGTCGCCCGAGCGCAGGGCGTTGTCGAGGGCCGCGCCGAGCAGCGGGCCGAGCATCCGGTCCGGGGCGGCGACACCGGCGTCGCGCAGCAGCTCCATGGACTGGGCGACCAGCGTGACCAGGTGGTTCGCACCGAGGGCGAGGGCCGCGTGATAGAGCGGGCGGGCCTCTTCCTCGATCCACTCGGGCTCGCCGCCCATCTCGATGACCAGCGCTTCGGCGGCCAGGCGCAGCTCTTCGGGCGCGGTCACGCCGAACGAGCAGCCGGCCAGTCGCTGGACGTCCACCGCGGTCCCGGTGAACGTCATCGCCGGGTGCAGCGCGAGCGGCAGCGCGCCGGCCCGCCGCGCGGGGTCGAGCACGGCCGTGCCGTACCGCCCCGAGGTGTGCACCAGGAGCTGGCCGGGCCGGATCGCGCCGGTCTCCGCAAGGCCCTCGACCAGGCCCGGCAGCGCGTCGTCGGGCACGGTGAGCAGGACGAGGTCGGCGCGCTCCATGACCTGGGCGGGCGGGACCAGGGGCACGTCGGGCAGCAGGGCCGCGGCCCTGCGTACGGAGGCGTCGGAGACACCGGACACCGCGACGGGGCGGTGGCCGGCGAGCTGGAGCGCGGCGGCGAGCGCGGGGCCGACCCGGCCCGCGCCGACGACGCCCACGGCGAGGCGGGCGGGGCGGTCCGCCGGGCTGTTCTCGTGGCGGTGCTCTGGTGGTGCGTTCACGTGGTGGGGGCCTTCCGTTCCAGTCCGCGAGGGGTACCGGACGCCAAAACCAAAATCAATCGGCCCCGTCATGCTACGCCCAGGGCCGGGAAACCCCCTTGGTTGTCCACAGGGTGTGGGCGATCATCGCACCATGCCAGAAACCGAGCGGAATTCCGTCCCCGAGGCCGTCTCCCGGCCCGCCCCGACGCCCGTCTCCGAGCCCGCCCCCGAGCCCGTCTCCCCGACCTCGCCGGACGCATCGGAGGCGACCGGGCCGGACGCGCCGCAGGAGACCAAGGACCAGGCGTATCAGCGCCGGCTCGCCGTCTTCAGGAGCGCCGGGCGCGCCCTGGCCGAGCAGACGGTCGACCACACCCTGGCGGAGCGACTGACGGCCCTCCTGGCGGACGGTTCCGAGGTGTACGACCTCGACGAGTTCGCCGACATCTACGGCAACGGCGCGGTGACCGAACTGGAGCGCCGCACCGCCCAGGTGCTCGGCTTCCCGGCGGCCGTCTTCTTCCCCACCGGCACGATGGCCCAGCAGGTCGCGCTGCGCTGCTGGGCGGCGCGCACCGGCAACCCCACCGTGGCCCTGCACCCGCTCGCCCACCCCGAGGTCCATGAGCGGGGCGCGTTCAGCCAGGTCAGCGGCTTGCGTACGGTCCACCCGACGGACGCGCCCCGGCTGCCGGACGCGGCGGAGGTCCGCGACTGCGACGAGCCCTTCGGCACCCTGATGCTGGAACTGCCGCTGCGCGACGCGGGCTATGTCCTGCCGACCTGGGACGAGCTCGTGGCCGTGGTCGACGCGGCCCGCGAGCGGGACGCGGTGGTCCACTTCGACGGCGCCAGGATCTGGGAGACCACGGCCCACTTCGGGCGCTCCCTGTCCGAGATCGCGGGCCTCGCGGACAGCGTGTACGTGTCGTTCTACAAGACGCTGGGCGGCCTCTCCGGCGCCGTCCTCGTGGGTCCCGAGTCGCTGATCGCCGAGGCCCGCACCTGGCGCCACCGCTACGGGGGCCAGCTCTTCCAGCAGTTCCCGGCCGCCCTGTCCGGCCTGCTCGGCCTGCGCAAGGTGCTGCCCGAGCTGCCCGCGTACGTGGCCCACGCCAAGGTCGTGGCGCGGGCGATCGGGGACGGGCTCATGGAGGCGGGCATGCCCTGGTTCCGGGTGCACCCCGAGCCGCCGCACACCCATGAGTTCCAGGTGTGGCTGCCGTACGACGCCGACGTGCTCAACAGCGCCTCGCTCCAGCAGGTGCGGGAGAGCGGCGTCTGCCTGTTCCGGCGCTGGTTCGCGAACCCCTCGGGCCCGGCGGGCGTCGCCCAGACCGAGGTCACGGTCAACGCCCCGGGCCTGGAGTGGACGGCCGACGACGTACGGTCGGCGGTGGCCGACTTCGTACGACTGCTGCCCCCGGCGGAGCGAGGCGCACGCCCGAGGGCGTAGGGGCGCGGGGCGCAGGGCGCAGGGGCGCGGGGCGCAGTGGCGCGGGCGCAGGTGCGCAGGTGCGCGGGGTAGGGGCGTACGGCCCGGTCGACCAGCTGCCGCCGCGCGTCACCGCACCGGCTCTCATCGGCTTTCAGCGACTTTCAGCGGCTCTCAGCGGCACACCGGCGGGTGGCGCCGGGGGTGCTGCGGGGCGAACAGGTGGGCCAGGGCCGCCCGCAGGCGGCCAGTCGCGATGCGGCCCGCAAGGACCGCCTCGAAGCGGCGGTAGTCCCGCATCCCGCGCAGGGTCGCCACGTCGTGGGTGCCCGGCACCGGTGGCGCGGGCTCGCCGAGCCGTGCCGCTCGGTAGCTGTCGATCATGTGCTGCTGCATCGCGTCCATGCCTCAACGGTGAGCCTGTTCGGACCCCACGTCGCGCCGATTGACGAGCCGCGTCAAATGGCGGCCCGGCCGGCGCCGTCGAGTCGGTCGATTGACCGGGACCGTCAATCGACGGCGGCTTTGTCAGTGGGCCGGTGCACCCTTGTCCCATGAGCGTGACCATCGACATCACGGGCCTGCCGCCCGAGCGCATCGGCTTCGCGATCTCGCCGCTGGCCGAGCTGGGCCTGGCCCTGCACGCGCTCTCCGAGCCCGGCCACCACCCGGGCCTGCACGGCTGGGCCACGGCGACGGCCGCCGCCCTGAAGCCCGACCTCGCGGACCGGCTGCACGAGGCCGACTTCCTGTGGCGCAACACGTTCTCCGACGTGTTCATGCCGTTCGCGGGCATACCCGGCCACGACGGCAGCCCCGGCTCGACGCTCGCCGAGGACCTTGATCTGCTCGACCGCCTCACCGACGAGCGGTTCACCTCCGCCGCCCTGGAGTTCACCTGCTCCAGCCTGTACGGGACCAAGTCGGACTCGGCCATGCACGACCCGGGGATGCGGAGGCGCGCCCTGGAGATGGCGGCGACCCGCGGTCCGCGCCAAGTGGAGTTCACCAAGCGCCTGTTGGACGATCCGGCGTCCGTACGGGCCTGGGTGCGGCGCCTTATGGAGGACTGCGAACAGGCCTTCTTCGCCGACACCTGGCAGCGGGCCCGGGTCCAACTGGCGGCCGACGCCCGGCACAAGGCGGAGCTGCTGCGTCGCAAGGGGCTCGCCGAGGCCGTCCAGTCCGTCTCGGCCGCTCTCAGTTTGGACGAGGGCGGCACGCGGATCAGCGTCGACAAGCTCAGCGAGGGCCGCACGACCGCCACCCACCCGGAGCCCGGCGCCGGGCTCACCTTCGTGCCCACCTCGTTCGGCTGGCCGCACCTGATGGTGCTGCACGCGCCGGGCTGGCGGCCGGTGGTCCACTATCCGGTGCACGGGCCCGAACTGCCCTCGCCCGCCTCGGTCGACATACTCAAGCTGCGCATGGAGGCGCTGGCCCACCCGATGCGGATGCGGCTGTGCCGCAACTTGGCGCGGTCCCCGTACACGACGAGCGAGCTGGCCGACGCGCACGGGATCACCGCGCCCGAGGTCTCCCGCCACCTCACCGTCCTGAAGAAGGCCGGGCTCGTCACCACCCGGCGCCGCGGCCGCTACGTACTGCACCAGCTGGACCTGACGGTGGTGGCCCGCCTGGGCAGCGACTTCATCGAAGGCGTGCTGCGGTAGGCCGTGCGTGCCCCGTCAGGCCTCGTGCGGCGGGGCGACCCTCAGCAGGAGCTTGCCCGTCGAGGTGCGGCCCTCCATCAACCGGTGGGCGGACGCGGCCTCTTCGAGGGCGAACTCCGCGGTGACCGGCAGCTCCGCCGCGCCGCTCGTGGCCAGCCGCAGCGCCCGGTCCGCGATCGCGCGCAGCGCCCCGGGGTCGTCCGCCGCGAGGCCGAGGATGGAGAAACCGGAGACGGTCCGTCCCTTCGGATACAGCTCGCCCTGCCCCACCTGCCAGGCCTCCTCACCGCTCGCGTTGCCGTACGAGACGAGCCGGCCGAACAGCGCGAGCGAGTCGAGGCCGCGGCGCAGGGTCGCACCGCCGACCGGGTCGAGCACCAGATCCACGCCCCTGCCGTCGGTGGCGCGCAGCACGTCCGTGTCGAAGGTGCCGGTCAGGAAGGCGTCGTCGTAGCCGTGCTCGCGGGCGTAGGCGGCCTTGGCCTCGCTGGAGACCACGCCGTAGACGGCGCCCGCCCCGGCGAGTTTGGCGATCTGCCCGGCCACGGTGCCGACGCCGCCCGCCGCGCCCTGCACGAGGACGGTTTCGCCCGGTTGCAGCCGGCCCACCTCGTGGATCAGGGCGTGCGCGGTGGGCAGCACGGTGGGCAAGGTCGCGGCGGTGCGCAGCCCGACGCCATCGGGCAGCGGGAAGACGGTGGCGGCCGGGGCGACCGCCACGTCCGCGTAGGCGCCGCCCTCGGTCATCGCGGCGACCTCCTGGCCGACCACAAGACCCTCGACGCCCGCGCCGACGGCCCGGACGCGGCCGGAGAATTCGAGACCGGGCACGAAGGGGAGCGAGGCGACCCGGTACCCCACCGAACGCGCCTTGAGGTCGGCGAAGTTGACGCCGACGTACGCGACGTCGACGCTCACCTCGCCGGGCCCGGGCCGCGGAACCTCCGCCTCCACGAGCCGAAGCACCTCGGGACCGCCGAACTCGTCGAACCGGATCGCACGCATGACGCCACTTCCCCCGCACATCGACCACACCGGAATACCGAGGTACGCGGACACCGGGGTCCCGGGGTCCCGGAGTACCGGGGTCCCGACGTACCGGGGTCCCGACGTACCGAAGTATCGAACGGCCCGATAGTACGACGCTCGTCGTACTAAGGGCAATGGGTCAGTGCAATGGGTCAGGCCCTGGATCAGCCGGCGCCGCCACCCGCCCGCACCAGACCTGTCTCGTACGCCAGGACCACGACCTGGACGCGGTCCCGCAGCGCCAGTTTGGTCAGGATGCGGCCCACGTGTGTCTTGACCGTGGCTTCCGACAGGACCAGGCGGGCGGCGATCTCACCGTTGGACAGGCCCTGCGCGACCAGGAGCATGACCTCACGCTCGCGCTCGGTCAGCTTCTCCAGGTGCTTGTGCTCCGGCTCCTTGCCGCTCGCGGGGAGCAGCGGGGCGAACCGGTCGAGCAGGCGCCGGGTGGTCGACGGCGCGACCACCGCGTCGCCGCTGTGCACCGAACGGATTGCGCCGAGCAGTTCGGCCGGCGGCACGTCCTTCAGCATGAATCCGCTGGCGCCCGCCTTCAGGCCGGAGAAGGCGTACTCGTCCAGGTCGAACGTGGTCAGGATCAGCACCTTGGGCGGGTTGGGCGCCTCGCAGATGCGCCGGGTCGCCTCCACGCCGTCCAGTCTCGGCATGCGCACGTCCATCAGGACCACGTCGACGGCCGTCGCCCGCAGGATCTCGATCGCCTCCGCGCCGTCGCCCGCCTCCGCGACGACCTCCATGTCCGGCTGGGCGGCGAGCACCATCCGGAACCCGGTGCGCAGCAGCACCTGGTCGTCGACGAGCATCACGCGGATCGTCATCGTTCCCTCTCCATCACGCTGTACGAAGGTCGAGCACCAGCACTCTGCCGCGGTCGCGGCCGCGTACAGGACATCAATGGGCCGGCTTCAGGGGAAGCAGCGCGCTGATGCGGAAGCCGCCGCCCGGACGCGGGCCCGCGTCCAGGGTGCCTCCGACCATGCCGATCCGCTCACGCATGCCGATCAGGCCGTGGCCCTGGCCGTCGGCTCCGCCGTCCTCGTACATCTCGTGGGCGGCGCCCCGGCCGTCGTCCTCGACGAGCAGGCCGAGCCCGTCGTCGAAGTACACGAGCCGCACGCTCGCCCCCGCGTCGGGACCGCCGTGCTTGCGCGTGTTGGTCAGCGCCTCCTGCACGATGCGGTACGCCGTCAGCTCGACTCCGCTGGGCAGCGGACGCGGGGTGCCCTCGACCTTGAAGTCGACGGTCAGACCCGCCGCCCTGACCGTCTCGACCAGATCCTCGATCTGCTGGACGTCGGGCTGCGGCACGTACTCCCCCGCCTCCTGGTGCTCGCCCGTGCGCAGCACACCGAGCAGCCGGCGCATCTCGGCGAGCGCCTGGCGGCCCGTCATCGAGATCGTCTCCAGGGCCGTCTTCGCCTGCTCCGGCGAACTGTCCATCACATACGCCGCGCCGTCGGCCTGCACGACCATCACCGACACGTTGTGCGCCACCACGTCGTGGAGCTCACGGGCGATGCGGGCCCGCTCGGCCGCGACCGCCACCTTGGCCTGCGCCTCCCGCTCCCGCTCCAGGCGCGTGGCTCGCTCCTCCAGCTCCGCGAAGTACGCCTTGCGCGTGCGCATCGAGTCGCCGAGGACCCAGGCGAGCACGAACGGGACCGTCATGATGACGACGAAGAACGCCTTCTCCGGCGGGCTGCTGGCGCCACCGGTCTGCAACCAGCGCAGATGGGCCAGCGGCGCCGCGCACAGGCTTGCCAGGAGCGCGACCCGCGAGGCCCAGCGCCGGCCCGCCGAAGCCACCGTGTAGACCGCGACCAGCATCGCGAAGTCCTGGACCTGCGGCTGCACATTCAGCACGAGCTGGGCCAGACCCATCGCGATCACCAGCAGCAGCATCCTCTCGGGGACCCTGCGGCGCAGCGCCACGGCGACGGCCATCCCGACGGCCACCCCGGCCTGGATGCCCCAGCCCGCCTGCTTCGGGTCGTGCGCCGCCGCCGCGATTTGCAGGCAGGAGAACCCGAACAGGATGACGGCCCAGAAGGTGTCGACCCCGGTCGGGTGTCTGCGGATGAAATCGTAGAGGCGTTGCACGTAACCCAGCGTAGGGAAGACGGATAGGTGCAGGGGTCAACCGTCGGGGCGATCCTGACCCCGGCGGCGTACTCCGCAAGGTGGAGACTGGCCCCCGTGACGGATGAGACATGTCAGCACTTCCCCGGCGCGGGCGCCCAGGACCGGGGGCCGGAACGGGACGACCCGGGGCCGCGCGGACGGCGCGGGCCGACGCGGGACGACCCCGGCCCGGGCCGGGGGCCGCGGGACGACGGCGGGCCGCGCGGATGGCGGGAGGCGACCGAGTGGGCGCTCTACGGCCCGGGCGGCTTCTATCTGCGCCCCGAGGGGCCCGCCGGGCATTTCCGCACGTCCGTGCATGCCTCGCCGCTCTTCGCGGGCGCCGTCGCCCGCCTCCTCACGGAGGTCGCGGCCCGGCTCGGCCCCGGACCGGTCGACCTCGTCGACGTCGGCGCCGGGCGCGGGGAGCTCCTGCGCGGGGTCCTGGCCGCGCTGCCCGCCGGTTTCCCGGTCCGCGCGTACGCCGTCGAGCGTGCGGCCCGCCCCGCCGGGCTCGACGAGCGGATCGACTGGCTCGATTCGGTGCCCTCGGGGGTACGCGGCCTGCTCTTCGCCAACGAATGGCTCGACAACGTGCCCGTGGACGTGGCCGAAGCCGACGAGGACGGGGTGGCCAGGCTCGTTCTGGTACGCCCCGACGGCACGGAGACGCTGGGCGAGCCCGTGTCCGGCGCGGACGCCGCGTGGCTCGACCGGTGGTGGCCGCTCACCGAGCCGGGTGCGCGCGCCGAGATCGGATGGCCGCGGGATGAGGCCTGGGCCGGGGCGGTGGGCTCGCTCGACGCGGGGCTCGCGGTGGGCGTCGACTACGCCCATACGCTCGGGGCGCGGCCGGTGTTCGGGACGCTCAGCGGGTTCCGGGGCGGGCGGGAGGTCACGCCCGTGCCGGACGGGTCCTGCGACATCACGGCGCATGTCGCCCTTGACGCGTGCGCGCTGCCCGGCGCGGAACTGCTCACCCAGCGGGAGGCGCTGGGCCGCCTCGGCGTCTGCGGCACGCGGCCCGCCCTGTCCCTGGCCTCGACGGACCCGGCGGGGTACGTCCGGGCGCTGGCCGCGGTGGGGGAGGCGGCGGAACTTACCTCGCGGGGCGGGCTGGGGGGCTTCGGGTGGCTGATGCAGCGGGTCTGACCCGGAGTGGCTGAGCCCGGGGGTTTTCCCACCCACCCGCCCGTGCAGCGGGGTTGAACCGGCTGAGCCCTGGGGCTCCGCCCCAGACCCCACGCGGGGGCTCCGCCCCCTGCACCCCCGGTTGGCGCCTGAACGGCGCTCGTCCTCAATCGCCGGACGGGCTGAAGATGCCCGAGCAACCCAGCACGGCCACTGCACCAGCGCCGCCAGGGGCGCGGGGAACTGCGCAACCAGCCACGCACAGCCCGCGGACGAAAGCGAGTTCCTGCCGCGGTGGCCGCGAGAAGCGATTCCGGATGCCCTACAGGGGCGCGAGGAACTGCGCGAGAAGCACCCACGACCCGCACCCGAAAACCGGCCCCCTGAGGGGCGCGGGGAACGGCGCGAAAAGCGACCACAGCCAGCAGCCGAAAGCGGGTTCAGGGGCGCGAGGAACGGCGCAACCGCACCCACCACCCAAACCCCCGCACGCGACCACCGGGGCCGGGGGCGGAGCCCACGGAGGTGAGGGCGGGGGGCGCGAGGGATACTGGCCCGCATGACGGAGACGACGGTCGGCATCGGCGGCGGAGCGGAAAGCACCGACATGGTGCTCAACATCGGCCCCCAGCACCCCTCCACCCACGGAGTGCTCCGCCTCAAGCTCGTACTCGACGGCGAACGCATCCAGCAGGCCGAGCCGGTCATCGGCTACATGCACCGCGGCGCCGAAAAGCTCTTCGAGGCCCGCGACTACCGCCAGATCGTGATGCTGGCCAACCGCCACGACTGGCTCTCCGCGTTCTCCAACGAGCTCGGCGTCGTCATGGCCGTGGAGCGGATGCTCGGCATGGAGGTCCCGGAGCGCGCCGTGTGGACCCGCACGCTGCTCGCCGAGCTGAACCGGGTCCTCAACCACCTCATGTTCCTCGGCTCGTACCCCCTGGAGCTCGGCGGCATCACCCCCATCTTCCACGCCTTCCGCGAGCGTGAGGAACTTCAGGCGGTGATGGAGGAGGTCTCCGGCGGCCGCATGCACTACATGTTCAACCGGGTCGGCGGCCTCAAGGAGGACCTGCCGCTCGGCTGGCTCGGCCGGGTGCGGCACGCCATCGCCTCGGTGCGTTCGCGCATGGACGTGTACGACGGCCTGGTCCTCGGCAACGAGATCTTCCGCGGCCGCACCAGGAACGTCGGGGTCCTGCCCGCCGAGGCCGTGCACGCGTACGGCGTGAGCGGGCCCATCGCCCGGGCCTCCGGCGTCGACTTCGACCTCCGCCGCGACGAGCCGTACCTCGCCTACGGAGAGCTGCGGGACACCCTGAAGGTCGTCACCCGCACCGAGGGCGACTGCCTCGCCCGGTTCGAGTGCCTTCTGGAGCAGACGCACAACGCGCTCGACCTCGCCGACGCGTGCCTGGACAGGATGGACGAGCTGGCGCCGGGGCCCATCAACCAGCGGCTGCCCAAGGTCCTCAAGGCCCCGGAGGGCCAGACCTACGCCTGGACGGAAAACCCCCTCGGCATCAACGGCTACTACCTGGTCAGCAAGGGCGAGAAGACCCCGTACCGGCTGAAGCTGCGTTCGGCCTCGTACAACAACATCCAAGCCCTGGCCGTGCTGCTGCCGGGGACACTGGTCGCCGACATGGTGGCCATCCTCGGATCGCTGTTCTTCGTCGTGGGCGACATCGACAAGTAGCCCACCCCCGTCCGCCAGCCCGGCGCACGTAGGGCCCGGCGCGTGCGCGCTCCCGCTGCGCCTTCCGGTCAGGACGACCAGTGGCCGCGCGCCGCCGCCAGGACGAAGCCCGGGCCGAAGCCCATGATCAGGCCGGTCGCGCCGGCGGCGGGCGCCCCGGCGAACGTACGGGACAGGACGTCCAGGACCGCCGAGCCGCCGAGGTTCCCGTTGGCGGCAAGGCTCTCGCGCGCGTGCCGCAGCGCGTCGCCGTGGAGCCCGAGGCCCGCGGCCGTGTCGTCGAGGATGCGCGGGCCCCCGGGATGCACCACCGCGAAGTCGATCGGCCGCTCGTCGGGACGCAGCCAGGCCCGCAGCGCCGGGAGGCAGTCGTTGAAGGAGGCGGTCGCCGCGCGGGTGGAGTCGAAATGCAGCCCGGAGCCGTTCAGTCGGCCCCGGTAGCGTTCCGAGCTGTCGGGCAGCACGTACTCGAAGGTGTCGTCGAGGATGAAACTCGGCCCGGCCCAGGCGGGGTCCCCGGTGACGACCGTGCCGGCCGCGCCGTCTCCGAACAGCACCTTGTAGACCATGGATTCGAGGCTGCTGTCCTCGTGGTTGTACGTCGCCGCCGACAGGCACTCGGCCGTGACGACGAGGACGTTCGCGCCGGGGTGGGCAACGATGTCCTGGCGGGCGCGGACCAGCCCCTGGGCGCCCCCCGCACAGCCGACCGTGCCCATGGGGTGGCGCCGCACATCGGGGCGCAGGCCCAGGGCGCCGACCAGATGGACGTCGAGGGAGGGCACCGTCCAGGACGTGGTGTGGCTGGTGACGAGGGCGTCCACGTCCCCGGGGCGCAGCCGCGCCGTCTCCAGGGCTCTTCGCCCCGCCTCGATGGCGAGCGCCAACGCGTCCTCGTAAGCGACCTTGTTGCGTTCCGCGACCAGAGCATTTCCGGCCAGAGTGGGAGCGCTCAGCGGGCGGGTGAAATACCGGGTCCGCACGGTCGTCGCGCGCGCGATCCGGAGCATCGCGTCCAGGCGCGGCAGGCCCGCGTGGGCCCGCCGGATGTCGGTGGTGATCTCGTCGGTCGTCACAACGTTCCCCGGCAGGGCAACACATGGAGGAGCTATGTGAACGGGCACGGACGATCTCCCTCAAAAATCGAAAAGAGTGGATCATCAACGTACGTCAGATGGCTTGAAGCGATCTCAGAAAGTCAAAAACTGTGTCAACTCCCCTACGGCGCGCAGCGGACCGGGGCATCGCGACAAAGGCCCGGCACGGGGGGAGCGTCACCCGTAGCGGGGGCGGTCGGCGGGGGCGGCCACGGAGCGCGGAACGGCCGGCCGGGCCGTGCTCTGCACCCGTGCTCCCTGGTGAGTCGGCGCTCGCCCACTCACCATGGTTCCCGCGGGCCCGCTCGGGGGGAGGGAGCCCGCCCGGATGCCGGCTGCCCCGCGCATCCGGTCTCTGCGTCCGGTACCGACACTCGTCCACGATGCGGCGGCCTCGGTACCGGACGCAGACCCCCACCAACGGCAGCCCTGATGCCGGGGCATCGACCCTCACGCGGGGAACGTCAACCCACCGAGCCGCGCACACGGGACCGCAACGCGAACGCGAGCCTCAGCCCCGACACGTAGGCGAGCCTCAAGCCGGAGGTCTGCCTCAACGCGGTGCGGCTACGAGATCGCCGCGCGGCTACGAGATCGCCGTGCGGCTACGAGATCGCGGTGCGCAGGTCCGCCAGGTCGAGCTGCTCGGTCTCGTCGTGGGCGGTCAGGTCGATGACCTCGCCGACGACCTTGTCGGGGCCCTGCTGGGCCCGGCTCGCCAGGACTTCCTCGCCCACCACGTCGGCAAGGTCCTCGTCCTGTACGGCCTCGATCGCGGCGGCCACCGTGTGCCGCGCGTCGCGCGTGCCCGGCGTGTTCTGGGCCCCCGGGGTGCTCCGGGCTTCCAGGGTTCCCTGGGTTCCCTGGGTGTCCTGGGTTCCCTGGGTGTCCTGAGCGCCCGTGGCATCCCCGGTGTCCGCGGCGCCGCCCGTGCCGAAGAAGTCGAAGCTGCCCTCGGGGCGCACCGCGCGGCGGGCGGCGTGGGGCACGACGGCCGAGGCGACCGGTGCGGGCGCCGCGGGAAGTTCGGCCCGGCGGGGCTTGGCGGTGAGGGCGGCCGACGGGCGGGAGTGTTCCCCGCTGCCGAGGACCGCCGCGGGCTTCCCCTGCGGCTCCTCCGCCTCCCCGGCGCCGGTGCGCGCTGCGGCCCGGGTCGAGGACGCGTCGGCCTCGGCCCGTGCCTTCGCCTGGCGTTCGGCGCTGAGCGAGAGACATTCGAGGGCGCGGGCAGCCGCGAGGTAGGACGCCGGCGTCGGCGTACTGCCCGACCGCGCGAGCGCCTTGGGGCCGCCGGCCTCCAGGGCGAGCTGACGCCGGCCCTCCAAGGCGCTGGCCCGCTCGGTCTCGGCGGTGGCGTAGCGCCGCAGCAGCGCCGCGTGCTCGCCACGCAGCCCGGCCAGCTCCTTGCGCTTGGTGCGCAACTTGGCGTCCAGCCGGCCGCGCAGCTCGCGCGACTCCTCCAACTCGGTCTCCAGCTCGGCGATCCGCTCCTCGGTGCGCCACTGGTCGGCGGCGCGCGAGCGCGTCAGCTCGGCGACGCGGCGTCCCGCGGCCCGGTCCCAGGCGCGCATGAGCACCGAGCCGGTGACGCAGGCCGCCGCGGCCGCGGCGGCCAACGCCCGCAGAGCCGTTGGCTGATCGAAGAGCCAGGCGCCACCGGCGCAGATGACCGAGACGCCGGCGACGGCCGACGGCTGGAGGAGCCGGTGCAGCGGAGGGGAATGACGGTGGCGTCCACGTGGCATGGCCTGAAATTTACCGTGCGTAGACCTCATATGGACCCTCGCCCGCCAATCTGTTCCCCGGTAGTTACTCCGATCGCCAAATTCGGCTACTTCTTGATCAGTCCCTTCGACTGGAGATACTGCTTCGCGACATCGGCGGGCTTGGCGCGCTCGGCGTCGACCTTGCGGTTGAGCGCGACCAGATCGGCGGTCGTCAGGACCTTGGTCAGCTTGCCGAGCGCGTCGGCAATCTCCTGGCTGCCCGCGTCCTTCGCATTGACGACCGGCAGGACGTTGTCCGCGTTCTGGAGCTTCTTGTCGTCCTGGAGCAGGACGAGACCGTAGGTGTCCAGGGTCGCGTCGGTCGTGGTGGTCAGCACCAGCTGGTCCACGCCGTCCTTCACCGCCTGCTTGGCGCCCGGCGTGCCGACGCCCTTGGGGTCGATGCCGCTGACGTCGATCCCGTACGCGGACTTCAGGCCCGGCGCGCAGAACGGCCGGATCTTGCACTCGTCCCCGGCCGCGATCTTCACCTTGGCCTTCGACGCGCCCAGGTCCGAAAGGGACTTGAGGTTGTTCTTGGCGGCGAATTCCTTGGTCACCGCGAACGCGTTCTGGTCGACGGCGCCGCCGGCCGGGAGAACCTTCAGACCGCGCGGGGCGGCGAGCTTGGTCAGTTCGCCCAGCGTGGCGGCGACGTCGCTGGAGGCGAGCGGCTTGTCCTTCGCCTTGTCGCCGTTCACCTTGGCATTGAGGAATTCGGTGAGCGTGGCCGCGTATTCCGGGACGACGTCGATCTCGCCCTTCTCCAGCGCCGGTTCGTACAGTTCACGGTTCTTGACCGTGGTGATCGAGGTCGAGTACCCGGCGTCGGACAGGACCTGGGAGTACAGCTCGGCAAGGACCGAGGACTCGGTGAACCCGGCCGCGCCGATCACCAGCGGTCCCCGCTTGCCGCCGTCCGTACTGCTGGACCCACCGGACGTGCTTGAACTGCTCTTGTCCTTGCTCTTCTCCAGGCTGTCGCCGCCGCACGCGGCGAGCGTGCCCGCCAGCGCCAGCGTGCCCAGCACCGCACCGGTCGTGCGCAGGATCTTGCTCATGAAGGTTCACCATCCAGAAGGCGTCGCGGAATCACGGGGGTTGTGAGGTCACAGGGGGCGTGGAGCTCTGGGGCATGATGCCCGGGGGCGTGGATGCCCAGGGGCATGATGCCCAGCGTCACGGGCGCCTGCGCAGCGGGCTGAAGAGACGGTCGATGAGCACCAGCGCCCCCTCCACGAGCAGCGCGAGCGCCGCCACGAGCAGCGCGCCCGCCACCACCTGCGGGGTGTCGTAGACCGCGAAGCCCTCGGTGACGATCCGGCCGAGACCGCCGAGGCCCGCCATCGCGGCGATCGTCGCGGTGGCGATGATCTGCACCGCGGCCGAGCGGAGCCCCGTCATGATCAGCGGGTAGGCGAGCGGCAGCTCGACCTGGAGGAAGAGCTGCCGCCCGGACATCCCCATGCCACGGGCCGCCTCCACGGCCGCCCGGTCCACCTCGCGCATCCCGACGTAGGCGTTGGTCAGGAGCGGCGGCACCGCGAAGAGCACCAGGGCGATCACGGTCGGCAGATAGCCCGCGTTGCGCAGCGGCGTCACCATGAAAAGGGCGAGCACCGCGAACACGGGTATCGCGCGGCCGATGTTGGAGATGTTGACGGCGAGCGCGCCGCCCTTGCCGATGTGCCCGAGCCACAGCGCGAGCGGCAGGGCGACCAGGCAGGACACGACGAGGGCGAGGGCGCTCACGTACACGTGCTCGCCGAGCCGGTGCCAGGCGCCGTCGTCGCCCGACCAGTTGGATCCCGTCGTCAGCCACGTCCAGGCCTGTGTGAAGACCCCCATCGCTCAGACCGCCTTCGCCGTACGGATACGCGTCCATGGGGTCAGCAGCCACTGGACGCCGAGCAGCAGCAGGTCGGCGGCGACGGCGAGCACCACGCACAGCACGGACGCGGTGAGGATCTGCGCCTTGAAGAAGGTGGGCAGGCCCTGCTCGATGAGGTTGCCGAGGCCGCCGTGGTCGACGAGCGAACCGACCGTGGTCAGCGCCACCGTGGCGACCGTGGCGATCCTGAGCCCGGCCATCAGCGCGGGCAGCGCGAGCGGCAGCTCCACCTCGAACAGCAGCCGTATGCGCCCGTACCCCATGCCGCGGGCCGCCTCAAGGGCGTCGGACGGCACCGATTCGAGCCCGGCCAGGATGTTCCGTACGAGAATCGTCAGCGAGTACAGCACGAGGCCCGTGATCACCACGCCGGCCGACAGCCCGAACACCGGCAGCAGCAGGGCGAACATCGCCAGCGACGGCACGGTGTAGAGCACGGTCGTGAAGCCGAGGACGGTGGCCGCGACGCCCTTGCGCCCGCGCGCGAGCAGCGCGAGCGGGAAGGCCACGAGCAGGCCGATGAGGACCGACACCGCGGTGATCCAGATGTGCTGGACCGTCGCGTCGGTGAGCTCCTGGCTCCGTGAGCTCACGTACTCCCAGCAGATCCAGTCGTTCGCCGCCAGACAGTTCTGTGCCACTCCCCCACCTCCCCCGGGCGCCCGGATGCCTCTGCACCTCTGCCCCGAACGTACGTACCAAACCCTATCCCCGGCCACTGACAATCGCCCTGAACCTGTGGGGTACAGCACCATGGGCACACAAGTGCGCACGCCAGCCTTCACAATGGGGAAGCATGATCCGGTTCGAGCACGTCACCAAGCGGTACGCCGACGGCACCATCGCCGTGGACGATCTCTCCTTCGAGGTGGCCGAGGGTGAACTGGTCACCCTGGTCGGCCCCTCGGGGTGCGGCAAGACCACCACGATGAAAATGGTCAACCGGCTCATCGAGCCGAGCGGCGGGCGGATATTCCTCGACGGCGAGGACATAGCCACCGTCGACCCCGTCCAGCTGCGGCGACGCATCGGCTACGTGATCCAGCAGGTCGGCCTCTTCCCGCACAAGACGGTCCTGGAGAACACCGCGACCGTGCCGCACCTGCTCGGCGTCAAGAAGGCCAGGGCCCACGAGCGCGCGGCGGAGCTCCTCGACCTGGTCGGGCTCGACCCGAAGACGTACGGTGCGCGCTACCCGGACCAGCTGTCCGGCGGACAGCGTCAACGGGTGGGCGTGGCACGGGCGTTGGCGGCGGACCCGCCGGTGCTCCTGATGGACGAACCGTTCGGCGCGGTCGACCCGGTGGTGCGCGAGCGGTTGCAGAACGAGTTCCTGAGGCTCCAGTCACAGGTGCGCAAGACGGTCCTGTTCGTCACCCATGACATAGAGGAGGCCGTCCGTCTCGGCGACCGCATCGCCGTCTACGGGCAGGGTTCCATCGAGCAGTTCGACGCGCCGGCCGCCGTCCTCGGCACCCCCGCCACCGACTACGTCGCGGACTTCGTCGGCGCCGACCGGGGCCTCAAGCGTCTCTCGGTGACGCCCATCGAGGAGGGCGACCTCGACCAGCCGCCCGTGGTCCACCTCGACGATCCGCTGCCCGCCGACATCGCACGCTGGGCGGTCGTCCTGGACGGCGAGGACCATCTGCACGGCTGGATCTCCGGCGAGCAGGCCCGGCTGGGCACGGGCACCGTCCGCGAGCACGCCCGGCGGATGGAGGCCTGGCTGCCGGTCGGCGCCTCCCTCAAGCAGGCCTTCGCCACGATGCTCCAGCACGACGCGGGCTGGATCGCGGTGATCGACCGCGAGGAGCGGGGCCGCTTCCTCGGCGTCCTGACCCCCGCCCGGCTCCACGAGGCGCTGCGCCGCTCCATCGACGCGGACGCCCACGCGGTGCCGCGTACCGAGGTGCGGGTCGAATCGGTGGAGTCGGTCGGCCCGCGTTGAGCCGCCCGGCGCCATGCCGCTCCGCCCGGTGGAGTCGGCTCAGTTCGCGCTGAGCCCGCCCCGCCCGGTGGAATCGGTCAGTTCGCGCTGAGCCGGCCGCTGATCCACTCCAGGGCCGGCGGGATCTCACGGCGCCAGGTGTTGAAGTTGTGGCCGCCGCTGTCGAGCGTGATGGAGGACACCCGGCCCGGGGCCTTCACCTTCTTGATGAAGGACTGGGTCGGTTTGAAGTTGTCCTCGCCCGACAGCGAGCTGGTGACCAGGAAGGACGACTTCGCCGTCGGCAGGTGGTCCAGGCTCCACAGCAGGTTGGCGCGGTTCTTCTCCTGGTCGTTGCCGTGGAAGAGATCGCCGGTCGTCGGGTCGTCGGCCGCCTTGTAGTACGCGGACAGGCCGACGCTCGCCGCGAACTGCTCGGGATGGTGCATGCCCAGCTTGAGGGCGCAGTAGCCGCCGGTCGAATTGCCGATGAATCCCCAGTTGCGCGGCTTGGTGCCGACCCGGTAGTTCGCCGAGATCGCGCCCGGAACGTCCTTGGCGAAAAACGTCTCGGTCTGCGGGCCCTTCGGTATGTCGACGCACTCGGTGTCGCGCTGGCCCGCCACCGTGGGGCGCATCATGACGAGGATCATGGGCTGCATCTTCTTCTGCTTGGCCTGCGCCCAGGCCGTCTTCGGATACCGCAGACCCTTGAGCAGGTTCTCGGCGGTGCCGGGGTAACCCGTCAGGACGACCGAAGCGGGGAATGTCTTGTTCTCGTACGCCTTCTGGAAATACTCGGGCGGCAGATAGACGTAGGCGGGACTCGTTATCCCCGACTTCTGGCCCGCCAGCACGATCTTCTGGATCTCGCCGCTCACCTGCGGCTTTCCGCCGCCCGGAGTGTCCGGCTTCTGACGGGCGACGACCTGGATGTTCTTGCCGCCCGCCGAATGGTCGACGACCTTGCCCATGTCCTGCTCCTGGCCGAACAGGTCCGCCCAGGACCCGTAGAACAGGAACGAGTTGTTGGCGGCCAGACCGACCGAGGCGAAAATCGCCAGCTGGGTCGCGAGCAGCAGCCCGATCCGGCCCGTCACGGCCTTCCAGCTGCGGCGCGCCAGGCGCGGCCACAGCCAGACGGTGACCGCGAACAGCACTACCGCCAGAAGCACGGCGAGTGCCAGAACCTTGTTGCTCGTGAGACCCATGAGTCGATGAAACTTTCTGACTGAGATTTTCCTGAGACCGAGGGAACCCGCCCCTCACAAGTCCCGTCCTAGAGGGCGCAAATTGTCCGGCTGGACGGTGTGAACGCCGTCCCCCGGCCAACTGAATCTCTCGCGGAGCCACGGGAAGCGATGTCTGTCAGGATAGATGGGGACAAAAACGGATCGGTTCCGACTCGTGTACGAAAGGTCCTCCGCGGACCGCGCCCCGAGTCGGTTCCCAAGCTGGTCGGTACGGCCTGCACGATCGTGGGCCTCCTGGACGTCGCGGCCGGAGTCTTCGATCGCGTCCGGCACAGTCGGTTCCACAGCGTCAGCGAAGTGCTGCCGGGCACCTTCGGCCCCTTCGCGGCGGCCGTGGCGCTCAGCGCCGGCATCCTCCTGCTGCTCCTCGCGCACGGCCTGAAGCGCCGCAAGCGGCGAGCCTGGCGGGCCGCCGTGGTGCTGCTTCCGATCGGGGCGCTGGCCCAGTTCTGGTACCGGCACTCCGTCGTCGGCGTGCTGATCTCATTGGTACTTCTCACGCTGCTCGTCCGCCACCGGAGCGAGTTCAACGCGCTGCCCGACCCGCGCAGCCGCTGGAAGGCCGTGGCGAACTTCTTCCTGATGGGAGCGGGGTCGCTGGGCCTCGGCCTGGTCATCGTGAGCGTCCACCCCGACCGGACGGTGGGCAATCCGTCCATCGTGGACCGCATCCAGCACGTGATGTTCGGCCTCTTCGGCTTCGAGGGCCCGGTCGAGTACCAGGGCCGCACCAGCTGGACGGTCGGCTACTCGCTGGGCGCGCTCGGCCTGCTGACCGCGATCACCACGATCTACCTGGCATTCCGCCCCGAGCACCCGGCCGCCCGGCTCACCGAGGACGACGAGCACAAGCTGCGCGACCTGCTCGCCAAGCACGGCGCCCGCGACTCGCTCGGCCACTTCGCGCTGCGCCGCGACAAGGCCGTCGTGTTCTCGCCCAGCGGCAAGGCGGCCGTCACCTACCGCGTGGTGTCCGGCGTGATGCTCGCCTCGGGCGACCCGATCGGCGACGTCGAGGCCTGGCCCGGCGCCATCGAGCGCTTCATGGACGAGGCCAAGGCGCACTCCTGGACCCCGGCGGTCGTCGGCTGCTCCGAGACCGGCGGCGAGGTCTGGACCCGCGAGACCGGGCTCGACGCGCTGGAGCTGGGTGACGAGGCGGTGGTGGACGTCGCGGATTTCTCGCTGGCCGGACGCGCCATGCGGAACGTACGCCAGATGGTCAAGCGCATCGAGCGCAATGGCTACGAAACCCGCGTACGGCGCGTTCGTGACCTCTCCGACGGGGAGCTGGAGCGCGTGCGCCGGGCCGCCGAGGACTGGCGCGGCACCGACACCGAGCGCGGTTTCTCGATGGCGCTGGGCCGCATCGGCGACCCCAACGACGGCGACTGCGTGATCGCGACGGCTCACAAGGCCGACGACGAGGGCGCGGCGCCGGGGCCGTACGGCGACCTCAAGGCCATCCTGCACTTCGTCCCGTGGGGCAAGGACGGCATGTCCCTGGAGATGATGCGCCGCGACCGCTCGGCCGACCCCGGCATGAACGAGCTCCTGATCGTGGCCTCGCTCCAGGCGTGCGAGAAGATCGGCGTACGTCAGGTCTCCTTGAACTTCGCGATGTTCCGCTCGGCACTGGCGCGCGGCGAGAAGATCGGCGCGGGCCCGGTGCTGCGCCTGTGGCGCGGTCTGCTGGTCTTCCTCTCGCGCTGGTTCCAGATCGAATCGCTCTACAAGTTCAACGCGAAGTTCCAGCCGCGCTGGGAGCCGCGCTTCATGGTCTACCGCGCCCATGCCGACCTCCCTCGCATCGGCTTCGCCGTGATGCAGGCGGAGGGCTTCGTGAACCTGGGCCTGCCGGGCCCGCTGGCCCGTCTGACCCGCGCGGCCCGCCGCGAACGGGTGTGCGCGCACGTCCCGAAAGAACACGGAGTAAGGGCGGCGTAGCCGCCCCTCCCCCCACGCCCGGTGCGGGCCCCCTGACGGCCCCGCACCGGGCGTTTGCGCTGTCGCGCCCCCCTAGTGAGCGCCGCGCTCCTGAAACCCGCTTGACGGGTGCGGACCGTCGGGAGCGTGGGGACAGTGGGGGCTTGTCGCGCAGTTCCCCGCGCCCCTGGAGAGGCCGGCTTTCGGGTGCGGACCGTGCCCGCTTCTCGCGCAGTTCCCCGCGCCCCTGAACCCGCTTTCGGGTGCGGACCGTGGACGGTTGCTCGCGCAGTTCCCCGCGCCCCTGGAGAGGCCGGCTTTCGGGTGCGGACCGTGGACGGTTGCTCGCGCAGTTCCTCGCGCCCCTAAAACCCGTTCCCGACCGCGGACCGTGGACGGTTGCTCGCGCAGTTCCCCGCGCCCCTGACTACTCGATGCCGGGCAGCATGGGCATCCTCAGCCCGTCCGGCGATTGAGGACGAGCGCCGTTCAGGCGCGAACGGGGGTGCAGGGGGCGGAGCCCCCGCATG
>NZ_JBICXU010000050.1:0-26161 GCF_043200435.1 Streptomyces sp. NPDC048416
TGATAGCGGAGCTATCGGGGCGTTTCGGCAACGCCGCGAGGTGCCGTGCCAGGCGCCGCACCCCCGGCCATGATCCACCAGACACCCCCTAAGGCGCCCGGCAGGCCCGTCAACCAGCCGTCGGTGAGGGGCAGTTGGAGCCCACGCAGAAGACACTGAGCGAGGTCTTCAGGGTCTCCTCCTGCTCCGGCCAGGCCTCGGCGGGGGCCGCGGACAGGACGGCGTAGTGCTTGCCGCCGGGCGCCAGGAACGCGTAGTCCACCACCTGGCGCCGGTGGTGGAGCTCCTGGTTGTCGTAGGCGTACACCAGGCGTGCGACGGAACCCTGGATCCCGGGCACGGTCGCGTCGTCGGCCAGGCTGATCTCCTGGTACCCGGGATTGTTGCTCGCGAGCCGGCCCGAGGTCTGCTTCAGCGCGTCGTACGGGCTCAGACCCGCCTCGGAGACCGGATACACCTGGATCAGGCGGGTGTGGTCGGCGGAGTTGTAGAACACGCCCTTGTCGCCCTGGTCCTCACGGGTCCAGTCCTGGGGGACGTACAGCCTGAACCCCTGGGGATCCTGGGCGAGTCGGAACCCGGCGGGAACGGTGGCGCTCGGTGAGGGCGACGAAGACGGGGACGCCGTCGGGGACGGGCTGTCCTTGCCGTCGCCCGTACGGTCCGGGGCTCCGGACGACGTCCTGGACACGGACGGGGTGGCCACGGCCCCGCTGTGCCCGCCGCCGCCCCTGGCCAGCAGATAGCCGCCGCCCGCCGCGGCCACCGCCACGACGACCATCGCGACGACGACGGCGACGGGCACCCGTCGCGTGCGGGACGTTTCGGGAGGCTGCGGGGGGTCGAAGGAGGGTCCGCCGACGGGTTCGGAGTAGGGCCCGGGCGGGGGTGTCCGCGGGACTGGCGGGGGCGGCGCAGGGCTCATCGGCGGCGCCGGGGGCCCGGGGGGTCCCGGGGGCGGCTGGGATCCGGGGGGTCCCGGGGGCGCCTGGGATCCGGGAGGTCCCGGGGGCGGCGACGGGTTCGAGGGGGCCGGCGGAGCCTCCCGTACCGTCTCCCACTTCTGGGTCACCGCGTTCCAGCGGACCTCGCCCTTGCCGCCGCTCACCGGGGCCTCACCTTCCGATCAGGTCGTGGACGCGCTGGACCAGCGTCTCGCCGGATGCGAGCAGGCTCGTGAGGGAGGTGGCGCCCGCGAGGAGCCGGCCGAGGCGGGCGAGGCGGCCCGGCTCCGCGCGCCCTGCGGTGCGGATCTCGTCCTCGGTGTCGGCGAGTTCGCCGTCCAGGGCGCGGGTGCGGTCGTTGACCACGAGCTGTGCGAGCCCGGCCCTGAACGCGACGATGGCTTCCAGGAGTTGCCGGTGCGCCTCGTCGTCGGCGGCGCCCGCGTGATAGGTGCTGTGCACCGTGTTGTGGTCGCCGACCGAGACGGAGCCGGTCACCCCGCTGATCTGCACGGACCGCTGCGCCCGGTCCCGCCGCGCGGCATCCCGTCGGTCGGCTTCCCGCTGCGCGGCGTCCCGTCGGTCGGCGTCCTGTCGGTCGGCTTCCCGCCGTTCGGCGTCCCGCTGTGCGCTGTCGTCACCCGGCATGGTCATCTCAGCCCTCGTTCTTGACGATGTTGTTGTCGCCGACGCTGATCGCTCCCCGGGCGTTCTCGATCATGACGCCGCCCTGGGTGACGTTGACGATCTTCTGCTCGAACTGCCCGGTGTCGTACCCGGCTTCGTACAGGGCGCTGCGTACGCCGCTCGTCACCCGGTCCTCGATGGACTTCACATACCGCTGGCAGTCCATCGCCTGGAAGAGCGAGGAGTCGGGCGCGGCGGCCAGCTCGCGCACCGAGCACGCGGGACCGTCGGGCAGCGCCCGTCCGTACCCGCCGGTGAACTGGGCCCAGCCGGAACGGGCCGCCCGGCCGACGCCGAGCAGGGAGGCCATCAGCGAGCCCGGAGTCCGCCGCAGCGCCCAGGCCGCCTTGCCCAGCGGGGTGCGGCAGCGGAACGCGTGGGCGGTGCGGTCGGCGCGGAAGAAGTCCTCGCGCAGCGGCGGCAGGACATGCGGCGCGATCTCCAGGACCAGCATGCCGCCCTGGGTGTGGACGCGTACGAACACGGTGGTGACGACGTGTTCCTCCCAGCCGCCGACCCGGATCCGCAGGAAGTGCCGGCGCGCCTCGCCGCCCTCCTCAAGTGCCGCGGCCCGGTGCTGTTCGAAGTCGCCGTCGCGGTAGGGGGCTTGCGAGCGCGAGGGGAGCCCGTCGACGGGCAGGAAGACGTACTCGGCGACCTCCAGCTGGCGCAGCCGGTCGCGGACGGCGAGTGCCTGGGCCGGCACGGTCGGCGCGGGGACACGGAGCTGGGTGACCAGGGGCTCGACGATGCGCAGGATCTCGGCGTTGGTGATGTGTTCCGGGCTGCGCTCGCCCAGGGACTTCCGGGGGCGCAACTGGATGGAGACCGACCAGGGGTCGAGGGGGGCGCCCGCGCCCCGGAAGGGGGCGTCGGCGCGGTAGACCGCGAGCGGGGCGTGCTGCTCGGCGCGGATCATGGCGCTGAGCCGCTTGAGCCGTCCGTTGTCGTTGTTCTGGGCGGGGTCACCGGCGAAGTCCTGGAAGCCCTCGGGGGACAGTTCGCCCGCCATGATCCGGCAGGTCTGGAGGGTGCGCAGGAGGACGGCGACCGCGAGCACCGCGAAGCAGGCGAGTACTCCCCAGGCGTAGCCGCGGCCCGTTTCGACGAAGGCGCCGCCGCCGACGAGCCGGGCGGGGCCCGCGATGGACAGCGGGCCGGCGTCCGACAGGCTCCCGCCGGAGTCCCCGTACGCATCTGCGTAACTCCCGTAACCGGAAGGGTAGGTGTGCGACGCCGAGTCGTGGCCGCCGAACAGGGCCATCGTCTCGGCGACGGCGAACCAGGCCAGCATGACGCGGCCCCACCAGCGCGCGAGGAACGCGGGCACGGTGCGGTACCAGGGCGCGGTCCGGGCCGTTCCGCGAAGGAGCCGGGCCCCGCCGATCAGCAGGGACGCCGTCACGAACACGACCATGGCGTAGTGGACGAGGACCACGCTGATCACCCAGAGCGCCAGGATGCCGAGCGACCAGGCGAGTTCGAGGGTCCGGGCGCGCAGCGCGTGCGCGAGCACACGGGCCGCGTCGAAGCCGAGCGAGGGCGCGACGATCCGCTCCTCGTGGACGTACAGCTCGTCGATGACGGCGTCGCGGTACTCGGCATCGAGGTAGGTGCCGGCGGCCATCAGACGGGTCGCCTCGCTGAGTGACGGATGCACCGGCGGGAGCCCGCCGGGCCGCTGCCCGTCCGGTTGTGCCTGCCGCGGCACCTGGGCCTGCGTCATGTCCTGCTCCCCCGCAACGACGGGCGTACGCCGCATGCCCCGACCCGCATGGGCGGAAGGGGTGTTCCAGGGCGCCGCCGGCTGGACATGGTAGCGGCGCACCGCCTCCCGCGCCGCCCGTTCACACCCTCACCACGGCCCCGGGTGAGGCATCACGGCGGGGCAGAGGAGGCACGAAGGGGGCGCATGGCCGGCCGGGTGCCGGGCCGAGAGACCCCCGCGCCCGCACCCGTGCCGCACCTGCCGCACGGGCGTGAGGCGCGTGTGGCGCGCCGCACGGGCGTGACGCGCCTGTGCCGCGCCGCACGGGCGTGACGCGCCTGTGCCGCGCCGCACGGGCGTGAGGCACCTGTGGCGCGGGGGCGGGCGGTACGCGCCCGCGGCCCTCACCTGATCAGATGCGGCACGAACCTCGCGTACTCGTCCGTGACGAGCCCCGCGGACTCCCGGATGCCGAGCCCCGCCGCCTCGTCCTCCACGACCCACGCCCCCAGCACCACGTGGTTGCCGTCGAAGTCCGGCAGCGGCGCCAACTCCTGGTAGCAGCACGGCTCTTCGGGGCGCGGGGCCGGTCCGGAGCCGGGCGGGTGCAGGGTGACACCCGCCCCCTCGCGGCCGAGCAGCGGCTTCGCCACGTACCCCCGCCCGGTGGCGAGCTCGCGCGGCCCGTCCAGGTAGGCGGGGAGCAGGTGGGGGTGGCCGGGGTACAGCTCCCACAGCACCGCGAGGAGCGCCTTGTTGGAGAGCAGCATCTTCCACGCGGGCTCGATCCAGCATGTGGTCCCGGTGCCGCCGCCGTTGTCGAGCGTGTCGAGGACCTGCGGGCCGAACGCGTCCGACGCCAGCCACTCCCACGGGTACAGCTTGAAACAGGCCCGGATGAAGCGGAGCCGGTCGTCGACGAAACGGCCCGTGATGCTGTCCCAGCCGATCGACTCGACGGACAGCGCCTCCGTGTCGAGGCCGGCCTGCTCGGCGGTCTCGCGCAGATAGGCGACCGTCATGAGGTCTTCGCCGAGCTCGTCGCCGTCGGAGTGGGCGAAGTGCACGGGCCCCGGCGGCAGCAGCCGCGCCTGGCGCTTCCAGGCCGCGACGAGGCGTTCGTGCAGCGAGTTCCACTGGTCGGCGCCGGGGAAGCGGTCCTCCATCCAGAACCACTGCGCGCTCGCCGCCTCGACGAGCGAGGTGGGGGTGTCGGCGTTGTACTCCAGCAGCTTGGCGGGGCCCGAGCCGTCGTACCGCAGGTCGAACCGGCCGTAGAGGGAGGGGAGTTCGGCTCGTCTGCGCCACGATTCGGCGACCAGGTCGGCGAGGCGCCCGTCCATGATGCCGAGGTCCGCGAAGCGTCCCTTCGCCACGATGTGGGCGGCCGCCGCCAGACACATGGTGTGCAGTTCCTCGACGGTGTCCTCCAGCGCCTCGACCTCGGGCAGGGTGAAGGAGTAGTACGCGCTCTCGTCCCAGTAGGGGCGCAGCGAGTCGTCGGGGTAGCGGGTGAGCGGGTAGATCACGCCCTGTTCCTCGACGGTCCGCTGCCAGTCGGGGCGCGGTTGTATGTGATGCCGTTCCATGTCCCTGGTGCCGTTCAGCCGCCGTTTGAGCCGTCGTGGCCGAATCCGCCGCGCGAGACCCCTGACTTGTCGAAGGAGCCGCCGGAGACCTTGCCGCCGCGGCTCGACCCGCCGTAGTAGTACTGGCCGCTGCCGCCGCTCTTGCACTCGTACTTCGGCAGTTCCTTGTACGTGACCGGGTTGACGCACCGCTTGTCCGGCTCGTCGCTGCACGCGGTGAGCGTCGCGGCGAGCATTCCCATGCCGCCGAGCACCACCGTCGTGGACCTGAACCTGCGCATCGTCCGACCTCCCCCGTTTGTCCTGTCCCTGCCGAGGACTCTGCTGTGGGACGCGTTCCGGCCACACCCTAGTTCCCGGCCGCCGACGGGCCGCCCCCGGGCTTGTTCACCTTCCCCGCCGGGCCTGCGGCTACAGTCCCCCTGTGTTCCTCGGGATGATCTGCGCGCTGGCGTCCGCGCTCTGCTTCGGTACGGCCACCGTCCTCCAGGCCGCCGCGACGCGTGCCGCCGAGCCCGGCACGGGGGCGGGCGCCGGTTCCGGTGTCGATGCGGCGCTGCTGCTGCGTGCCGTGCGCCAGTGGCGCTACGTGGCGGGCCTCGCGCTGGACGGGCTCGGCTTCGTCTTCCAGGTGATCGCCCTGCGCTCGGTGCCGATCTACGCGGTGGGCGCGGCGCTAGCGGCCTCGCTCGCGGTGACGGCGGTGGTCGCGGCCCCCGTCCTGAAGGTCAGGCTCTCCGGTACGGAGTGGGCGGCGGTCGGCGTGGTCTGCGCGGGGCTCGCCCTGCTCGGCCTGTCGTCCGGCGCCGAGGGGGACGACGCGGGCCCCGCCTCCCTGCGCTGGTGGCTGCTCGGGGTGGCCGCCGCGGTGCTGGCCGCCGGAGGGCTCGGTGGCCGCTTGACGGGACGTGGGCGGGCCCTGGTGCTGGGGCTCGGGGCGGGCTGCGGATTCGGCGTGGTCGAGGTGGCGGTCCGGTTCATCGACGACCCCTTCGACCTGACCAACCCGGCCCTCTACGCCCTGCTGCTCGGCGGCGGCGCCGCGTTCCTGCTGCTCACCTCCGCCCTGTCGCGCGGCTCGGTCACCACCGCGACGGCGGGCATGGTCATCGGCGAGACCATCGGCCCGGCCCTGGTCGGCGTCGCCTGGCTCGGCGACCACACCCGCGCGGGGCTCGGCTGGTTGACCGTCACCGGTTTCGCCGTCGCGGTGGCGGGCGCGCTGGCCCTGGCCCGCTTCGGCGAGGCCCCGGAGTCCGGCACCGGGCCTACGCCCCAGGATTCCCCGGCACCGACGTCCCGGTAGGCCGGCGCCGGGTCGGGTCGGGCTTTCATGGCAGCGCCCTGCACAGCGCGTCGAGCGGGCCCGCTCAGCGCGTGGGTCGTAGGCGCCCGACCGGGTGAACTGCGCCAGGGTCAGCTGATCGAGCGCACCGCACGCCCGGTCCCCCGCCTTCCCCCGGCCCCCCGTAACCCGGAAACCGATCAAGGCCGACTGCACCAGCGCTCGCGCCCGCTTGGCGCCGCCGGGCTGCCAAAGCGCGCCTTACAGACCGGGCAACCCAGCTCCTGCTCATAACTCGCGTGCGAAGGAACCCCGTTCGGATGCGACCGAGCGGGGTCCTTCACGCCTCCACCACAGACAGAACCTGCAACAGGACCGCCAGCGTGCCCGCCCACCCCGAGTCGGGCGGCGTGCCGTAACCGACTACCAACGCGTCGCGGCCCGGCGGGAGTTGGGGGTTGCGGAAGTGAGCGAGGCCTTCCAGGGCGAGGCCCTGCCAGGCGGCGCCCTGGACGACGGAGCGCTCGGTGCCGGGCGGGAGCTCGACCAGCGCGTGCAGCCCGGCGGCGATGCCGCTGACCCGCACCTGCGGCACCCGCTCGGCCAGCGCGGCCACCAGCTGGTCGCGGCGGCGCCGGTAACGCAGCCGCATGCCGCGCACATGACGGTCGTAGGCGCCCGACCGGATGAACTGCGCCAGGGTCAGCTGATCGAGCGCGCCGCACGCCCAGTCCCCCGCCTTCGCCCGGCCCACCTCGTCGACGAGGTGTTCGGGCAGCACCATCCAGCCGAGCCGCAGGCCGGGCGCCAGGGACTTGCTCGCGGTGCCGATGTAGACGACGTGCTCGGGGTCCAGTCCCTGGAGCGCGCCGACCGGCTGGCGGTCGTAGCGGAACTCCCCGTCGTAGTCGTCCTCCACGATCAGGCCGCCGGTGGTGCGGGCCCAGTCGACAGCGGCCGCGCGCCGGTCCGGCGGCAGCGGCAGCCCGACGGGGAACTGGTGCGCGGGGGTCATGAGCACCGCTCCCGCCCCCTTCAGCTCCCCCAACTCCTCGGTGCGGGTGCCCCGTTCGTCCAGGGAGAGCGGGGGTGTGCGCAGCCCCGCCCCGGTCAGCACCTTCCGGTGGAAGTCGAGACCGTACGACTCGACCGCCACCTCCCGCACCCGCCGGGCCCGCAGGACCGTGGCCATCAGCATCAGGCCGTGCAGGAATCCCGCGCACACCACGATGCGGTCCGGCGAGGCGTACACACCGCGGGCCCGGGCCAGATAGTCGGCGAGCGCCGTGCGCAGCTCGACCCGGCCGCGCGGATCGCCCAGCCCGAACGCCTCGTGCGGCGCCTCGGTGATCGCGTGGCGGGCCGCCTTGAGCCAGTCGGCGCGCGGAAAGGAGGCGAGGTCGGGCGAGCCCGCCATCAGGCTGTAGGTGGGCTTGCGGCGGGTGGGCAGGCGGGGGGCGTGGCTGCGGTCCTGCCGGGCCTGCGCCCGCTGGGCCACCCGTGTGCCGGAGCCCTGGCGCGCGGTGAGCCAGCCCTCGGCGACCAGCTCGGCGTAGGCGTCGGCGACGGTGTTGCGGGCGATGCCGAGGTCGGCGGCGAGGGTGCGCGAGGAGGGCAGCCGGGTGCCGGGCGCGAGCCGTCCGCCGCGCACGGCTTCGCGCAGCGCGTCCATGAGGCCCGAGCGCAGGCCCGCGCCGCCCACCTCGATGTGCAGGTCGACGCCGAGGGTCTCCGGAGAAGTGGCCCAGGATTTCACCATGGAAATGGACCATACCGGTGTGCCACGTGCCGCGTACGGTCGAATCCATGAGCACGAACCGCACCACCGCTTACGCACCCGAGCAGCCTGCGCGCCTCCAGTGGGCCAAGGCGGCCCCCGAGGTCTACAAGGCCATGATCAAGCTGACCGCCGCCGCCGAGCAGGGCCTCGATCCGGTGATCGCCGAGCTGGTCAAGATCCGCGCCTCGCAGCTCAACCACTGCGCCTTCTGCCTGGACATGCACACCAAGGACGCGCTGGCGGCGGGCGAGTCGGTGGAGCGGATCATGCAGCTCAGCGCCTGGGAGGAGTCCGCGCACTTCTACACCGCGAAGGAGCTCGCGGCGCTCGCGCTGGCCGAGGCGATCACCGTCCTCACCGACGGCTTCGTTCCGGACGAGGTGTACGAGAGCGCGGCGCGGCACTTCGACGAGACCGAGCTGGCGCACCTCGTCTCCACCATCACCATGATCAACGCCTGGAACCGCTTCGGCGTGACCGCCCGCGCCACGGCGGGCCACTACAAGCCCGGCATGTACAAGTGAGCGCGCAGGCACGGGAGTTCCAGGTTCCCGAGCGGGTCTACCGGAGCCTGGCCGGCCTCTCCGCCGCCGCCAAGCGGGGCCTGGGCGACCCGGTGCTCGCCGAACTGGTGATGATCCGCGCGTCGCAGCTCAACCACTGCGCCTACTGCCTCGACATGCACGTCGGCGTCGCCCGCAAGGGCGGCGAGTCCGAGGAACGGCTCGCTCTCATCGGCGCGTGGGAGGAGACGGGCGACCTCTTCACGGCACGCGAGCGGGCCGCCCTAGCCCTCACCGAGGCGGTCACCGTCCTCACTGGCGCCACCTCGCGGGCACAGTCCCGCCCGGGCTTCGTGCCGGACGCCGTGTACGAGAGCGCAGCCGAACACTTCACCGAAGCCGAACTCGCCCATCTGATCGCGGCGATCACCGTCATCAACAGCTGGAACCGCCTGATGGTGACCCGCCGCACGGCACCAGGAGAGACCGCATGGCACAGCTGACCCACGTCGCCGCCTTCCGCGCCCTGCACCAGGGCCGCGCCGCCGGCGATCCACTGATCCTGCCGGGCCCCTGGGACGCGGCCAGCGCCCGGGTCTTCGAGGAGGCCGGTTTCCCGGCCCTGGCCACGCCGAGCGCGGGGGTCTCGGCGTCGCTGGGGTACGAGGACGGGTCGACCCCGGCGGACGAGATGTTCGCCGCCGTCGCCCGGATCGTCCGGTCCGTCTCGATCCCGGTGTCGGCGGACATCGAGGGCGGATACGGGCTCGCCCCCAAGGAGCTGGTGGACCGGCTCCTGGAGACGGGCGCGGTCGGCTGCAACCTGGAGGACTCCGCCGACCGGGTCCTGAAGGACATGGACCGGCACGCCGACTGGCTGGCCGAGGTACGGGCCGAGGCGGGCGAGCGGATCTTCATCAACGCCCGCGTCGACACCTACCTGCGCGGCGTGCCCGAGCCGGCCGCGGCCATCGCGCGGGCACGGGCGTACGTGGCGGCGGGCGCGGACGGCGTCTATCCGTTCGCCGCGCCGCCCGAGCACCTGCCCGAGATCGCCGCGGCCGTGCCGGTGCCGGTCAACATGGCGGCCCTGCCCGACGCGCCGTCGCCGCGCCGCCTGGGCGAACTGGGCGCGGGGCGCGTCACGTTCGGCCCCGGACTGCACAAGCGCGCGACGCACGCGCTGCGGGACATCGCCCGCGAGGTGCGCGAGCTGTAACCGGAGCACGTACGCGGGCGGCGCCCCGGCCCGAACGCCAGAACACCATACGCAGGCGGCTCCCCGGCCCGAACGCCGGACCACCATACGCAGGCGGCACCTCGGCCTGAGCGCCGGGGCGCCGCCCTTCCGCGTCCCCGCCTGGAACGGCTCCCCGTTATCGCCCGCCCCCCCTACTCCTCGGCCGGCTCGTCCCTGACCCGCAGGCCCGCCACCCACATCGGCATCAGCCAGTGCGTGACCAGGGCGCCGAGCAGCACCGGCAGGGTCAGCGCCGTCAGGTCCCCGCCGCCGAGTCCGTACCCGCCGACCGCCACGACGGTGGCGAGCAGCAGCGCGGTGGTGATGCGGTGGGCGCGCGCCAGGACCTCACTGCGCTCCCCGCGCTGACGTTCGTCCAGGGCCCGGCGGCGCAGTTCGAGGAGGCCGCGCGTGGCGGCGTTGATGGCGCCGGTGGCGGTGCACCACGGCAGCAGCAGGGCGGCCATCGCCCAGACCCCGGCCTTCGAGCCGTCGGCGATCGCGGCGAACCAGGCGGTCACGAAAGCGCCGGTCAGCACGGCGTGGACGCCGACCAGGACCCGCCTTCGCCCCTCGGTCGCGTACAACCGCGCCCCCACGCGGCGGTTCATGGTCGTGTACATCCACCGGTCGTAGCGCGTCAGTCGCGCGTCGCTCACTGGTTCCTCCCGTAGGCCTCGTCGGTGAGCGGGCGGAACGGCGTCAGGGAGAACAGCGCCTCCACCGGGAGCCCGAAGTACTCCGCGATCTTCAGCGCCAGGTCGAGACTCGGGTTGTACTGCCCGCGCTCGATGTAGCCGATGGTCTGGTAGTGGGCACCCACCGCCTCGGCCAGGCTCTGCCGCGACACCTTGCGTTCGGCACGCACCATCGCCAGCCTGTTGTGCACCTGCTCACTCATGTATAAGAAGTACTACATTGATGAGCAGGAACACAACGCACCAACACAACGATCGGGGTGGGCGCATGTTTGGCCGCAGGGAACTCTCAGTCCTGGCGCTGCGCGACGGGGACGACATCACGCGGGAGCTGCGGGAGGCGCTGGCGGGCGCGGGGGAGGCGGAACGACCGGGCCTTGAGGCGGCGTTGCGGATCGCCGAGCGGGCGGCGGCCCGGCCCGACCGCGAGCTGCTGGGGCGCTGGACGCGCGAACAGCGGGCGTCGGTGGGATACACCGGGCCGGACGACGATTCGGTGTACGCCATCAAGGCGCTGCGCCGGGCGAGGCCGGAGCTCAGCCTGCTCGCCGCCGTACAGCTGACGCGGGACGCCGTGCGCGACTAGGGGGTGTCTGGTGGGTGCCGGCTCGCGGGGCCCGGCCGAGAACGGGCGAAGCCCCGGCAGTGGCTGCCGGGGCTTCGTCACGGGTGTCTCAACGGGCGTGCCGCTGGGCTCAGATGAGGCCGAGCTCGCGGACCGCGTCGCGCTCCTCAGTGAGCTCCTTGACGGAGGCGTCGATGCGCTTGCGGGAGAACTCGTTGATGTCCAGGCCCTGGACGATCGAGTACTGGCCGTCCTTCACCGTGACCGGGAAGGAGGAGATGATGCCCTCGGGGACGCCGTAGGAGCCGTCCGACGGGATGCCCATCGAGGTCCAGTCGCCCTCGGCGGTGCCGTTGACCCAGGTGTGCACGTGGTCGATGGCGGCGTTGGCGGCCGAGGCGGCCGAGGACGCGCCACGGGCCTCGATGATCGCCGCGCCGCGCTTGGCGACGGTCGGGATGAACTCGTCGGCCAGCCACTGCTCGTCATTGACGACCTCGGCGGCGTTCTTGCCGGCGATCTCCGCGTGGAAGATGTCCGGGTACTGGGTCGCCGAGTGGTTGCCCCAGATGGTCAGGCGCTTGATGTCGGAGACCGTGGTGCCGGTCTTCTTCGCCAGCTGCGAGATCGCCCGGTTGTGGTCGAGGCGGGTCATCGCGGTGAAGCGCTCGGCCGGCACGTCCGGGGCGGAGGCCTGCGCGATGAGCGCGTTGGTGTTGGCCGGGTTGCCGACGACGAGGACCTTGATGTCGTCCGCGGCGTTGTCGTTGATGGCCTTGCCCTGCGGCTTGAAGATGCCGCCGTTGGCGGAGAGCAGGTCGCCGCGCTCCATGCCCTTGGTACGGGGGCGGGCGCCGACGAGCAGGGCCACGTTGGCGCCGTCGAAGGCGACATTGGCGTCGTCGGTGATCTCGATGCCGCGCAGCAGCGGGAAGGCGCAGTCGTCGAGCTCCATGGCGGTGCCCTCGGCGGCCTTCAGGGCCGGGGTGATCTCCAGGAGGCGCAGGTTGACCGGCACGTCCGGGCCGAGCAGGTGACCGGAGGCGATGCGGAAGAGCAGCGCGTAGCCGATCTGGCCGGCCGCGCCGGTGACGGTGACATTCACGGGAGTGCGGGTCATGGCGATCTCCGTAAGAAACAGCAGGTGGTGGGGGGTTGCCCCTGGCTTCCGGGCACCCCGTAAACGCCGGCAACCTGACGTGCGACCGTCTGAATCTTGACGTGAAGAGATGTCCAGCGGTCAGGCTATCCGACCCGGGGAGTTCTACACCCCCGCCGCCCTGTGGGACGCCTCACGCTGATCGATCATCGGCCGATTGTGGCCGTTCCGGCCGCACAGCCGCTCGTTCCGTTCTTGAGCGTGGCGCATGCTCGCGCGGCCGCGGGCCCGTCGACGGCGAGCATCGTCGTGTACGTGTCGCGGTGGGCGTCGGACACCAGCGCCTCCCGGGCCGCGGCGCCCGCGGCGATCCGCACCCGGTCGCCGGGGGCCGCCTGCCTGAGCCGGGCCCAGGCCGCGCCGCACGTCCTGCTGTAGCGCACCTCGACCACCGTGACGCCGACCTTGGCACTGCCCACCGTCCGTGCCAACTGGTCGGTGCAGCGCATCAGTTCGGGGTCCTTGCCGGTGCACGAGGCGCCCGCACACTTCACCCCGGCGGGCAGCACGGCCACCGGGGCGGCGGAACGCTGGGGCGTCGGGGCCGCCGGGGCCGTCGAGCGCAGGGGCGTCGGTGCGGCCCGCGGCTTGTGGTCGCCGCCGCCGATGTCGGTCAGGAGGACGGCCGCGGTGATGACGAGCAGCGCGCCGACGACCCCGGCCAGGAACAGCAGGACGCGGTGGGCCGAATGCCCCAGCCGCGCGGGCGCGGCATTCGGCGACGGCGACGGCGACGACGACGGGGACTCCGGGGTCCGCCGCGGTTGCCCCGGCTGCCGCGGTCGCCCCGGCCGCGGTCGCCCCGCGAGTCCCGGGGAGGCCGACGGGGTGCGCGCCCCACCGGGCCGGGCGGCCGGGGCGGGCTCGCCGGGCGTGGCGCGCGCCCGGTCGGCCCGCAAGCCTTGCCCGGTGCGGTCGTGTCGTTGCTCGGAACGGCTCCATGCCCGCTCGGCCGGCTCCCACATGGCGGCGAGCTGGACCGGGTTCGCGCCGGTGGCCTCGGCGAGCGCGAGGACCGCGGATTTCGGGGCGAGCAGCCGGCCGCTCAGATACCGCTCCCACGACGTCCTGCTGTACCCGGTACGGTCGGCGAGCGCCGCGACGCCGAGCCCGCTGCGGTCCACCAGCCTGCGCAGATGGCCCGCGAACTCCCGTACCTGCGGGTCGAGTTCGTCCGGCAGCGCCTTCCAGCGAGGCATGGCTTCCCCCCATAGTCGTCGCTCAGTCGACACTCAGTCGACGCCCGGTCATCGCTTCCCCCGGCGCGCCCGGCACGCACGGATTCAGGATGGCAGTTCCGGGGGTGGTGCGCAGCGGCGCGCGAAAAGGGGCGCAGGGAGCGGCGGGCGTTCAGGGGCGGGTGCCTCCGGGGGTGACAAGACCGCTCTCGTACGCCACGACCACGGCCTGGGCCCTGCTGTCCAGGTCCAGTTTGCTCATGGCGCGGTTGAGGTGGGTCTTGACCGTGGCCTCGCTGATGAAGAGCCGGTCGGCGATGTCCTGGTTGGACATGCCGCACCCGGTCAGCCGCAGCACCTCGGTCTCGCGGGTGGTGAGGGCGTCGAGTGCGGCCGTCGGTCCCGCTTGGGGCCTGCGGGCGAAGGCCTCGACGAGGCGGCGGGTGACGCTGGGCGCGAAGAGCCCGTCGCCGCCGCCGACCGCGGCGACCGCGGCCAGCAGCCGCTCCGGCCCCGAGTCCTTGAGCAGAAATCCGCAGGCTCCGGCGCGCAGCGCGCGGTACACGTACTCGTCGAGGTCGAACGTGGTCAGGACGAGGACGCGCGGCGCCGGGTCGGTGGCCTCGGCCAGGATGCGCTCGGTGGCCTCGATGCCGGTCATGCCCGGCATCCGGATGTCCATGAGGATCACATCGGGGCGGGTCGCGGCCGCCTGGCGCACCGCTTCGGCGCCGTCACCGGCCTCCCCCACCACCTCGATCCCGGGGGCGGCCCTCAGCAGCCCGACCAGTCCGGCTCGGATGAGGAACTGGTCGTCGACGACGAGCACCCTGGTCATCCCGATGCGTCTTCTTCCCCCGGAGCCACCCCTGCGGAGGTCGGCAGGGTCAGGTTCACGGCGAACCCGCCTCCGCTCCGCGGGCCGACGCTGACCGACCCGCCGTAGAGCTTGGCCCGCTCCCGCATGCCAATCAAGCCGTGGCCGCCCCCGGCCCGCACTCTGTCCTGAATCACCTCCTGCCCTCCGTCACGCTCGGCGCCGTTGATGACGGAAACCACCAACTGGTGGTGTTTGTAGAGGAGTTGTACCTCGGTCCGGGCGCCTTGGGCGTGTTTGAGTACGTTGGTGAGCGCCTCCTGCACCACGCGGTAGGCGCACAGCTCGACGCCGGGCGGCAGCGGGCGCGCGGCGCCGAGGGTGCGCAGGGTGACGTGCACACCGGCGGCCCGGATCCGTTCGACCAGCTCCGCCACGCGGTCGAGCCCCGGCATCGGGGCGCCCGGCGCCTCGTCCCCGCTCTCGCGCAGCACCTGGAGCATCCGGCGCAGTTCCTCAAGGCCTTCGGCGCTGGTGCCGGAGATGGTGGAGAGCGCGGCGCGCGCGGTGGACGGGTCGGACTCGAAGACGAACCCGGCGAGCCCGGCCTGTACGGAGATCACCGACATGTGGTGCGCCACCACGTCGTGCAGTTCGCGTGCGATCCGCCCGCGTTCCGCGACGACCTCGCGCCGGGCGCGGTCCGCCTGTTCCTGGCGCAGCCGCCGGGCGAGTTCGGTGGAGCGGCGGGCGATCGCGCCGAACCGGATGAGCACCAGCGGGAAGACCAGGCCCTGCACGACGACGGAGGCCATGGAGCCCCGGCCGGGCGCGGCCGCCCCCGCGTAGCACCAGCAGCCGGCCATCAGCACCGCGCACGCCACCGCGGTGCGCAGACGCTCGACGGAGGCGACCGTGTAGAGGGAGAGCATCGGACCGAAGGTGTCCACCACGGGCCAGTAGCCGCCCGCGACGAAGACCGCGAACACCAGGTGCGTCCAGAGGAGCACGGCCAGCGGCGCTCTGACCCGTACCGCGAGCGGCAGTTCTCCGAGCACCACCAGCGCGTATCCCCAGCCGTCGAGGGGCCGCCAGCCCTGCTGCCCCGACTCCCGGCCGACGACCAGCGCGGCGCAGGTCAGGGCCACCGCGATGGCGGCGTCGGTGAGCTGGGGGCGGATGCGCATCGGCGCAGCGTAACCCCGGCCGCGCAGGGCGGCGTCAACCAACCGTTGTACCGCGCCAGTTGGAGATGCGGGGGGCCTACTGCCCTGGTCGTGGCGGGAGTTCAACCCGGTGCGGGACGACCCCAACACCCGTACGCCCGTAGCTTCTTGGTCCAGCAGCACCGCGGCGCCGCAGGACCACCGGCACCGCGCGAACGCGCTCCACGGGCCACACCGGGGGACCCAACGGGGGGACCCGGCCCGTGAGCGGGAAGGAAACCGACCCGATGAACATACGCAAGCGCCTCGCCCTGTCCGCCGCCGTCGTGGCAGTCGGCACCGGCCTGGCCTTCGCCCCGACGGCCTCGGCCGCCCCGCGGTCCGCCGCAGCGGGCTGTTCCTACCCTTACGTCTGCTTCTACAAGGGCGCCACGAAGACGGGTTCGTTCAAGGACGTCACCAGTGGCTGGCAGAACCTGGGGAGCAGCAAGGGCGCCACCAGCATGGTGAACACGCGCCACGACGACGTCGTGTACACGCACTTCACCAACGGCAAGACCTACTGCACGAGCCCCGGCGTAACGACGGCCTTCAACTCCTGGGTCGTCGACAAGGTGCGCATCAGCTCGTCGTCCAGCTGCTGAGCACCATCCAGCACGGCGGCCCGCACTCACCCGGGGGAGAGTGCGGGCCGCCCGCCGTCGCGCGGCCTCAGCGCACGGCGAGGTGGACGTCGCCCCCCAAGGACGCGCGGCCTCAAGGACGCCCGGCCTCAGCGCACGGTGAAGTGGACGGCGTCCTCAAGGAACGGCACGTTCAGCCACGGGCGGGGCTGGGCCATCAGGGCGAGCAGCACGATGGCGACGCCCAGCACTCCGTACGTGGAGATGTCGGTGAAGCGGGACCTGACGGCGAGCATGCCGACCGACGGCAGCGCCCAGCGCAGCGCGGCGCCCGCCACGAGAGCGGCGCCGATGATGACGAGCCCGACCCGGAAGGCCGCACCGAACGGTTCGACCGCCACCATGAGGAGCCCGAGGCCGACCGCGACGAGCACACACAGCAGCGGCCACTGGCGGGCGGGGGCCGGCGCGTCGCCGCCGGCGGCGCGACCGCCGCCCTCGGGGCGCGCCGTGTCCCGGGTGACGGACGGGGGCCGCCGCGAACCGCGGGCACGAAAGCGCGCGCCGGGGCCGCCCTTCGCGGGCGCGGACTCCGCGTCCTTGGACGGCTCGTGACTCGTAGCAGCACCCATGGGGTCAGGCCCTTTCGTGTCAGCCCGCGGCGGCGAGCTCGGCCGCTTCGACAACGTTGACGAGCAGTTGCGCGCGGGTCATCGGGCCCACACCGCCCGGGTTCGGCGAGAGCCAGGCCGCGACCTCGGCGACGCCGGGGTGCACATCGCCGACGATCTTGCCGGTCTCGTCCCGGCTGACGCCGACGTCGAGCACGGCCGCGCCGGGCTTCACGTCCTCCGGCTTGATGAGGTGGGGAACACCGGCCGCCGCGATGATGATGTCGGCCTGCTTCAGGTGCTTCGACAGGTCGCGGGTGCCGGTGTGGCACTGGGTGACCGTCGCGTTCTCGGAGCGGCGGGTCAGCAGCAGCGGCATGGAGCGCCCGATGGTGACGCCGCGTCCGACGACGACGACCTCGGCGCCGTTGATCTCCACACCGTGTTGGCGGAGCAGCCGGATGATGCCGTACGGGGTGCAGGGCAGCGGGCCCGGCTCGTTGAGGACGAGACGGCCCAGGCTCGTCGGGTGCAGCCCGTCGGCGTCCTTCGCCGGGTCCATCAGGGCCAGGACACGGTTCTCGTCGATGCCCTTGGGCAGCGGCAGCTGGACGATGTAGCCGGTGCACTCGGGGTTGTCGTTGAGCTCCCGCACCACCGCCTCGATCTCGTCCTGCGTCGCGGTCGCGGGCAGCTCGCGCTGGATGGAGGCGATGCCGACCTGGGCGCAGTCGCGGTGCTTGCCCGCGACGTACTTCTGGCTGCCGGGGTCCTCCCCGACGAGCACGGTCCCCAGACCGGGAGTGATGCCCCGCTCCTTCAGGGCCGCCACGCGGACGGCCAGTTCGGACTTGATCGCTGCGGCGGTGGCCTTGCCATCGAGAATCTGGGCGGTCATGTTTCCCATTCTTTCAGGGCGACACGTGATCGCCCAAGTTGCACTTGCACAACACATCCAGCATCCGGCTGGACAAACTTATGTCTTATTTAGAACGATGATCCGCGCAGTGCCGCGGGCAGTGCCGGGGGGCGATCCGCTCAGAACAGCCATCCCTCCGCTCGGGCCGCGTCGTCCCCGCACAACCAACGGAGGAAAGCCCGTCATGAGCTTCGGCGACCCGAACAACCCCTACGGGCAGCAGCCCCAGCAGGGCGCCAACCCGTACGGCCAGCAGCCGGGCGGCCAGCCCGGCTACGGCTACCCGCAGGGCCAGCAGGCGCCGCAGCAGGGCTACGGGTACCCGCAGCAGCAGCAGTACGGCGGTGCCCCCATGGGCCCGCAGACCATGCCCGGAACCGTCTCCGCGGCCCGCGTGATGCTGTGGGTCATCGCAGGCCTTCAGGTCATCGGCGTCGTCCTGATGCTGATAGCGGCCGCCAGCGTGAGCGCCGCCAAGAACGACGCCCAGCTGAAGGACGACGTCCAGTTCCAGCAGCTGGCCGACTACTCCAGCGGCGCGCTGTACGCCATCGCCGCCTTCGCGGTGGCCTGGCTCGTTTTCGCCATCGTGCTCGCCGTGAAGTTCGGCAAGGGCGCCAACGGACTCCGCGTCACGACGATGGTTTTCGCCATCGTGACCGCGGTGCTCGGCATCTACCCGTTCGTCGTGGTCGGGCTGATCCACACCGTACTGGCCGTCCTGATCGCCGTGTTCGTCGGCAAGGACAGCGGCGCCCAGTGGTTCAAGCGCCCGCGCTACTGAGCCGGTGAGCCCGGGACCGCCAGGTTCCGGACGCTGACCACGAGGGCCGCATCCCGTACGGGGCGCGGCCCTTCGTGTTCCCGAGCTCACCCGGGCTCACCGGAACTCAGTGGAAGAAGTGCCGGGTGCCGGTGAAGTACATCGTCACGCCGGCCTTCTTCGCCGCCTCGACGACCAGTTCGTCACGGACCGAACCGCCGGGCTGGACCACGGCCTTGACCCCGGCGTCCGCCAGGATCTCGAAGCCGTCGGGGAACGGGAAGAACGCGTCGGACGCGGCGTACGAGCCCCGCGCGCGCTCCTTTCCGGCCCGCTCCACCGCGAGCTTCGCGGAGTCGACCCGGTTGACCTGACCCATGCCCACGCCGACCGAGGCGCCGTCCTTGGCGAGCAGGATCGCGTTGGACTTGACGGCGCGGCAGGCGATCCAGGCGAAGGCGAGTTCCTTCAACTCGGCCTCGCTCAGCGCCTCACCGCTCGCCAGCGTCCAGTTCGCGGGGTCGTCGCCCTCGGCCTGGAAGACGTCGGTCTGCTGGAGCACCGCGCCGCCGGAGACCGCCTTGAGGTCGCCGGGCTGGTGCGGGGCGCCGTCCACCTTGAGCACCCGGATGTTCTTCTTGCGGGCCAGCACCTCGACCGCGCCGTCCTCGTAGCCCGGGGCCGCGATGACCTCGGTGAAGATCTCGGCGACCTGCTCGGCCATCGCCACCGTCACCGGCCGGTTGACGGCGATGACGCCGCCGAACGCGGACAGCGGGTCGCACTCGTGCGCCTTGCGGTGCGCGGCGGCGAGGTCGGCGTCGACGGCGATGCCGCACGGGTTGGCGTGCTTGATGATGGCGACGCAGGGGTCCTCGTGGTCATAGGCGGCGCGCCGCGCGGCCTCGGTGTCCACATAGTTGTTGAAGGACATCTCCTTGCCGTGCAGCTGCTCGGCGTTGGCGAGCCCGCCGGGCTGACCGTCCATGTAGAGGGCCGCGGCCTGGTGCGGGTTCTCGCCGTAGCGCAGCGTCGACTTGCGCTCCCAGGTGGCGCCGATGAACTCGGGCAGCGGGGCCGCGTTCCCCCCGGTCTCCTCGGGCGCGTACACATTGGTCATCCAGGAGGCGACGGCCACGTCGTAGGCGGCCGTGTGCTGGAACGCCTCGGCGGCCAGGCGCTTGCGGGCGGTCAGGTCGAAGCCGCCGTTCTTGACGGCATCGAGCACGGCCGCGTAGCGCGCCGGGCTGGTGACCACGGCCACCGACGGGTGGTTCTTGGCGGCGGCGCGGACCATCGAGGGGCCGCCGATGTCGATCTGCTCCACGCACGCGTCGGGGCTCGCGCCGGAGGCGACGGTCTCCTTGAACGGGTACAGGTTGACCACGACCAGCTCGAAGGGGCGCACCCCGAGCTCGTCGAGCTGCGCCCGGTGCGCGTCGAGGCGCAGGTCGGCGAGGATGCCGGCGTGCACCTTGGGGTGCAGGGTCTTGACCCGGCCGTCAAGACACTCGGGGAACCCGGTGAGCTCTTCGACCTTGGTGACGGGCACCCCTGCGGCGGCGATCTTCGCGGCGGTCGACCCGGTGGACACCAGCTCGACGCCGGCGGCGTGCAGGCCCTGCGCCAGCTCCTCCAGACCCGTCTTGTCGTAGACGCTGACCAGCGCCCGCCGGATGGGCTTGACGGTGTCCGTGTTAACCGAGTTCACCGATCTGAACCTTTCGTCCCTCAATGCGGTAGCCGTTACGGGCCAAGCGCCCCACGACATCGACGAGCAGCGCGCGCTCGACTTCCTTGATCCGCTCGTGCAGAGCGGTTTCATCGTCCTCGTCCCGGATCTCGACCACGCCCTGGGCGATGATCGGGCCGGTGTCGACGCCGTCGTCGACGAAGTGGACGGTGCACCCGGTGACCCTGGCGCCATACGCGAGAGCGTCGCGAACGCCGTGGGCTCCGGGAAAACTGGGCAGCAGCGCGGGGTGGGTGTTGACCACACGCCCGCCGAACCGGGCGAGGAATTCCCTGCCCACGATCTTCATGAACCCGGCCGAGACGATCAGGTCGGGTGCGTACGCCCCGGCGGCGGCGGCCAGCGCCGCGTCCCACTGCGCGCGCGAACCGTGGTCCTTGACCCGGCACACGAAGGTCGGGATCCCGGCCCGCTCGGCGCGCTCAAGGCCGACGATGGCGTCCCGGTCGGCGCCTACGGCCACGATCTCGGCGCCGTACCCGTCGGGATCGGCGGCGATGGCGTCGAGCAGGGCCTGCAAATTCGTACCGGACCCGGACACGAGCACGACAAGCCGGGCGGGACGCGCCTTTTCGGGCAGGATTTCGTCAGGAGAGGCGGACGCGGAGGGGGGCGGGGAGGCCACAGCGGGGCTCTTTCTCGCGGTCGTACGTCTTTGTATGGTCGTACGAACGAATCGTGCCCCTCGATACGGGGAACTCTACGAAAGCGCCGACCGTCAGCAACGATACCGGCACACCGGACGGCCCCCACGGGACGGGGGCCGGACCGCCAGGTAGCGTCTGGGAGGACGCCGTGGGACGAGACCTGTCTCACGTGCAGGGGACCGGGAACGGACCCGGAAGCGAACCGGAAACGGGACCGGGAACGACGCCGGGCACGGGACCGGGAACGGGACCGGGAACGAGACCGGGCTCCTCACGTGTTCGACTTACGTGACGTCGGCCTGCTGACGTGCCTGACGTCATCGACGTACTTGTTTCACTTACATGCGAGATGTGACCCTCCCTGGCCCGACCGGCCGGTAGCGGGTCCGAGGGGAAGACGTTCACCAGATGCCGGACCGACGCCACCAGCTGTTCGCAGCCCGCCAGTCCTCCTCCCCCGGCTCCCCGCATTCGACGGACCCGGAGGACTCGGGCCCGCAGGGCACGGGGAACGGCAGCGGAGCGGACCCCGCCGACGACAACCCCTTCGCCCCGCCGCCCGAGGGCCGGCCCGACCAGCCGTGGCGGCCGCGCCATCCGACGCCGGGTGACGGCGGCCACCAGGGCGGCCAGGGCTCGCCCTGGGGCAGCCAGTGGAGCAACCAGCAGCCCGGCCGCGCGCCCGGCGGGTTCGGGCAGCGCCCGGAGCGGCCCGAGGGCGGCCCCGGCAAGAACCCGCCGCCCGCGCCGGGACTGCGCTGGGACCCCACGGACCCGGCGCAGCGCCGGGCCCGCTACGCCCTGCTGTCCGGCATGTGGGCGTTCTTCTTCGCCCTGTTCGACATGCCGGAGATCGCGCTGCTGCTGGGGGCGCTCGGTCTGTACTGGGCGATCAGCGCCCTGCGCGCGAAGCCGAAGCCGAAGCCGGCGCAGGAGCCGGCCGCCGGGTCCGGTGCGGGTGCCGGTGTGGGAGTGGGTGCCGGTGGGGGTACTGGTGCGGGTCCCGGGGCGGGTACGGGTGCCGGTGCGGGTGCCTTCGCCGCCGCTCCGTCCGCACCCCAGCACGCTCCCCGGCCCGTCCCTGGGGCCACGCCCCGGCCCGCGCCGGGCAAGCAGCAGGTGACGGCGGCGGTGACCGGCCTTGTCACGGCTGTTCTCGCGCTGATGGTGGTGGCGTCGAGCTTCACGATGCAGATCGTGTACCGCGACTACTACAGCTGCGTGGACGACGCCCTGACCAAGACGGGCCAGCTCTCCTGCAACGACCTCCTGCCGGAGAAGCTGGTCCCGCTGTTCGGTGTGAAGGAGTAGAGCTCGGGCGAAGTACCGGGCGAGGTCGAGGGCGCACCCCGGCGCGGTACCGGCCTGGCGCCGGCTGTCGGATCGCCCGGTCACCTAGCCGCCCGGTCAGCTAGTCCCCGGAGGGTCGCGCCGTCGGTTCCTCCTCGTGCGGCTCGGGTTCCGGGGCGCCGGGCGGGGGCGGCGGGGGCTCGACGCCTCCTGCCGGGGGCAGCATCCCGGTCGGGGAGGCGTTTGGGGGCGGGGGGACGTTTTCGGGCGCAAGGACGTTTTCGGGCGCAGGGACGCTGCCGCGCGGGGGAATGTCCGCCATCAGGCCGCCCGACGCCTCCTTGAGCGCCGCCCAGCGGGCCTCCCGAGCCCCGTCCTCGTGCCACAGGCCGCCGTCGCCCACCGGCAGGAAGTCGTACGGCTCGTAGTCGTCCCGGTCGGCCCCCGCCGCCGCATCCGACGACGGCCGGCCCGTCGCATCGCGCCATGGCCGCCACGAGAACACCCCGGCGATCCGGGCCCGCGGCGCCGCCCCCAGGGACGCCTGCGGCGGCTTCGGCTCCGCCGAATCCCGCGCCGAAACCCGCGCCGAGACCCGTCGGGTCCGCCAGGCCCGCAGAAGCACCGCGCCGGGCACCCCCACGAACGCCGTCCACAGCAGGGCCGCGCCCCCGGCACGCCACCAGACCGGGCCGAGCGAGGCGAGGGCCCCGCTGCCCAGCGGCCCGCCCGCGAGGACGGCGAGTGCGGCTAGGGCGCAGCCGCACAGGACCGCGCCGTACAGGGCGTTCCGCGCGGTCTCCCTGCGCCCCCACCCCTCGGCCACGGCCGCCCGCGCGGTGAACCGGGCCAGGACGAGACCGGCCGCGAGCGGCACCCCGGCCGCCGCCCAGTTCCACCACGTGCCGTGGCCGCCCGACGGCACCGCCGCGAGCAGCGGGAAGTGCGGAAGCACCGGGGTGCCCGTCACGCCGAGCGGGCTCGCCACCGTCCCCGTACCGGCGGCGAAGCCGGGCCCCAGCCCGTACGCCGCGCCCCACACCGCGGCGTTCGGCACCAGGGCGAGGGCGAGCAGCAGGACCGCGAACCGTCCCGACCAGTCCTCGGCGAGCCGCAGGAACGCGTCCTCGGCCACGCCGATGTGCCAGGCGAGTCCGGCCGCCGCGAGCAGCGCCCCGCCACCGCACAGGGTCGCGACTCCGGCCCCCGCGGCGCGTGCCGCGGCGCTCGTACGGACGTCCAGAAGGGCAGTGCGCACGCGCGCCGGAACCCGGCCGGGCAGCGGCCCGAGCGGGCGGCCGTGCCCGGTCCAGACTCCGGCGGCGGTCGCGAGCACCACCGTGAGCGGCAGGTGCAGCGCGGCGCCGAGCGGGTCGGCGGGGAGCGGGCCGGCGGACGCGTACAGCACGGTGGCGCTCGCGATCACCAGATAGCCGCAGGTCACACCTCCGAACACGGCCCACCCGGAGGGCAGCTGCGCGGTGTGCTCGGCTCCGTACGTCTCGTCGTCGCCCGGCATCAGCGCATCGCGCGCGGTGCGGTGGGCGAGCCAGACGGGCAGCGCCGTCAGAAGCAGCGGAACGATCCCGACCGGGGCGGGTGTGCCGGTCAGCGTCTCGGGTCTGACCAGCTGGGCTCCATGGGCGAGCAGCCAGAGCGAGGCCGCCGTGCGCAGGGCGCCGCCGGGTCCGCTGTCCGGGTACGGAGAGCTGATCCACAGCACCATCACGAGCACGGCGAGGGCGCCGAGCCCGAGCCCCGCCGCGATCGCGCCGCGCAGAAAACAGGTGGCGAGCACGGAGGAGCGCGCCGGGGCGGAAAGCAACGGAAGGCTGCGATCGGTCACTTGGGTCACGCGGCCATGCTGCCAACGACACGCGCTTTCTCCGCGTAATAGGCGAATGACCGATGTGTCGCCCAATATACGGTTATGTACTTTTCATCCGGGTCATTTCCAGCCGCCTCGTCCCGGGTGCACGAGCCGACACGGCCTTCGCGAAGAGTCCTGGGAGCCCTTCATGACACAGAGCACGGCCGGTACCGGTGAAACCGATGCCATGTCCCCCTTGCCCACCCCCAAGGAACGGCGCCGTCTGCGCGAGGCGAAGTCGCTGAGCGAGGCGCAGGTCGCCGCGGCCGTCGGCGTCACCCCGGCGACCGTGCGCTCCTGGGAGACCGGGCGTACGGCGCCGCGCGGGCGCAGGCGCGCCATCTACGCGCGGCTGCTCGCCACCTTCGAGGCGGAGGCGAAGGCGGCAGCCGGAGACCGTCCTGGCGCGGGCGGCGGCCCCAGGACGGAATGGACGGAACGTTCCGCCGACGGCAGCAGGTCCAAGACGGGCCTCCCCCGCGAGGGCAGTGGGCTCAAGACGAACCGTTCCGCCGACGGTAGCAGCAGCCCCAAGACGAACCGTTCCGCCGACGGCAGCAGCCCCAGGACGGACCACCCCCGGGCGGCCGTCCGCGGCCCGAAGAACGACCGCCCCGGCGAAGGCGACGGAGCGCTGACGGGCCGTCCCGCCGAAGGCAACGAACCGCCGACGGACCGTCCCCGCGAAGACGATGAACCGCTGACCACTCGCCCCGCCAAAGGGAAGAAACAGCCGACCGCCCGCCCCGGCGAACGCAACGAACCACTGACCGACCGCCCCGCCGTGGACGACGAACCGCCGACCGACCGCCCCGGCGACGGCGACGGCGAGGGCGGCGGCGAGCCGAAGACGGGTCGCCAGGGCGCCCCGGCCCGCGTCCAGACGGCGAGTTCGGCCAAGCCGCCCGCGAAGCCGCACGTGGTGCACACCCGGCCCAAGCCGGCCGCCGACGGAGCCTCCCCCCAGCCGTCGAGGCCCGGGGGACGGACCGCAAAGCCCTCCGCGTCGCCGCATCCGCGCGCCGACCACCCCGCGCCCGCCCCCCACTCCGAGGCTGCCCCCACCGGCCCCACCAGCCCCACAGGCCCCGCCGCCCCCACCGCCTTCACCGTGCCCGAACCCGCGAGGGAAGCGCTCAAGTCGGGCACGCTGAGCGATGCGGGGGCACTGACGAGGGGCGGCGTAGGCGTTCTTCCGGAGCGGCAGCGGCCACGGGAGGGCGGTCAGCAGGCCGACGCCCCGGCGGGCAAACCCCGGGCGGGCGGCGCGCCCCGGTCCGGCGCCGGGCCCGCGACGCTCACCTCGCCCGCTCCCGACGCTCCCGACGCGCCGCGGCCCGCCCCGCACCCCGAGCCCGACCCCGTGCAGCACAGCGCACCGCAGCCGGCCGTCCGCGAAGGGCTCACCCCGGCCGAGGCGTTCGACGCGCTGTACGCCGCCACCGCGCCCGCGCTCGCCCAGCAGGCCTATCTGCTCACCGGGCGCACCCGGCTCGCGAGGGAGTCGGTGCAGCGCGCCTTCCATCTGGCCTGGGAGAACTGGCCCGAGGTGGCCACCGACCGGGATCCGGCGGGCTGGGTGCGGACAGCGGCGTACGAGTACGCGATGGCCCCCTGGCACCGCTTCCGGCGCACCCACAAGCACCCCGACCGGCCGCCGGTCGAGTCCGAACGCCGGGCCCTGCTCGACGCGCTGCTCGAACTGCCGCCCGTGTACCGGCGCACGGTACTGCTCTATGACGGGCTCGGCCTCGACCTGCCGGAGACGGCGGCCGAGACGCAGGCAAGCACACCGGCCGCCGCGAGCCGCGTGCTTCACGCGCGGTCCGCCCTCGTGGACCGGGTGCCCGCCGCGGCCGGCGCCAAGAACCCGCAGGCCCTCTCGTCGGTGCTGCGCGACCGCATCACCGATCTCGCGCTCGCCGGGCCGCCCTCCTGCGTCACCGCGCTGCCGTCGGCGCCGGTCGTACGCACCGGGAGCGAGCGGCGGCGCCGGTTCTGGACCCGGGCCGCGATCGCGTTCACCGCGCTGATCGTGGGAGCGACGGCCTTCACCGTCGTCACGGTGCCGCACCACCACGTGCGGCCGGTCCCGCTCGGCGAACGGGTCGGCGGTGTGCCCCTCACCAGCGGCCCGCAGCAGCTGACGGCCGAAGACATCGAACTGCGCGACAAGCTGCGGAAGGAACCCGCCCGCGGCCCTTACCGCCTGGTCGTGGACATCCGCTGACGGAACCCGGCCCCGGCACGCACGAGGGCCCGCACCCCGAGCTTGGGCTCTAGGAGTCGTCGCAACACCCCAGCCCAGGGGATGCGATGGACTTCAAAGTCCGGGACCGGTCCGTTGTCCAGGGGCGCCGTCCCTT